>JBBSDB010000054.1:0-15472 GCA_038249735.1 Burkholderiales bacterium
CCTTGCGCGCGAGCTCCAGCGCGTCGGCGCCATTGCTGCCTTCGCCAGTGACGCGCACGTCGACATGCTCAGACAGATACTGCTTGAGTCCGGTGCGGACCACGGCGTGGTCGTCCACGATGCCTACTCGAATCATGGGATTCCCTTGCTTGGTTGCGGGTGAATGGTGAGACGCTGCGCAGGCGTCGAGGACCACTGTAGCCGGCACGTCTGACGGCGGCGTCAGACAACGCCTACAACGGCGGTCGGACACGCCGCCATCGTGTGGCCTGCCGCTGCCCGATGCGGCGCTGCTTGGGTCGCAGGTGTCAGCCACCTCGGCATGTCGGGAATCAGACGCGTCCTACCGGGGTCGGCGAACCGTTCCGACGCGCACCGTGCCAAGGGCTGCCTACATTGAACGAGAGCGGCCCTCGACACAGCATGGCATCGCGCAGCTGCCCTTGCGGCTGCTGGTGCCGACCACCGCAGTCCGCACACACGCCATGGGAGAGTCACGATGAAATTGCATTTCCACCTGATCGCCTGGGCAGCCAGTGCCCTGATCGGCACGGGCATCGCCCACGCAGCCGACACCAGCACCCGAATGGCCACCACCACGCAGCCAGCCGCTCAGCCCATGTCGGCAGCAGCGGGGCAATACAACAGTATCGCGGGCAGAGCCGAAGAGCGCAGGCAGTTGGCCGCGGCGCTTCGCGCGGGTCGCAACCGCGCAGACCTCGACAAGATCCTGGCAGCCAACGGTTACCGCATCTCTGCGATCAACGAAGACCGTCGCGACTATCTTGAATACGAGGTGGTGCGAGGCAAGAACAGCCACGAGGTGCAGGTCGACTTCGGCAACGGCTCCACCGCGCGCCCGACCCAGATTGAGGTGGTGCGCAACGTGTATCCGGCCGACACCACCGGGAAGATGGTGGGCGACCCGACCTACAGGCCCCCAGGCGCGATGGTCGCTGACCCGAAGGGGCGCTACAGCGACAAGCGCTACCTGAAGAACTGGACCGATGAAAAAGACCAGTTGGAGAAAGCGCTTCCCGCCAACCTGAAGGTCGGTGAGTACCGGGGCAAGCTGGAAGCCTTGGGCTACCGGGTGACGGCAGTCAACGACCGCGAGCTCGACCGCATGGAGCTTGAGATCGTCAAGGGCGACAACAGCTACGAAGTGCAGATCGATGTCGACCCCACCAGCCGCATGGCGCGCAAGATCGATGTCACCAGCAACCTGTGGGAAGCGGACGCCACCGACGCCGCCACCGACCGGGCCGAGCGCCATTCGAAATGACATTTCCCACCTCCCTCCACTGGCGCAAGGCTGGTTGCGCCCGTTCGCTGACCGCGCGGTTGAACGCTGAGACCCGCCCAACTGTGCAGAACCAGCGCCTGAGCTGAAGGGAGATCGATATGGAGCCGTGGCTCTCTGCGCTGCAATGGCCGGCCATGCTGGTGACCGTGTGTGCCGCCTGGTTTGTCGCGTCGTCTTCGCGCACCCGGCGCCATGTGGGTTTCTGGCTCTTTCTGCTGAGCAATTTGCTGTGGATCGTCTGGGGTTTCTACAGCGCAGCGCCTGCGCTGGTGGTGTTGCAGGTGGCGTTGGCGGCGATGAACATCCGGGGCGCCAAGAAGACCGACTGACAAGGTTTACCACCCAGCGCTCGGCCCGGCTGGCTTTGCCGCAACCACTCACTGTGTGGGTTGCGTGGGCGAGGGATGCGGGTCAGCAGAAAGGCGCACATCACATCGGTTGCGCATCGCGCACCCGCACCCGGGCGTGACCTCACCGTTTGGGCGACCTTGGCGCCCCTGCTGTCAGGGAGGTGGTTTTTTCTCGGGCGCCTGTTCTGCGGATGTTGTCGACGGGAATTCTTTGCGGGCCAGTTCGGTCACCACCGGCGAGCGCCCTGTGTCCTGCTGGCCGTCCGCCAGATCGCGCGCCGCTTGCTCCACCCGCTCATCGCTGGTGCCCGGGTGGCTGTCGCTGGACTCGTCGCGCTCGTGGGGCAGGCGCGGTTCGGGTTGCTGGTTGCGGCTCGGCACGGTCTGCCCCTTCTCGGGCGCATCGCGCCGGGGCTCCACGCCCGCGTCAGGTGCGATGGCCATCAGATGAACCAGAAAATCAGCAGCACAATCGCTGGCACGCCCAACAGCCATGCGATGAAATATTTGCCCATGATGTGTCTCCTTCAGGTGGGTGAATGCGGGGGTTGGCGTGGAAGCAGCCAACCGATGCATCGAGGTGTTCAGTTTCGGGCGGAGAACCTGCGGGGGCTGTAGGACGCGGCCTTGCCGGTGTGCCGGCCGTGTCGTCAGATCGCGCCCGCGCTGCTGCTGCTTTGCGTCGAACCTTGCGCTGGCTGCGCTCGGTGTCGGTGTGTCTTGGCGAACCCTGCTTGTTCGTTCTTTGGCGCCTGGCCTTCACGCATGGCTCGGGTTCAGCAACTGCTCCCGGCGTTGGGCGCAGCGCATACCGAGATCCGCAGAGTCCAGCGCCTGCGCCACCGGGAACACCCGGCGCTCCTCGACCGCGATGTGGTCGCGCACATGCAGCGCGAGCTCATCCATGTGGATGTCCATGGCCAGGGTGTCGGGCATCTCCTTCGACATCGCCACCAAGCGCTCGTGGAGGATGTTGTGATCGCAGCGCAGGGCCGCCATCGTCGGCCGGGCGATCTTCGATTCCACCAGCGGATACAGGAGGGTTTCCTTGATCACGATCAGTGTCCGCAGGTGCCGCTCGATCCGCTGAATCAGACGCTGGCGATCCTGCGCATCCAGCCCGATGTTGGCCTGCTGCCGGTACTGGCTCAGCATCCAGTCCATGCGCTGGTGTTCGTCTCGCAAAAGGGTGATCAGACCGTGCGGGTGGCTCTGAGCGGCGGCGTTGACGTCGAACATCTGACTCTCCTGCTGTGTGCCCGTGGGGCCGCATTCGCGGGACACGAATGCAAGCCAGTCTGGTGCGGCAGCCGCCGCCGACGCGTCAGAAAGCGCCGCTGGCTGCTGTAGGACGGGACAGCGGGAAACCGGCTGCCTCAGCCGGCACGCGCTGCCGCGTCCTCCCGTGGCTCGCTCTCTCGGTGGGCCCGCATCAGCGGCGTGGCCGACACGCCGTGCAGCAAGATCGACAGCGCCACGCAGACCAGTGTGGTGGCCAGCAGCTCGTGCGCCAGCGTGCCGCTCACGCCGTGCTCCATCGCAAAGGCCAGGTAAAAAAGCGAGCCGATGCCGCGGATGCCAAACCAGGCCACCAGCCTGCGCTGCTGGGTCTCCAGCAGCCGCCCGCGCAGCACCGCCAAAACCGACAGAGGCCGCACCACCAGCAGCAGCGCCAGCGCATACACCAGGTGCTGCGGCTCGATCACCACGCTGTGCAGCGCCACGCCCACGAACAGCACCATCGCCGCCTCGATCAGCCGCTCGCAGCGCTCGCCGAACTCGTGCAGCCGCTCCGCCAGCGCCTTTGCCTTGGGCTCCAGCGCGTCGGTCTCCAGCGGCCGCATCAACCACACGCCGGCCGCAAACGCCACCACGAAAGAAGACACTTCCAGCGCCAGCGCCGTGCCGTAGCACAGCGCCACCGCGCCCACATACAGCAGCTCGTCGCGCAGCACCGGATCGCCCGCGCGCACCCGCCAGCGCAACACCGCGCCCAGCACCCAGCCGCCGGCCGCGCCGATCAACGCCCCGCCGCCAATCGGCCACAGCAGGTCGCCCACCCACCAGTGGCGCCAGCCCTCGCCGAGTTCGTGCATGCCCAGCAGTCCCAGCGCCAGCATCACGCCCGGCAACGCAGCGCCGTCGTTCATACCACCCTCGGCGGTGATGGTGGTGCGCACCGGTTCGCGATCGACGTTCGAGCGCAATTGCACGTCCGACGCCAGCACCGGGTCGGTCGGCGCCAGGATCGCGCCCAGCAGCATCGCTGCCGGCAGCGACAGCGCCAGCAGCCAGTGCCCGAGCAGCGCAGCCAACCCGATCGTCAGCGCCATGCCCGGCCCCGCCAGCAGCAGCGCCGGCGCCCAGGCGCGCAGCGTCGGTGGCACGCGCAGCCGAACACCCACCGCAAACAGCGACACCAGCACCGCGATCTCGGTGATCACCACCAGCGTGGGCGCATCGTCCACCAGCGCCAGCGTGCTCGGCGCACCCAGGACGTAACCGGCCAGCCAGCCGAGCCCCAGGTAGATCAGCGCCGGCGAAAACGGCAGCCGCCGCAACGCGCGCTCGGCCACCACCAGCACCACCAGCGCGAAGCCCAGCAACAGCAGCGCCGAGGTCAGCACATCGAGTTCGGCAGCGGCCGAGGCGATCCAGGCCATGGGTGACATGCGTCAGACCGATGAGGGACCGCAGAGGGCGGGCGCCATGCGCCACTGCGCTTGTGAATCGAGCATGTTCGCCTCCGGTTGCGGATCTCAGTGAATTCGGCAAAAGCATAGCGCTGCGAAGCGCCTCAAAGGCCGCGCGGCGATCGTTTTGAGGCGCCGTCCTACGTGTTGGAACCGGCGCACTGCCTAGCCTCGTGTCCCGGCCCTACTGCCTGAACATCCCAGGAGCGAACCCCATGTCCAAGTCCGAATCCCCCTCCAGAAAAAACGCGCCCGCGCAGGCTGGCGCCCGCCAGACCGACAGCGGTCCGTCGAAGGCGGCGGATGTGCGCGGCGACCCCGCGGCGATGAAGAGGGCGCACACCGAAGCGCTGGCCGCTGCGATGCCGTTCAATGCCACCAAGGCGTCCGAGCACGGCTTTCTGCATGGACTGAACCCGCCGCCAGGGGACACCATCGCGCCCGAGTCCAACCTGCCCGGCGGCAGCACGCTGACTGAGAAGAACGCCTCGGAAAAAACCGGCGAACCGCCGCCGCCCGGGGTCAACATGAACACCGGCCGTCTGGAGCGCACGCGGTCCGATGCCACCGGCCAGATGCTCACCACCAACCAGGGCATGCGCATTTCTGACAACCAGAACTCGCTGAAGATGGGCGTGCGCGGGCCGGTGCTGCTGGAAGATTTTGTGTTGCGCGAGAAGCTCACCCACTTCGATCACGAGCGCATTCCCGAGCGCATCGTGCACGCGCGGGGCTCCGGTGCCCACGGCTACTTCGAGAGCTACGGCCCGTTTGGCCACCTCACCAGAGCCGCGCCGTTCAAGGAAGCCGGCAAGATCACGCCGGTGTTCGCGCGCTTCTCCACCGTGGCTGGCGAGCGCGGCTCCAAAGACACGGCGCGCGATGTGCGCGGCTTCGCGGTGAAGTTCTACACCGACGAGGGCAACTGGGATCTGGTGGGCAACAACATGCCGGTGTTCTTCATTCAGGACGCCATGAAGTTCCCCGACCTGGTGCACGCGGTCAAGCCCGAGCCGCACCACGGCATGCCCCAGGCCGCATCGGCCCACGACACCTTCTGGGATTTCGTGAGCCTCATGCCCGAGTCCACCCACATGCTCATGTGGGTCATGTCAGACCGGGCCATCCCGCGCAGCCTGGCCACCATGCAGGGCTTTGGTGTGCACACCTACAAGCTGGTCAACGAAGCCGGCGAAGCCTCGTTTGTGAAGTTCCACTGGGAGCCCAAATTCGGCACCCATTCCCTGGTCTGGGACGAGGCGGTGAAGATCTCCGGCGCCGATCCCGACTACCACCGGCGCGACCTGTGGGAGCGCATCGAGGCAGGCGTCTACCCCGAGTGGGAACTGGGGTTTCAGATGTTCACCGAGCAGCAAGCCGAGGCCTTCAGTTTCGATATCTTGGATGCCACCAAGATCGTGCCCGAAGAGCTGGTGCCGGTGCAGAAAGTCGGGCGCATGGTGCTCAACCGCAACCCCGACAACTTCTTTGCCGAGACCGAGCAGGTGGCGTTTTGCGTGTCGCATGTGGTGCCGGGTATCGACTTCTCCAACGACCCGTTGCTGGCCGGGCGCATCCACTCCTACATCGACACCCAGATCTCCCGCCTGGGCGGTCCCAACTTCCACGAGATTCCCATCAACGCGCCGCTCGCGCCAGTGCACAACAACCAGCGTGACGGCATGCACCGCCAGGCCATTGCGCGCGGGCGAGTCGCTTACGAACCCAACTCGCTGGGCGGTGGCTGCCCGTTTCAGGCTGGCGCCGTCCAAGGTTTCGTGACCGTGCCCGCCACGCTTCAGGCGAAAGAGGAGCAGGCCAAGGTGCGGGCAAAACCCGAGAAGTTTGCCGACCACTACACCCAGGCCCGGCTGTTCTTCGACAGCCAGACGCCGGTGGAACAGGCGCACATCGCCGCGGCGTTTCGATTTGAGTTGTCCAAGGTGCAGGTGCCCGCGATCCGCGAGCGCATGGTCTCCTCGCTGCGCCACGTGTCCGAGCCTTTGGCTAAGCGCGTGGCACATGGCCTGGGCATGAAAACGCTGCCCGATGCCATGCCCAAGGCGTTGGAGCAGGCGCCCACACCGGAGGTGACAAAGTCGCCCACGCTGTCGCTCACAGCCCACCCGGGCGACGGCTCGATCAAGGCCCGCAAAGTGGCCATCCTGGTGGCGCCCGGCATCGTCGGCCAGACCGCTTTCAACGTGCACGCTGCGCTCTTTGCCGAAGGCGCCAGCCCGCGCTTTGTTGGACCCCACATCGGCGCCATCGAAACCGCCGACGGTGTGGCGCTGCAGGCCGACGCGTCGTTCGAGAACGAGCCCGGTTTTCTGTTCGACGGCCTTGTGTTGCCCGATGGCGCCGACGGCGTGGGCGAACTCGCTTCTGAGGGCCAGGCAATGGACTTCGTGGCCGATCAGTACCGCCACGCCAAGCCGATCCTGGTGATGGGCGCCTCGGCCATGCTGCTCGATCAGGCGGGCATTCCCATCGATCTGCCCAGTGGCCAGGCCGATACCGGCATCGTGATCGACGACGGCTCGGGCAGCGCCACTCAGGCGTTCATCCAGGCGCTGGCCGCGCACCGACATCCCGCGCGCGAGACCGATCCCCCGGTGGTGTGAGTGCTACGCCGTTTTCCTACAACGCGTGGAGACGGCGTCGGACAAAACGCTGGGGCCGCCAGGCCGACGATCACCTCGCCGATCACCGGCGCAACCTTCACGCTTTTAGAGGAGAAACCCATGGCCACCACGACCAGCAGCACAACCAGAAGAACCGCCACCAGCAAGACCGCCGCCCAACCGCAGGAAGCCACCGCCATGCTGCGCGCCGACCACAAGCTTGTCAGCGGTCTGTTTGAAGACTTCGAGAAGGCCCGTTCAGCAGCCAGAAAGAAGGCCATCGTGGCCAAGATCTGCAGCGAGCTGACGGTGCACGCCCAGCTGGAAGAAGAGATCTTCTATCCCGCGTTCAAAGCTGCGCTGAAAGACCACGAACTCGTGCCCGAAGCGCAGGTGGAACACAGCTCGGTGAAAGATCTGATTGCGCAGGTCGAGGGCGTCGAGCCCGACGGCGAGATGTTTGATGCCAAGGTCAAGGTGATGGTCGAGTTTGTGAAACACCACGTCAAGGAAGAGCAGACCCAGATGTTCCCCAAAGCCAGGAAAAGCCAGATGGACCTGCGCGAGCTGGGCCGGCAGATGCACGCGCGCAAGCAGGAACTGATGGCCGAGCGGGCCTGAAGCCGCTATGGGAAAGCGGCCGGCGTCCCCGCGCCGGTGGTGCCGCCTGGCTGCTGGTCTGACGCCGGCAGCCAGAAGCCGATTCAGGCCAAAGGCGCGCGCCGCGATTCCATCACCAGCATGGCCGCCGCCAGGTCTTCGAGCGCGGTGCCCACCGCTTTGAACACGGTGCGCTCGGTGGCGTTGCGCCGGCCGGTGGCCACGCCCTTGCACAGGGTGGTCAATGTGCCGCGGATATCGTTCTCGGTCAGCACACCGTGCGCCATCGGCACCAGCAGATCGCCGCTTTTGATCAGCGCTTCGTCGGTGTCCACGAACACGCGCGCGCCTTCAAAGCAGGCGTCGTCGGCCTCGCGCATGGCGGGCGTGAAACTGCCGATCAGGTCCAGATGCGAGCCTGGCGCCAGCCAGGCGCCGCGCACCACCGGCTCGGTCGCCAGCGTGGCGCAACTCACCATGTCGGCCTCGCCGCAGGCCGCCGCCAGGTCGGTGGCCACCTGTGCATCAAATCCCTCGGCCCGCCACTGCTGCGCCAGTTTTTCCGCCTCTTCTGCGCGCCGCGCCCACACCGTCACCCGATCAATCTTCCGCACGGCGCGCCAGGCCGCCGGCAGCAGCGCCGCCACCCGGCCCGCGCCCACCACCAGCAGACGGCTCGCGTCTTCCCGCGCCAGGTACGAGCCACCGAGCGCCGAGGCCGCCGCTGTGCGCCGCGCGGTGATCTCGTCGCCGTCCAGGTGCGCCAGCGGCACGCCGGTTCGCGCGTCAAACAGCAGGTAGCTGCCATGCAGCCCCGGCAGGCCGCGTTTGGCATTGCCCGGCGCGACGTTGATGATCTTCACCCCGTAGCACTTGCCCGGCACCCAGGCCGGCATGATCAGCGAGGTCATGCGCCGGGTGGCCGCATCGCCCCCCGCGTCCCCCAGCGGATTCGCGATCTCGTGCACATGGCGCAGCGGCGTTTCGCAGCCGGCGGCAAAGCGCTCGCGCAGCGCGCTCACGAGGCGGTCGAAGGGCAGGGCGGCTCGGGTGGCGGCGGCGTCGATGATTTGCATGGTTGGGGCAATGGTATGCGCCGCGCCCGGCGCCTGCCCGCCTCTGCCGTCCGACCGCCTCGACCTTGCACCCGATTGGCGCTAATATGAGCGCTGAAATAAGAGCTTTTTAACACTGGAGCGAAGCATGGAAACCGTTTTGTCCGATTTGTCGGTGAGCATGTCCGAGTTCAAAAAGAACCCGGCCGCCGTCATGCGCGAGGCCGGGAGCCGGCCGGTGGCCGTGCTCAACCACAACCGGCCTGCGTTTTACATGGTCGAACCCGCGTTGTTTGCCGCCATGGTGGAAGAGCTGGCCGACAGCGATCTCTACCGCAAGGCCGCCGCCCGCCTGGCGGACAAGTCGCGCGCGGTCGAGGTCACGCTTGACCAGCTCTGAGGGTCAGCCCGCACACCGTTACAGCCTGCGTTTCATGCCCGAAGCGTTGGCCGAGTGGACGGCGCTCGACGGCTCGGTACGGGTACCACTCAAGAAGCTGCTCGCCAAACGGCTGGACAAACCCCACGTGCCCGGCGGTGCGCTGCATGGCCCGCTGGCGGGTTGCTACAAGATCAAGCTGCTCAAACAGGGCGTACGCCTGGTCTATGCGGTTGAGGACCAACAACTTGTTGTGCTCGTGCTCGCAGTGGACAAGCGTGAAGACGGGGTGGTCTATGGTGCGGCCACAGCCCGCAGGCCAAAGGCCGGCTCCTGAGCCGGGTTGCAGGCGCTGCGTCGTCTGCGTGGCCGCATGACAAAGATGCCACAAGCGCGCCGCACCTCGCAGCCGTTTCGATGCAGCGATCGGCAAAGCCGCGACCCGCAAGCCAACCCCAACCCACCGCCTTCGCCGCTCGCGCAGCTCCCACACCAAGCCCCCGCCGCCGCCCCCGCAAATCCCTATGATCGCGCCCATGCAACACACCCCCGGGATGGGCGCCGCGGCCAGGCAAGCCGACACCGCCGACACCAGCACCACCGCCGCCCAAGCCTTCATCACCAAATGGAGCGGCATCACCGCCTCCGAGCTCGCCACCGCGCAGAGCTTCGTGATCGAGCTGTGCGCCCTGCTCGGTGTCGAGCCGCCGAGCCACGAGCCGCATTACCAGTTCGAGCGCCCCATCACCTTCCGCCACGGCGACGGCTCCAGCAGCGCTGGGCGGGTCGATTGCTACAAGCGCGGCCATTTCGTGTGGGAGAGCAAGAAGCTCAAGGCCGGCATCACCGCCCAAGCCAGCGGCAGCGCGCCCACCCAGGCATTTGACGACGCGCTGCTCAAAGCCCGCCAGCAGGCCGAGGACTACGCCCGCGCGCTGCCCGCAGCGGAAGGCCGGCCGCCCTTTGTGGTGGTGGTCGATGTCGGCCATGTGATCGAGCTCTATGCCGAGTTCACCCGCTCCGGCGCCACCTACACCCCGTTCCCCGATCCGCGCAGCCACCGCATCCGCCTGGCGCAGCTGACTGAGCCCGCCATCCGCGCGCGGCTCCAGGCGCTGTGGCTCGATCCGCTCAGCCTCGACCCGTCGCGCATCAGCGCCAAGGTCACGCGCCAGGTGGCCGCCGAGCTGGCTGGCCTGGCCAAAAGCCTGGAGGCCGCCGGCCACGCGCCGCACGCGGTCGCCGGCTTTCTCACCCGCTGCCTGTTTTCCATGTTCGCGGAAGACGTGGGCCTGTTGCCCAATGCGCCCCAACCCGTTCGGGCCGAGCCGGTCGAGGCCCTGGGCAGTTTTGCGAACCTGCTCAAAACCTACCGCGAGCAGCCCGCCACCCTGGTGCAAATGCTCAAGGTGTTCTGGGCCGGCATGGACGCCGGCGGTTTCAACGCGGCAATAGCCGCCGACGTGTTGCGCTTCAACGGCAAGTTGTTCAAAGGCGCCGGGTTGGACGGCTATGTGTTGCCGCTGAATGCCGCGCAGATCGACGGCCTGCTGCGCGCGGCCAGCGCCAACTGGCGCGAGGTCGAGCCCGCCATTTTCGGCACCCTGCTGGAGCGCGCGCTCGACCCCGCCGAGCGCCACGCCCTCGGCGCCCATTACACGCCGCGCGCCTACGTGGAGCGGCTGGTGTTGCCCACCGTGGTCGAGCCGCTGCGCGCCGACTGGGCCCACGCCCAGGCCGCCGCCGTGTTGCTCGCGCGCGAAGCCAGCGAGCTGGAAGGCAAAAAGCGAGACGCCAAACTGCTGGATGCCCGTGCCGAAATCAAGCGCTTCCACCACCAGCTCTGCACCACCCGCGTGCTCGATCCAGCCTGTGGCAGCGGCAATTTCTTGTATGTGACGCTGGAGCATTTGAAGCGGCTGGAGGGCGAGGTCATCAACCAGCTCGAAGCCTTCGGCGAGACGCAAGACACGCTTGCGCTCGAAGGCGAAACCGTCACGCTGCAGCAGCTGCGCGGCATCGAGCTCAACGCACGCGCCGCCGCCCTGGCCGAGCTGGTGCTGTGGATCGGCTGGCTGCAATGGCAGGTGCGCACGCGCGGCCTGGCCAGCGTGGCCGAGCCGGTGGTGCACGACTACCGCAACATCGAACACCGCGACGCCGTGCTCGCCTACGACCGCGCCGAGCCCGCGCTCGATGCGACCGGCAACACCATCACCCGCTGGGACGGCGAGACGTTCAAGCAGCACCCGGTGACGGGCGAGGCCGTGCCCAATGAGGCGGCGCGGGTGGTGCAGTGGGCCTATGTGAACCCGCGCCCGGCCGAGTGGCCGGCGGCGGATTTCATCGTGGGGAATCCGCCGTTCATTGGCGCCAGTGCCATGCGCGCCGCGCTGGGCGACGGCTACACGCAAACCCTGCGCGCCACTTGGCCCGCTGTGCCCGAGAGTGCGGATTTCGTCATGTACTGGTGGCACCACGCGGCGGGTCTGGTGCGCGCCGGCGCAGCGAAGCGCTTTGGCTTCATCACCACCAACAGCCTGCGCCAGACCTTCAACCGGCGCGTGGTTCAAGCCGCGCTCGACGGTGAAGCCATCTCAGCCGCTGCGGGGCATGCCGGGGGCCTCATGTTGCCCAACGCGCAGAAATCGGCCCCCGGCACACCCCGCAGCGGCCTGCCTGCGTTGTCGCTGGCGTTTGCCATTGCAGACCATCCTTGGGTGGATGGCGCGGGCGATGCCAATGTGCGCATCGCCATGACCGTGGGTGCCGCTGGCGCGCACGAAGGGCGCTTGCTCACCGTGACCGAGGAACGGCCTGGTGCCGTTGGTGACGAGGTGCAGGTGACGCTGGCCGAACAGCGCGGGCTGCTGCATGCGGACTTGCGGGTGGGGGCGAATGTGGCGAGCGCGAAACCGCTGCAATCCAACCTGAGCTTGAGCAATCGCGGCGTGCAATTGTTTGGCGCAGGTTTCATCGTCACGCGGGATGAAGCGGCAGCGCTGGGGCTCGGCAGCGTGCCGGGCTTGGAGCGCCATATCCGCGAATACCGTAACGGTCGCGATCTCATGGCCTCGCCGCGCGACGTGCTGGTGATCGACGCGTTCGGGGTGAGTGCCGATGAATTGCGCGAGCAATTTCCTGATGTTTTCCAGTGGCTTCTGGAGAGAGTGAAGCCAGAGCGGGATTTGAATAACCGAGATAGCTACCGGAACAACTGGTGGTTTCATGGAGAACCGCGAAAGGCAATGCGCTCACAGTTGGCTTTCCTTCCACGCTACATCGCGACTGTTGAAACGGCAAAGCATCGGGTTTTTCAGTTCCTTGATGGAGGCATCCTTCCTGACAACATGCTGGTTGCAGTTGCGTCTAGCGATGCGACGTGGCTGGGTGTGCTGTCGAGTCAGGTGCACGTCGTATGGGCGCTGGCGGCAGGTGGCCGGCTCGGCGTAGGCAACGACCCGCGCTACAACAAATCCCTCTGCTTCGAAACCTTTCCCTTCCCCCACGAAGACACCGGCCTCACGCCCGAACTCACCGAGCGCATCCGCTCGCTCGCCGAGCAGCTCGACGCCCACCGCAAGGCGCGGCAGGCGGCTCACGAGAGCGTCACGCTCACGGGGCTGTACAACGTGCTGGAGAAACTGCGCCGCGGCGAGCCGCTGAATGCGAAAGACAAAACCCTGCACGAGCAAGGCCTGGTGAGCGTGCTGCAAAGCCTGCACGACGAGCTCGACGTGGCGGTGTTGCAGGCCTACGGCTGGAGCGATCTCGGGCCCGTGCCCTGGCGCGACGAAGCGGCGCGTGCCGTCTGGACCGAGACGCTGCTGGAGCGGCTGGTGGCGCTGAACGCGCGACGCAGCGCAGAAGAAGCCGGCGCCTGGCCGGGCAGCCCGCCCGGCGGCACGGTGCGCTGGCTGCGCCCCGAGTTCCAAGACCCGGCACGGCGCGCGCAGTTGAGCGCGGCGGCCGCCGCAGCGCCCGCGCCGCAGCAAACGGACATCGATGGCCTGGAATCGAAAGCCGAAGCCGCCGCCGCGCGCGCCACAGTGGGGGCGGGCGAAGCCGAGGGCGTGACCGAAGCCGAATCGGGCCACGCGCCCGCGCCCGCGCCGGCGCTCGCCACCGCCCAGCAAGCCTGGCCGCCCACCCTGCCCGAGCAGGTGCGTGCCGTGGCCCAGCTGCTGGCAGCCAGCCCGGTGCCGCTGCCCCTGCCCGCGATCGAAGCCGCGTTCAAAGGCAAAGGCCCGTGGAAGAAAGGCCTGCCGCGCATTCTGGACACCCTCGAAGCCCTGGGCCGCGCGCAACAGGTGGACGGCGCCGGGGGCGGCGGCTGGCGCAGTTGAGGTCTTCAGAGCTTGGCGGCAGTCCGCGACTGCCTGTTGTGGCGCTCATGTAGCTACAATGTGACTGTCTGATCAACCGGAGAAAGCCATGATGACTGTGGATGTGCGTGCTCGGGTCGAACCCGAACTCAAGCGGGATGCGGCGGCGGTGCTGGAGGCTTCGGGCCTTGATGTGAGCACCGCGATTCGCCTGTTCTTGCGCAGCGTTGTCGAGACCGGCGGTTTGCCCATGGCCTTGCCGCGTGCCAACGTCAAAACGTTGGCGGCGATCAAGGCGGCGAAGGCTGGCAAGGCGACCAAGGTCTCCCTGGACGATCTTTGATCGTTGCGTTGCATGGCCAGGGAGCTGAAGCAAACCAGCCAGTTCAAGTCGGACAAGAAGCGCATTCAGCGCTCGGGCCGCCATGACTGGGAGAAGATGCGCAAGGTGGTGGGGTTGTTGATGCAAGACCAGCCCCTGCCCGAGCGCAACCGTGACCACGCCTTGGCGGGCGACTGCGTGGGCACCCGCGAGTGCCATGTGGCGCCAGACTGGCTGCTGATCTATTTGAAGACCGGCGACTTGCCATCCGGATCGATCACGCTGATTCGAACCGGATCGCACAGCGAGCTTTTTTGAAACAGGACGACGCCTATGCCCAAGACCGATGCTGATGAAGCCGAGTTGCTGGACGCGTTCGACAAAGGCGCGCTGAAGTCTGTGGCCAGCAAGCCCGAGCTCGCGAAATTCAGGGCCGCGGCGCGCGCCACAGCGTTGAATGTCAAGCGCGTGAACATCCGGCTTTCGTCGGGCGACCTGCAGGACATTCAGGTCAAGGCGCTGGAGCAGGGCATGCTGTATCAGACGCTGATCGCTAGCGTGTTGCACACGTACGTGACGGGACGACTGGCCGAGCGCTGAGCCAGCACCGGCCCACACAGCGAACTGTCTTGATCGCGGCCCTCAGCCCGCCTCCGACACCCGCTGCGGCCCCTGCGCCTGCTGCAACAGCGGCGACCTGGGCAGCCAGCGAAACGCGCTGGAGCCCAGCGCCAGCAGCACGGCAATCGTGATCGTCACCGCGCGGTACGGCTCGATCCCCTCAGCCTGGGCCCAGTTGGCGACCCAGCCGCTGAACCACTGCACGATGCCCACCCCCAGAAACAAGGCCATGGTGAACACCGACAAGGCGCGCCCAGTGAGATCGGGCGGGTAAGACGAGCGCACATCGGCGTACTGCAACACCATGTAGCCCGACAGCCCCGAGATGCACAGCACCAGCGCGATGTTGAGCGCGGCGTGGTGCGCCAGTCCCACGCCCAGGTACAGGGCCGCGATCAGCAGAGAGAAGTTCACGATCCAGGTGCGCCGGCGTGTCGGGCCGGGATCTAAGCGGCCAAACAGGGCTGGGGTGAACAGCGAAATCAACGACATCACCAACGCCATGTTGCCGCTTTCCACCAGCGTGAAGCCGTAGCGGTCGATCATCATCGGCGCGATCCACAGGCCCCGCAGGGCGAGGAACGAGGCATAGCCAACCATGCCCAGCATCAAAATGCCGAGCGTGTGCGGCAACAGAAACAGCGCGCCAAAGCGGCGCACCGCCACGCCCCAGCGCTCGCGCTCGGGCGCCGCACCCGCCACGGCAGGTTCGTGCACGCCGCGCCAGATCAGCAGCCACGCCAGCACCGACAACACCGCCAACATCGCAAAGCCGCTGCGCCAGCCGCCGAGCTCGACCAGCCAGGCCAGCGGGGTGCCGGTGAACAACAGACCAATGCCACCGATGCCCAAGGCCACCCCCGACACAAACGCAAAGCGCGAGCTCGGGAAATGCCGGGAAATGAACACGGTGCAGGCCAGAAACGCCGGCGCGCAGCCCACGCCAATCAGCAACTGACCCAGCAGCAGCCAGCCGTAGCTGGGTGCCGCCGCCGACAGCGCCGCGCCGGCAATCGCCAGCGGGAAAGCGCTGAGCACGGTGCGCCGCAGGCCGTACAGGTCCATGCCAATGCCCATGCCGACGCCCGAGACAAACGCAAACCGCGAGCCCGGAAAGTGCCGCGCGATGAACACGGTACAGGCCAGAAACGCCGGCGCGCAACCCACCCCAATCAGCACCTGGCCGAGCATCAGCCA
>JBBSDB010000055.1:0-15193 GCA_038249735.1 Burkholderiales bacterium
GGCCAGACACCAGCGTCCGCAACGCGCATACCCCAACCCGTCAGCCCCACCACCCGGCCCACGCTGACTCTGCCTCAAAACGCACGCGAGGTGCCGGTTGAGGGCCAGGCCCGCGATTGACCCAGGCCACGCCATGCGATCCCGTCCCGCCTACCGCGCGAGTGACGCGCTGGATCTGCTGCAGCGCGACCACGAAATGGTGCGCAAGTTGCTGCGCGACCACGACCGCCTGCGCCAGGGCGGCGACAGCAGCCCCGAAGGCAAGGCAGACATCGTGGAGAAGCTGTGTGATGTGCTCACCCTGTGTGCGCAGATCGAGGAAGAACTCTTGTACCCGCTGGTGCGGCCGGTGCTGGATGGCCACGGGCTCGCGCCCACCGTGCTGTGCGACCACGCGCAGCTGCGCCGCCTGATCGCCCGCCTGGACGAGCTGGAACCCACCGACCCCGGCTACGACGACGCGGTGGGCGACATCGGCGACTGCGTGCTGCCCAGCATGAACCACGCCCAAACGGTGCTGTTTGTCGGGGTGCGCACCGCTGGCCTGGACATGGTCGCGCTGCGCGACCAGATGGTGCGCCGCCGCCGGGCGCAACAACAGCAAGACCTCACCCGCGTCGGCATGCCTCCCCCCAGATCCACGGCGGTGCTTGGCGCCTGGCCGCCGGCCTGCCACTTGACCGAGATGTGAGGCGGGTCCCAAGAAAAAGCCCGCTGTCTTCGCAGACAGCGGGCCCTTTCCTGGGTCACTGCCCCGCCAAGGGCCATGACACGGCGGCAGAGGGTCAGCGGGTGCCTGAGACCTCAACCTCGACGCGGCGATCGGGCTGCAGGCAGGTGATCAGCTGGGCGCGGGAGAGCTTGTCGGAGCAGTCTTCGGCTTTGGTCACCGGCATGGATTCGCCCTTGCCCACGGCGCTGATCTTCGTCGGGTCGATCTTGCCGCTGGTCACCAGGTAGTCTTTCACCGAGTTGGCGCGTTCGCTCGACAGCGTCTGGTTGTACGCGGTGGAGCCCTTGCGGTCGGTGAAGCCCTCGACCGTGATCGAGCTGTAGGTGGTGCCGTTCAGCTGGTTGCTGAAGTCGTCCAGCTTGGCCTTGCCTTCCGGGCGCACCGTGGCTTTGTCAAAACCAAACAGGGTGTCTGCTTCGAAACTCACGCGTTGCGGCGCGGGTGCCACCACCACCGGGGCAGGCATCGGCGCAGGCGGGGCCACCGCCACCACCGCCGGCGCCATGGCCATCGGTGCTGGCGCTGGCGCCACATAGGCTGGCGCAGCGGCCATGCGCCGCTCGGGCGCACGGCCCAGCGGGAACACCAGGCTCACGCTGACCACGTCGGTGTTGTTGCGCCGGCCCACCGCGTTGTCGATCCGGTAGCGTTCCACCTCGCCGCGCAACAGCATGGCCGGGCTGATCTCGTACTGCACGCCCAGGCCGTACTTCACGTTGGTGTCGTTGCGCTTGGTGCTGCCTGTCACGCCCGCGCCCGCGCCGGTGCCGCTGTAGCTGCTTTTGGACCAGGCTTGCTGCACGCCGATGCGCGCCAGTGCCGAGAAGCGCTCGGAGATCGGCAGCGTGCCCACCAGGTCCAGGTTCACGCCCTGCACTTTGTTGCTGCCCGACAGCGTGCCGGCGGGAACGGTGGCGGCGTTGAAGCTGTTCTTGCCCAGGTAGAAGTAGCCACCTTCGAGCGCGATGTTGCGGTTGAACTGGTAGCCGCCGAAGACCTTGAAGGCGGTGTCTTTGTTGTCGGTGTTGCTGCTGGCAGCGGTGACGCCGGGAAGCAGGCCAGCGGTGAGGCCGGCTGCGTCGACGTTGGTGCGCGACTGGCCGGCGGAGACGCCGCCGTAGGTGTAGCTGGTGTCCTGCGCGATGGCAGGAACAGCCAGGACAGCGCCACAGGTGGCGAGTCCCAGCACTCGAAGAGCGTGGCGGTTTTTCATGGTTTTCTTTCCTGCGTCGTTGACGCGTTGCGCGAAATGCACAGCGCGTTTGTAAAAGCGTGGCGGGCGGGCGTCGGTGCGGTGGCACACATGTGCACATTCACAACAGACCTGCGGTGTTCAAAGGGCTGCGGTGAAAACAATCCTGTGTGTGCGTTACCAGACAGTCAGCCGCTGCAGGCTGCACCACACTGTTTTTGATGCGAGCTGTTCTTCAGCCGCCGCCTGTTGCAGGTGATGCCGAACGACCCGAGAGAACCCACCGATGGCGCAAGCTGAAAACCTGCTGATCCGGCAACTCCCCAAGCTTGAGCGCAAGCGCCTGCTGGACCAGTGCGAGCCGTTCGAGTTGGTGCTCGCCGAAGAACTCAGCGTGCGCGGCCAGCCGCTCAGCCACGCCTACTTTCCGCGCTCGGGCTTCATCTCGCTGGTGATCGATGTCGACACCCACCCGGCGCTGGAGGTGGGCATGGCGGGGCGCGAGTCCATGCTGGGCGCCGAGCTGGTGCTGGGCCTGTCAAAGACGCCGTGGCGCGCGCTGGTGCAAGGGCCGGGCCAATGCTGGCGCATCGAAGCCGACACCTTGCGCCAGGCATGCGCCGCCAACCCGGTGCTGCAGCAGGTGGTGCAGACCAGTCTGCTGGTGCGTTTGCACCAGCAGACGCTGGCTGCCGCCTGCGAGCGCTTTCACATGCTCGGGCCCCGTCTGGCGCGCTGGCTGCTGATGAGCCAGGACCGCGCGCAGGCCGACAGCTTTCACGTCACCCAGGAATTCATGGCGCTCTTGCTCGGAGTGCGGCGCGTGGGGGTCACCAAGGCCGCCAGCGAGTTCCAGAAGAGCGGCCTGATCAGTTACCACCGGGGAGAAATCAGGGTGCAGGACAGAGCGGCGCTGAAGGCAAAGGCCTGCAGCTGCTACGCCGCAGATCTGCGGCTCTACGCGGAGCTGACCCAAGGCGCTGCGCACGCAGACCGCCCTGGCCCAGATTGAATGGGGGTGCGCTGTGTGCGCCACCGCACCGACAACCGCGATCAATGGCTTCACCATGGGTCTTGATCAGTTTGAGGAAAGGCATGAACACCTGTCTGCACACCGCCACCCTGCCCGGCTCTGCACGGCCTGCGGTGGCCCGCATGGCTGACAGGCTCGCAGACTTACCCGTGTCCACCCAGTCGAACCGATCCGTAACCCCACCACCCACCCCACAAGGAACACCATGACCCTCGGAACCATTCTCCTGATTGTGCTGATCTTGCTGCTGGTCGGCGCCTTCCCCTCCTGGCCTCACAGCAAGAGCTGGGGATACGGTCCCAGTGGTGGCCTGGGGCTGGTGCTGATCATCGTCATCGTGCTGCTGCTCACCGGCCGACTTTGATGGCCGGGTCGCGACCCTGTCGTACCCATCCCGCGCCACGCGCTGACAAGCGGTGATGCGCACCGTCCGCCACCCCCCTCCCTCACCACCGGAGCCCATCATGCAAATTCTTTTGATCACGGACTGCCACGTCGACGGCCGGGAGGCGATGCAAGAACGGCTGGAATCGGTCGTGAGTGAAGTGCTGGGCCCGTTTGGCGAGCGCATCACCCGCGTCGAGGCGTACCTGACCCATGCCAGCGGCACCACCCTCGCCGGGCCTGGAAGCATCCATTGCACCCTGGAGGCCCGGCTGGTCGAGCACGAACCGGTGGTCGCCAGGCACGATGCCGGCACGACGGGTCAGGCCATTCACGGCGCGCTGCGCAAGCTCAGCTGCGTGCTGGCCAGTGAGTTCGAAAAGCAAGACCACCGCTACGCTTCCCCCGAGCATTGCTCTCAGCACCTCAGTCCGGCCAGTGCTCAGGCAAGCGCCTGAGACCCGGTGCCGCACGACCGCTCGAACAGCCTCCAGACCAAGACGACACGAGCCTGCAGCGCCACAGCCTGGCTGCGGTCGTTGCTCGTGATGGGTTGGGTGTGGGATCTCTCTCAGCCAGGGCGAATGCAGGGGCCGCATCCACGGACCCTCATTCAGCGTCGCCCCAGACAAAGTCCCTCAGGCCACGGCAATGCTGACTGCGGTACCCCTCGCCATGCTAGGCAGGCCGAGGAGTCGAGCAGTCAGCCACACCATCAAACGGCCAATGCTTCCTTGGTCAAGTGCCAGGCCTGCGACAGTTTGGCGCCACGGGCGTGGTAAGCGCTCTTGACGTGTTTCACACGGTCTTCAATCCGCGTCTTCATGTCGCCCTTGGCCTGGGTCACCTGCACCTTGAGCGCTTCGACCTTGGCGTCGGCCTCCTGCTTGAGCGCATCGACGCGCTGCTGGCCGCGCTGCACGGCAGCATCCAGGCGGCCCTTGGCCGCCGCGATTTTGCTTTGCAGCTTCTCCTTCGCCGCACCGCCGGCAGCCGACGCCTCGGACTCAAGTTCCTTGATTTCGGCCTGGAAGGCCGCGATGTCGTGGTCAAACTGGGCTTCGGACACTTCGGTGCGCGAGCGCCGCAAAAGCCGGCCACCCGCCGCTTCCAGTGCGGTGTCCACAGGAATGACCCACTCCTCTTCAATTTCAGCCAGCAACGCCACCTTGCCCGGCAGCAAAAGCGTCTCGGCTTCTTCGATGAAGTCCAAGCCCACGCCTGCCACCCAGAAGTCGCGCATGGCACCCACCACCGTGCCTGTCATGGCACCCACCGCCAGACCCATCGGCCCACCCAGCAAGCCGATCAGGCTGCCCACCGCCAGCCCCACGCCCGTGCCAATGGGCCCTGAATCGGCAGCCTGCTTGAGGCTGACCTTGCCATTCGCATCCTTGGCTATCACACCGGTTGCGTAGACGGTGATCTCACCCTGGGCGTGCAATTTGTGCAGGGCCTGAAGTCCGGTACCGGCAGCCGTTTCGTTGTCGAAGACGGCGATCAAAAGCTTGTTCATAAAAAATCCTGTTCTGTGTTTTGGGGAGTGTGGTGTGAGGTCATCTCACCCTCAGCCGGCGGCTGAATCGATCGACTTGCGCACACGTGCGGTGGCAGCACCCACGCTGGCTTCGAATTCCTTCCAGCGCACGGCGGTCGCCTTTTTCATCTCGGCCAGCTTGGATTCAGCCGCCTTCAGATCGCCCTGAAGGGTGGTGATCTGCTGGTCGATCTTGGCCTTGGCATCGGTGGCAGCCGAGCTGCCCTTCTTCTCCAGCTCAGCCACCTTGGCCTTGCCTGCCTTGATATCCGCTTCAGCGGTCGCGATGAACCGGTCGCGCTCAGCGGTGTCCGTGGCGTAGGTGAACGGCGGCATCGCTTTGATCATGTCTTTGGTGGCACCGGCCATCACCAGCTTGCCCGCTTGGTTCTTGATCTGCGTCACGGGAATGGCCACATCGTGGCGACCGATCCCGATGAAGCCACCCGCACCCACGATGACGAACGACACGTCGCGATCGGGCGAGATGATCAGGTCGTCTACCTTGCCGACTTTCTCGCCCGCATCGTTGTAGATGGTCTTGCCCAGCAGCGTCTTCTTGACGCTCCAGCCCATGGCGAGCTGTGTCATTGCCGTCACGGTCACGTTCTCAACGGTGGTGCCGCCTGCCACCTGCGCCCAGGCAGGGCTCGCGCCACCAAGCGCTGCGGCAAGGGCCAGCGTGGTCAGGGGAATTCGAAAGGGTGTTTTTTTCATGGTTGAAGGTTCTCCCAAGGGGTGGCCGTCGGGTCGTCGAGGGCAGACGGAAGCCCTGATGGGCTCCTTGGGTGGTTGTAGGCTTTTGGAGGAGCGGGGTCTGTTCGCCAGCGCACGCAGTGCGTGTTGAACATGGGCGGCTCGCAGGCTTCGTTTGAGTCGGCCGGTCTGTGCCCGGGCGGTCGCCAATCATCGCCGCCATGGCCTGCCCAAGGCGCTGGCGCAGCGTCGCTCTGAAGGTTCACGACGGCTGGCAAGCTTTCAGCGTGGGTGCGTAACAAATGATTACGTCACGTCACTCTGTTGCTTGATGTTTGTCATCCACTGACAACAAACGCTGGGTAGCATGGCTTGGTGCCGTACCGAACAGACCCCCACCTTTGGGTGGTGGTGCGCTGCGAGTCGTCGGCGATCGAGATGGCAGGCCCCTTTTTTGTGAACCAGCGAGGATGCGATGACCCATGCCCATGCCCCCTCACACACCAGCCCGTCGGCCGGTAGGCGCCCTGACCTCACGCTGCACAACGGCGGCAAGGATGCCGCCGGCGCTCGGCGCAACCACCTGCTGGCCTGCCTGCCTGAGCCAGTCTGGCTACGCTGGAAGCCGCTGTTGGAAGCGGTTGAGCTGCCGCTGGGGCAGGTCTTGTGTGAGCCCGGCGAACGGCTGACCCATGTGTTGTTCCCGACCACCGCGATCGTGTCGTTGATGTACCTGACCGAAAACGGCAGCACGGCCGAGATCGCGGTGATTGGCAACGAAGGCATGGTGGGCACCTGGCTGACGATGGGTGGAGACAGCACGCCGTCGCGGGATGTCGTGTGCAGCGCCGGGCGCGGTTTCCGCCTGAGCACCAACGTGCTGCTGGAGGAGTTCAACCGGTCGACACCGCTGATGCATCTGGTGCTTCGCTACACCCAGGCATTGCTCACCCAGATCTCCCAGATGGCCGCCTGCAACCGCCACCACTCGCTCGAAGAACGGCTCTGCCAATGGCTGCTGCTGCGCCTGGACCGCCTGGAATCAAGCCACATCACGGTCACGCAGGAACTGATCGCCAGCATGCTGGGCGTTCGCCGAGAGGGCGTCACGAAAGCCGCAGGTCATTTGCAGAAGGCCGGTCTCATCACGTACCACCGTGGCCACATCGAGGTACTGGATCGCAAGGGCCTGGAAGCGCGCAGCTGCGAGTGCTACCGCGTCGTGAAGAACGAATACGACCGCCTGCTGCCCCTGCAAATGGCCACTTGAGCCGGTGGCTCTGATCGCCCGAGCTCAGGCCTGCGCGCTGGCTTTCGACTTCGGAAAGTCAGCGGCGCGGGCCACCGCCTCCACCGCTGCGAAGTCTTCGCGCAGATGGTCGAGCCTGGCCATGGCCCCTTCGAAGGCGTCGTTGCCGAGCAGCAGGTGGTGCGGCGGCTTGCCCGACGCCACAGCCTCCAGAATGGCCTTGGCAGCGCGCACCGGGTCGCCCGGCTGGTGGCCGGAAGACGCGCGCACAGCGGCTCGCACAGCGCCGGCGGTGGCCGCGTAGTCCTCGATCTGGTTCGGGCTCTCGTTGGCCGATCGCCCGGCCCAGTCGGTGCGAAAGCCGCTGGGCTCGACCACCATGACATGCAAGCCCAGTGGCTCAACCTCCAGCCGCAACGCGGCGGACAAGCCCTCTACCGCGAACTTGGTCGCGTTGTAGTAACCCAGCGCCGGGAACCCGCGCAGGCCGCCCAGTGAGGAGAGGTTGACGATGCAGCCCGCGCGGCGCTGGCGCATGCCAGGCAACACGGCCCAGATCATGCGGCCTGTACCAAAGACGTTGACGTCGAACATCTTGCGCACCTCGTCTTCCTCGCTTTCTTCGACCGCCGCGAAGTAGCCAATGCCGGCGTTGTTGACGAGCACGTCAATGCGCCCAAAGCGCGCCTCGGTGGCCTTGATCGCGGCGGCTGCTTGATCGGGCTGGGTGACATCCAGCGGCAGCACCAGCACCTGGTCGGTCGCGCCAAAGCCTTCCAGCTTGGACGGATCGCGCGCAGTCACCACCGTGCGAAAGCCGCGCGCAATCGCCTGCTTGGCCAGCTCCAGACCGAAACCAGTGGAACAACCGGTGATGAACCAGACGGGCGGCTCGGTGGCAAGAGCGTTGGCAGATGCGGTGTTCATTTCATTTCCTTTGGTGTCGGGCTGACGTGTTGAACTCAGAAACTTGCTCTTGGCCTCAGTTTTCCTGTGTGCGCCGGGCCTGTCTGTCTGCCAGCGCACATGGGGCGCATGGCCGCGCCCACCGGTACCTTCGACTGGGAATGCCCAGCACGGTGGAGGCAAGGCTTGCTGGTTGGGTCAAGTGTTGTCCACCGCACAGACCACGAATGGCGACTCCCCTACCTTCGGCGTTGCCATGCACTGGTTGCCACGCTCGCGGTGGGTCCAACGTTGCGATGGAACACGCCACGACACAACAGGCTGCAACTTTCCCGCAGCCACCACAGCGCCTACAGAAGGAAAGCACCACCATGTCGCAAAACACCACCGTCAACCGCCGCATCGTTCTGAACGCCAGGCCGCAGGGCGCGCCGACCGCTTCAGACTTCCGTATCGAAAACGGCCCCGTGCCCAAGCCCGAAGATGGCCCGCTCTTGTTGCGCACGCTGTACCTGTCGCTTGATCCCTACATGCGCGGTCGCATGAGTGATGGGCCTTCGTATGCGGCACCAGTGGCCATCGGCAACGTGATGGTTGGCGGCACGGTGTCGCGGGTCGAAGCGTCACGGCTGAACAACTTCAAGGTGGGCGACTTGGTGCTGGGCTACACCGGCTGGCAGGACTACGCGCTGTCCGACGGCCAGGGCCTTACCACGCTGTACCCGGAAGATCCGCATCCGTCGCGCGCCTTGGGCGTGCTGGGCATGCCGGGCTTCACCGCCTACATGGGCTTGCTGGACATCGGCAAGCCGGTGGCTGGTGAAACTGTCGTCGTTGCCGCAGCCAGCGGCCCGGTCGGTTCGGTGGTGGGACAGATCGCGAAGATATTGGGCTGTTACGTGGTGGGCATCGCCGGTGGTGACACGAAGTGCCGCTACGTGATCGACGAACTGGGTTTCGACTTCTGCGTCGATCATCACGCAGACGACCTGCCAGGGCACCTGGCCGCTGCCTGCCCGAAGGGCATCGACGTGTACTTTGAGAACGTCGGCGGTGCGGTGTTCGATGCGGTGCTGCCGCTGCTCAATACCAAGGCACGGGTGCCCGTGTGCGGCCTGGTTGCGTCGTACAACGCCACCGAATTGCCGCCAGGGCCGGACCGGCTGGGCCTGTTGGTCGGCACCTTGCTGCGCCAACGCATCAAGATGCAGGGTTTCATCGTGTTCGACGATTACGGCCCGCGCTGGAGCGAGTTCGAAGGCGCCATGGGCAAGTGGGTGCGGGAACACAAGATCCAGGTCCGCGAGGACATCGTCTTTGGTCTGGAGAACGCACCCGAGGCCTTCATCGGCCTGCTCGAAGGCAAGAACTTCGGCAAGCTGGTGATTCAGCTGGCACACGAATAAATGCCGCTCAGCCGCCAGCAGCTGCTCGCGCCAGCTCGCCGAGCGTTGCTCAGGGCGGCTGGCTCTACCCGGTTCATGGTTATCCCATGGCGGGTAGAGGCGCCCGGCGCGTTCAGACCTGACTTTTGAAGTAGCTGAACGAGTGGACGAAGGCATCGCGCACCTTCTCCATCTCCGCGGTCATCTTGTCCCACGAATCTTCGCCAGCGGCCTTCATCTCGGCGAACTTGGCGCTGGCCAGCTGGGACTCCTTGCGTGCCTTGGCCAGTTCGGCCTGGTAGGTTCGCATCACCTCTTGGTTAGCCTTCGCGGCCTTGGCCTCAAGCTGGTCGATCTTGCTGTTCAGCTCATCAAGCTGGTGCTTCATGCGGGTGGTGTATTCGGCGCGGGCGTTGGTGGTCATGGTGTGTTTCCTTGGGGTGGTTGGCGTTAAGCCCAATAGCCTTGTCGGCTGTAGGCGTCGTGCAGCCGCTTTTCGTCGTCGCGGCCAATGTCGGACGGCTCGACGAAGCCGGGGCTGTTTTTGACCTGTTCGCGCTTCAGGCTGACCTGCACGGTACCGGAGGCCCAATCGATGCTGTCGATCCACTGGGTCGCAATCAACACATGCTTGCCACCTGGCCACCAGTTGCGGGTATCCACCACCAGATAGCGGATGGCCCACGAGACGTCGTCGAAGACGAAGTCCTGCACATGGCCGATGCTGCCGTCGCTGGCCTGGATGTCGCAGCCCTTCACGCTTGCGCTGCTGCGCAGATGGCTGTCGGCGCCACGCTGATCGCGCTCGCGAATGGCGCTGGCGACTTCGATGTCTGTCGGCGTTGGCACATAGGGCGGCATCAAAGGGAGGGCTTCCCAGCCCCAAAGCCCACTGCCCTCCCAATAGTTGGGATAACTGTAGTAGCTCACGAAGTCGTGTTCGTGTTGGCGTGAAACTGGCTGCTGGGTGTCGATGTCGGGGCTCGCCTCGACCTGCGCCCGGGTCAGCGCTACGTCGATGTTGGAGCCGCTGTCGACCGGCTGCTTCACCGCGTAGGGCGATATCAACACCTCACGCCCAGACAGCCAGTTGCCGGTGTTCACCACGAGATAGCGAATGGTCCAGACGTTGTCGTCGAAGAAGGCGGCTTTGAGGTGACCCACCAAGCCGTCGGTTGCGGTGACGGTGCTGCCGCTGAGACGGCCCAGGCTGTTGAACATGATCGCGTTCCCAAAATGAGTGCAGCGGGCCGATGCGGCTGAAGAAAGGCATGACAAGAAGCATCGGAAGACCTTGTCTGCGCAGCCACTGGCCGACCAAGCCAAGCGCTGAAAGCAGCTTAGTCAACACTGCAAAAGCCGTCTGTTCGCCAGCGCACCGATGGGGGCTTGCAACGCGTCCATGGCAGGACAGGCGCTGCAGGCTGGCTCAAACAACCTGCCTGTCAGAAGACGCAACGGGTGGATGGCCCGCCGGCTTCAACCAGGCGAACAGGCCGATGGCGACAGCCGACAAGCCGGCCGCCAGCGAAAACACCAGCGTGGGCGAGGTCGCCCAGAGCACACCGGCCACGAGCGAGGCCGGCAGATAGAGCAAGCCGGTGACGAAGTTGTAGATGCCGACCGCGCTGGCGCGGCGCTCGGGCTCGATGTCGGCGATGAAGGCCTTGCTCTGCGCCTCATCGATGGCGTAGAAAAAGCCGTATGCCACGAACGCCGCAACGATCTCCCAACGGCTGCTGGCAAAGACGAGCCAGACGTTGATCAGGCCGTAGGTGCCATAGCCCAGCATCACGATGGTGCTGCGGCCGATGCGATCCCCCAACAGGCCCACCAGCGGCGCGGAGACAACACAGGTGGCGTTGAACAGCGCATACAGCAGCACGATCTGCGTGACGCTGAATCCCAGGCTGTGGGCGCGCAGCAGCAGAAAGCCCAGGCTGAAATAGGCCAGTGCGAAGGTACCCGCCGGCACAAGAAAGCGCTTGAACCCGGGGCTGAGCTCGGCCCAGTTTCGGGACACGCTCTCGCGGGGGTGCGGCGCACCAGGCTGGTCCTTCATCAGCGACAGCAGCACGACGCTGAGCACGGCCGGCACAAAGGCGACCCAGAACAGCACGCGGTAGGTGCCTGGCGATTCGCCCAGCCAGGTCAGCAGCCCGTAGGCGACCAGCGGGCCGAGCACGGCGCCGGCCTTGTCCAGCGCCTTGTGCACACCAAAGGCATAGCCGCGCGTCTGCTGCCGGGCGATGGCCGACAACCACGCGTCCCGCGGCGGCCCTCGAAATCCCTTGCCCAGCCGCTCGATCACGCGAAACAGGCCCAAGCCCAGCACCGAACTTGTGACCAGCAGGATGAGCTTGGCCAGCGTCGAGAAGCCATAACCCGCCAGGGCGTAAACCTTGCGCTTGCCGCTGCGGTCGGACAACCAGCCCGCCAGGTAGTTGAGCGAAGAAGCCGAGAAGTCCGCCAGGCCTTCGATCAGGCCCAGCAGGGCACTGGACGCACCGGCCACTGTGGTGAAGAAAACCGCAAAGACCGAAAAAATCATCTCTGAACTGAGGTCGGTCAGCAGGCTGACGAAGCCGAGCTTCACAACGTCGGGCGGCAGCTTGGTCGACGGCGGCAGATCGGGTGGGTTCATGGCTTGACGAGCAGGCAGTGGCGATAAGGGGAAGCGGCCTGACGGCGCTCACTGCCACCCGAAACGGCGAACGTAGATTCGCTTCATCAGGGTGGTTAGCAGGCAGTAGCCAAAGAGGATGCCCACCAGCCAGCCGTAATAAGCCAGCGGCAGCGCTTGCAGCTTGAAATAGCTGGCCAGCGGCCCAAGTGGCAACCACAGACCAATGGCCATGATGGCCAGCGTCATCACCATCAGCGGCGCTGCGGCGCGGCTTTGCACAAAGGGCAGCTTGGGCGTTCGCACCATGTGCACAACCAGCGTCTGGGTCAGCAGGCCGACGACGAACCAGCCCGACTGGAACAGCCCTTGCTGTGCCACGCTGTTGGCAGCAAACACCCACCACATCACGCTGAAGGTGACGAGGTCGAACAGCGAGCTGATCGGCCCGAAGAACAGCATGAAGCGCCCGATGTCTTTCGGGTTCCACTTGAGCGGCTTGGTGACCAGTTCGGGGTCGACGTTGTCAAACGGAATACCGGTCTGACCGATGTCGTACAGCAGGTTCTGCACCAGCAGTTGCAGCGGCAACATCGGCAGAAAAGGCAGGAAGGCGCTGGCCACCAGCACGCTCAGCACGTTGCCAAAGTTGGAACTGGCCGTCATGCGGATGTACTTCAGCATGTTGCAGAAGGTGGTGCGGCCTTCGACCACGCCCTCGATCAGCACCAGCAGGCTCTTTTCCAGCAGGATGATGTCGGCAGCCTCTTTCGCGATGTCCACCGCGCTGTCCACGCTGATGCCGATGTCGGCCGCGCGCAGGGCTGGCGCGTCGTTGATACCGTCGCCCATGAAGCCCACCACATGGCCACTGGCACGCAGCGCGCGCACGATGCGCTCCTTGTGCAGCGGCGTGAGCTTGGCGAAGATGCTGTGGGCCTGCGCGGCAGCCTTCAGCGCCTCGTCGTCCAGCGCTTCGACCTGCGAACCCAACATCACCGCATCACCCACCGCCTTGGGCAGGCCCACCTCGCGGCAGACCTGCGCGGTCACCAGGTCGTTGTCGCCGGTCAGCACCTTGACGGTGACGCCATACGCCGCCAGCTTCTTCAAGGCCGGCGCTGCGGATTCCTTCGGTGGATCGAGGAAAGCGATGTAGCCGATGAGCGTGAGGCCGGTCTCGTCGGCCACCGAATACACAGACTGGTCGGGTGGCAGGGTCTTCACGGCCACGGCCACCACGCGCAAGCCCTCGGCGTTCAGGCCAGCCGTGACCGCCTGCGTACGCGCCAGCAAGGCCGCGTCCAGCGGCAGTGTGGGCATCGTGCGCTCGCCGTCCAGGCTGGCGTCGGTGGGCTCTTGCGTGCGCACACTGGTGCAGATCGCAAGCACCTCTTCCACCGCGCCTTTGCAGATCAGCTCATGGTGATGCTCCTGCCCGTCCAGAAGGGTTGCCACCACCACCGACATGCGCCGACGCTCAAAGTCGAAGGGTATCTCGTCGATCTTGCGGTAGGCGTCTTTCAGCTTCAGCTCAGTGGCCAGTTCGACATGCTCAAGCACGGCGTGGTCGAGCAGGTTCTTCAGCCCGGTCTGGTAGTGGCTGTTGAGGTAGGCGAAGTTCAGCACCTCGTCGATGTCGTTGCCGTAGGCGTCGGCGTGACGCGCCAGCGCGATCTTGTCTTGCGTCAGCGTGCCGGTCTTGTCGGTGCACAGGATGTCCATCGCACCGAAGTTCTGGATCGCGTCCAGCCGCTTCACCACCACCTTCTTGCGCGAAAGCAGCACAGCGCCCTTAGCCAGCGTGCTGGTGACGATCATCGGCAGCATCTCGGGCGTCAGGCCCACGGCCACCGACAACGCGAACAGGAAGGCCTGCAGCCAGTCGTCCTTGGTCACGCCATTGACGACGAAGACGATCGGTACCATCACCGCAGCGAAGCGGATCAGCAACCAGCTGACGCTGTTGACGCCGGCCTGGAAGGCGTTGGGCGTGGTCTCGCTGGCGCTGGCGTGGGCCGCCAGCGTGCCGAAGGTGGTGCGACCGCCCGTGGTCACCACCAGTGCGGTGGCTGTGCCCGAGACAACGTTGGTGCCCATGAAGACGAGGTTGCGCTGTTCGAGCGGGTTGGTGCCTGCCGACGCACCCGGTGCACGGTCCTGCACGAACTTCTCGACCGGCATCGACTCGCCCGTCATCGCCGACTGCGCCACGAACAGGTCTCGCGCTGTCAGCACACGGCAGTCGGCCGGGATCATGTCGCCCGCCGACAAGGCTACGATGTCGCCTGCCACCAGGTTGCGCAGCGGTATCTCTTGTGGTGGGTGCGGAAGCGCCGCAGCAGGCGATCCCGCCGCCCGGCGGATCACGGTGGCCGTGTTGCTGACCATCGCGCGCAGGCTCTCAGCGGCGCGGTGCGAGCGGCCTTCCTGGACGAAGCGGATCACGGTGCTCAGGGCCACCATGACACCGATCACCATGGTGGCTTTGGCGTCTGCGCTCAGGAAGGACAGCACCGCCAGCACGGTCAACAGCACGTTGAAGGGATTGAGGTAGCAGCGCCACAGGTGCAGCCATCCCGGCAGCGGCGCCTCGTGCTGGATCTCGTTGGGGCCGTCGCGCGCCAGGCGGCGCGCAGCCTCCGTGGCGTCCAGTCCGTCTGGCTGGGACTTGAGAAGCGACAGTGCGGCAGCGGGTTCGCCGGCAGCGGCGGCCAGAAGATCCCGACCCAGGGTCTTTGGGTCTTGCGGTACCAGCGCCTCTCCACCCGCAGCGCCAGCGCCAACGCCAGCAGCGGCGCCAGGCAAGAACGCCTGCGGGGCGGCCATGCCCGGCACCGGTCGGCGCCCAAAGTGCCGCTGCACATTGCGGCGCTTCAGGAAAGTGCTGAAGCCCTGGGTAAAAACCTTGTTCATCGTCAGCCTGCGGCCATCGGGGGTCTGCGTGAACGCCAGCTGCAGCGGTGCGCTGGGTGCAGACCCTGCCTCATGCGTTCGCTGCGGGTTCTTGGGCCTGCCTCATCTGAAGCGCCGTCCTGTCTTCAGCCGCGAGTTGGCATGGCAAAACACCTGGCTGGTTGGGGGTGATCTGGGTCATGGGCAGGTATGGGTGTTGGGCGAAGCGATGTTCCGACATCGATCCACGCGTTCATTGCGCCGTCGGTGCGTCACCTTAGCCGGGGCAAGCACTTCGGACTGTGCGCCAACGCACCCACGCCAGCCCAACAACGAAATCCAATTGCCCTCGGTGCGGCTGCGCACAGACCGATCTGATTCACGAGCCGATGATTGGTCTCTCTTGACCCTCTTGCAACCAAGCGAATGAAAACCGATACGCAACTGCAGCAAAACGTGTTGGCCGAACTAGCCCGGGAGCCTACCTTTCGGTCCACCCAAATGCGCCGCTCGCTGTCGCAGGCAAACACCGCTATCGCTGCCTAGAAAGTCACCCTCCC
>JBBSDB010000056.1:0-14969 GCA_038249735.1 Burkholderiales bacterium
CAACCGGATGCATGTTTTTACACCGAGGATCACTACAGCAGCTTCAGGCTGATCGTGCAGTGAGCCTCGGTAGTGGTTTTTTGGATTTTTAACCTTTTCTGTAGAAAGAGACGCGGAGATGGACACGCCACTTCGTAACGTTCGCCCCAACATCGTTCAGTCGATTCGCGCCTATGGCGTGAAAGAACTGCAGGGCGCCGCCGATCAACTGGGACATCACTTCCTGTATGCCAATCTCGCCAAGGCGCAGAGCAAGCAGGACGTGCTGGAACTCATCGCTGCTCAGTACACGCTGCCGCCGCACTTCGGCAAGAATTTCGACGCGCTGTACGACTGCATGACCGACATGGTGCACAAGTCGGGTCCGCAGACCGGCTTCATAGTGGTGCTGGAGCACATCCCGGCCCATGCGAAGTTCGACAAAGAAGCGCGCGAGCAGCTGCTCGATATCTTCCGCGACGCCGCCGACTACTGGAGCGACCGCAAGATTCCCTTCCGTTGCTTCTACTCGTTCTCGGTTGCGCGCACGCCCAAGGGCGAGGAGCCGATCGAGCTGGAAAGCGAAGAGCGCATGCCCACCGACAAGCTGCTCGACGTGAGCCCGCTGGCGCTGCGCATGAGCAGCCCGTTCAATGCGGGTTACTGGCTGACTGCCGCGTAAATAGGGCTCACCCCCGCGCCGCCTGCGGCGTCACCCCCTCAAGGGGGCAATGCCTGCGGCCTCCTGGCAAAGCCAGTTCCGCCGCATTCTGGGTTGGGCTCCCTCGCGCTTGAAAAGCCGCTGTGCAAGCAGCGGCTTTTTCACGTCTGCGTGTCTTCGCCCTGGGGCACCGTCGATCTGGCTTTGCCAGTCGGCCAGTGCCGCCCCCGGGGGGGCTGAGGGCCGCGGCTCCCAGCATGCCTGCGCATGCTGGGACAGCCCGAAGAGACTGCGACTCTGGCGCAGTCGCGGCCTGCAGGGCACGCCGCAGGCGGCGCGGGGGGATGCCAATCCTGCAGCGGCTTTTTCACGCCCGAACGGCTTGGGCCAGCGCCACGTATTCGGCCACAGGCACCTCTTCGGCCCGGCGTTGCAGGTCGAACTCGCCGGAGAAGCCGCGCGCGTCCAGCCACTTGCCGAGCGTGTTGCGCAAAATTTTGCGGCGCTGGCTGAAGGCGGTCTGTACCAACTCACCAAACAGCGCAAAGTCGATGGCCGGGGGCGCGGCCAGCGGGACCATGCGCACGATGGCGCTGTCCACCCGGGGCGGTGGATCGAAGCTTTCGGGCGGGACAAACAGGACGTTTTCCATCGCATAGCGCCACTGCAGCATCACGCTCAGGCGGCTGTAGTCACCGCTGGCGGGCTGGGCGACCATGCGGTCGATCACTTCCCTTTGCAGCATGAAATGCTGGTCCTGCACCACTTCAACCTGGTCAAGCAGATGAAACAGGATGGGCGTGGAGATGTTGTAGGGCAAGTTGCCTGCGATTCTGAGCTTGGGCTTTTGAAGGGTCGCAGCCAGGGCGATGAAGTCCACCTTCAGCACGTCGGCCTCGACGACGTTGAGTTGCGGGTGCGCGCGCAGGCGCACCGCTAGGTCGCGGTCCAGCTCGATCACCGTGAGCTGGCCCAGACGCTCGACCAGCGGCTGGGTAATGGCAGCGAGCCCAGGTCCAATTTCCACCATGGCCTCACCGGGCTGCGGTGCGATCGCATCAACGATGGCGCCAATGATGGCGGCGTCGGTCAGGAAATGCTGACCGAAACGCTTGCGCGCGATGTGCTTCATGGGGCGGGGCACGGGCGCAAAGGGCCCATCAAGGCAGGGGCGGCTCGCGGTATTCCACAAAGGCGCGGCCGCGCAGGTCTTGCAGCCAGGTCGACAAGGCCTCGGTGCCCTTTTTCTCGCGCAAAACCGCGCGGACCCTGTCGCGCTGCTCGCGCTGGGTCAGTGGCTGGTTGCGGCGCTCGTTCACCTGGATCAGGTGCACACCAAAACGCGAGGCCAGCGGCTGCGAGACTTCGCCGGGCCTGAGGCTGTTCATGACCTGCTCGAACTCGGGCACAAACTGTCCCGGGCTGGCCCAGCCCAGATCGCCGCCCTCCGGGGCCGAGCCGTCCTGGCTGTGCTCGCGGGCCAGATCGGCGAAGCTGGCCTTGCCCTCCACGATCTGCTGGCGGTAGCGGCCGAGCTGCGCAGCGGCCGCCTCGGCGCTGAGTTGCGGCGATGGGCGCAGCAGGATGTGGCGGGCTCGGGTCTGGGTCACGAAGGCATCGGGCAGGCCGGCCTGGCGCTTCTCCAGCAGTTTAAGCACGTGAAACCCAGCCGGGCTGCGCAGCGGGCCCGCCACGTCACCGACATTCAGCGCGCGGGTGGCATTGACGAACAGCTCGGGCAGGCGGTCGGCAGGCCGCAAGCCGAACTCGCCGCCGTTGACCTTCTCCGGCGCATCGGAAAACTCGCGCGCCAGCGCCGCAAAATCGCCACCCGCACGGGCGCGGTCTGCCGCCTGCTGCGCGCGCGCCTGCAGTTCCTTCACCCGGGCTTCGGGCGCGCCTTCGGGAACCAGCACCAGCACATGGGCCAGGTTGAGCTGCAACTCGCTCAGCGCGGTGCTTGCGCCTTGCTCGCGTATGTAGGCGTCGATGTCGGTCTCGCTGACCTGCACCCGGCTCTCCACTTCGCGTTCGCGCAACCTCTGCACCAGGATCTGGTTGCGAAGGTCGCTGCGCAGCCGGTTGGCGTCCACACCCTCAGCGGCGAGGCGGCGCCGGAAATCGGCCAGCGACATCTGGTTTTGCGCTGCAATCGATTCCTCGGCCTGCGCCAGCGTGGCCTCGTCAACCTGGATGCCGAGCTCTTTGGCCTGCTGAAGCTGGGCGCGCTCGCTCACCAGCTGCTCCAGGACATCGCGCGTGAGCGCGGCGCGCGGCGGCATGGCGGCGCCCTGCTGGGTGATCTGCTGTTCGAGACGGAGCAGACGGGCGCGCACCTCGTTGTTGGTGATGGGCTCGGAGTTCACCAGCGCCACGATGAAGTCCACCGTGCGCGGCGCGCTGCTGGCGGGGGTGGCGGTTGCAGATGGTTTGAGGCTGAGCTGGCCCGAGGGCCGCAAGGTCTGGGCCTGCACGCAGCCCGCCCAGAGCAGCGAAGTCGCCAGCAGACACGCCGCAGCGGTCGGGGCGAATCGGCGCGAAAGAAGGTGTTCAGTCATATTGTTGGAACCGGCTCGGGGGGTTGATCTCTTCGCGCAGGTACTGGTAGCGCGGTATGTTGGCCTTGAGCGACTGCAGCGGGTTGGAGCCCAGGCGCGAGAAGCCGCTGAATTCGAGCTGGAAAAGAATGCGTTGGTTCGCGCTGCTGGTACCGACCTGCAGCCGCTCAAGCACCAGTCGACCGATCCAGCAACCGGCATCGTATTCGAAGCCCGCCACCAGATCGACGATCTTGCGGTCCGGCATGCTGTAGTTGATGCGGCCCACGCTATACCAGCGGCCCGCGCCCAGACCGCGGCCTGGCAAGCCCTGGCTGGGTGCCGGCGTGCCGGTGAAGTCGGCCAGCGGCCACTGCCAGCCCACATCCAATTGCTCGCTCACGCCCCGCTGCAGACGGTAGGCGGCGTTGAGCACGCGAAAATTGCTGGGCGCGTAGCGCGCGCCGAGCGTGGTGCGGGTGGACTCGCGGGTCTTGGGGTTGAACTGCACCGTGGCGTCGGTCTGCCAGCGCGGGTCCCACTGCACGCGTGCGCCCAACAACACGTCGCTCAGGCGCTCGCGCTGAGCCGCTCCGCCGGGCAGCGTGACTTCCTGGTCCTGCAGCAGGTAGCGCTGCGCCACACCGAGCCGCACCACCTCGGCACCGGTGTCGGGATCGAGCAGGCGCGAGCTGGCGCCGAGCGTGACAGCGCGGGTGTCGGAGATGCGGTCGTTGCCGACGAACACGTTCTCGCTGTAGATCGAGGCGAAGTTGAAGTCGTTGGCGCCCGAGTCGTAGTTCGGCAGGCGCGACTGGTCGCGAAATGGGGTGTGGGTGAAAAAGGCGCGCGGCTCCAGCGTCTGGGTGAAGGCGCGCCCGAAATAGCTCGCGCTGCGCTCGAACACCATGCCGCTGTCGACGCTGACGGTGGGCACGGCGCGCGCGGCGCTGAGCGAGCCGTCGGACAGTGGGGTGTCAAACCGGTACTGGGCGGTGTGAAGCTGAATGCGCGGCTTCACATACCAGCCTGGGGTTTCCCAGCGGCGGCTGATCTCGGCCACCGCCAGGGTGCGGTCGCCGTTGGCCTGGCCAGTGAGCAGGCGGTTGGAGCGAAAGCGGGTGTATTCGGTGAGCAGCGTGGTATCCCAGCCGCGCAGGCCGGCAAGCGTGAAATCGTTCTGCCCATAGCGCGCTGCCAGCGAGGGCAGGCGGTCGTAGGGCGGCGTGATGGGCGCTTCCACGTCTTGCAGCGTCTGCCAGCGGTAGGCGCCGGCGCTGAACGACCACGGCCCGCGGCCCCAGCTCAGCACGCCTTCGCTGGCCAGCAGGCGGGTGGTGAGCGAGGTGGTGCTGCGCGGAAAATCGCGCCAGTAGTTGTCGTCGCTCACCCGGTTGAGGTTCAGACGCGCACCGAACTCGCCGTCCAGACCGAGCCAGCCCAGAGCGGGCGCACCCGTCAGCGCCTGGTTGTGCTGGAGCGAATAGCCCCAGCGGTTGGCGTTGCGCAGCGCATCCGACGGCATGTAGGCCGCGCGCACCTGGCCGCTCCAGCGGGGCTGCAAATAGCGCAGCTCGCCGGCCAGGTCCACACCGCGCTTGCTCATGGCGGTGGGGAACAGCGTGGCATCGATGTTGGGGGCGAGGTTGAGGTAATACGGGAGCGAGATTTCAAGACCGCTGACGTTGTCCAGGTTGATGGACGGTGGCAGGAATCCACTCTTGCGCGCATCGGTCAGCGGAAAGCTGAAGTAGGGCGCGCCCAAGATGGGCACACCCTGAAATTCGAGCACGCCACCGACCGCAGTACCCTCCTGCTTGGTGTTGTCGAGATCGACGCGGGAGGCGCGGATCAGCCAGTCGGGCATCCAGGGCAAGCCCGGTGTGCGCGGGCAGGTGGAATAGCGCGCATCAAAAGCGCTGAGGCGATCGGCGTCGATGAAATCGACCCGGCTGGCATCACCATGGCCTTCGCTTTGCAGCAAGGAAAACGTCGGCTTTTGAAACGTGCCCTGGTTGGTATCGACATTGAGCTGCAGCTCGGGTCCCTCGAAGCGGTTGCCGTTGCGGTTGACCAACACCTGGCCCTGGGCCTTGGCCTCGTTGTTGCGCTGGTCGAATTCCAGCCGATCGGCGCGGATCACGGTGTCGTGCCGGCGCAGCTCGGCGTTGCCCTCCACGCTCACCACGCCATCGGTTTGGCCACTGATCTTGTCGCCGGAGACAAAGGTAGGCAGTTGCGGACGCACCTCGGGCGGCAGGCTTTCCTGCAGCGCCGGGCTGGGTTTGAGGCCGACTCCTGCCTTGTCCCAGGCCGAGGGTGCCGTCTGGGCGACGGCGCTGCCGGGCGCAGCCAGCGCCGCCCAGGCGATCGTGAACAGCAAGGCGTGCACCGCCAGACCCACCGGCGCCCGCTCAAAGCGAGGCGTGTGGTGGTTCACTGGCACGGATGTGGGTGGCGGGCGGATCAAGACAGGCGGATCACTGAACGGGTGCAAGCCCCGCCTGGGGCAGGGCCAGCGGGCAACATGGGGAACGCGCGAAGAGAATGCGCGAGCGCCGACGGTTGGCTCCCGCAGCGCGAGGAAAAACAGGCATGGTTGGTAGATTCTGCGGCCATTATCCTATGGGCTCCGCCAGGCATCGAACGCCCTTTTCGCCCCGCCCAAAGCACCCCGCGCACCCTCCCATGAACCCCAACCCATCCCCCGTCACCTGGGACGACCCGGCACGCCAGACCGCGTTTGACCACTGGTTGCACAGCCTGGTGCAGCCGCAAGGGCTGCTGCCCGACACGCTGAGGCTGGCGTCGGCCGACGCGAGCTTTCGGCGCTACTTGCGGCTGGACACCACCACCGGGGTCAGCCGCATCGTGATGGACGCACCGCCGTCGCGCGAGAACTGCCGCCCGTTCGTGGAAGTCGCCGAGCTGATGCAGGGCGCCGGCCTGCTGGTGCCTGATGTCCTCGCCTGGGACGAGCCGCAGGGCTTCATGCTGCTGAGCGACCTCGGCAGCCAGACCCTGATGGAGCAGATCCAGCCTGAGAACCCCAGCGCCAACCATGCGCGCTACCTGCAAGCGCTGGACACGCTGCTGGCCTGGCAGCTCGCCTCCAAGCCGGGCGTACTGCCCAACTACGACGAGCCTTTGCTGCGGCGCGAGCTGCAACTGTTTCCCGACTGGTATCTGGCGCAACACAAGGGCGTGACGCTGGAAGGCAAGGATGCAGAGACGCTGAACAAAGCATTCGACAGCATCGTGCGCCACAACCTGACTGGGCCGAGCGTGTACGTTCACCGCGACTTCATGCCCAGAAATCTGATGGTGCCTCTGCAGCCAGGGCACACACCCGCTCAACAGCTCGGCGTGCTCGACTTCCAAGACGCGGTGTACGGCCCCATCAGCTACGACATTGCCAGCCTGATGCGCGACGCCTTCCTGAGCTGGGAAGAAGACTTTGTGATCGACATCACCATTCGCTACTGGGAAAAGGCGCGCCAGGCCGGACTGATGGACTTTGAAGACTGGCACAGCGACTTCGGCGCCTTCTACCGCGCGGTCGAGTGGATGGGCCTACAGCGGCATCTGAAGGTGGCCGGCATCTTTGCCCGCCTCACCTTGCGAGATGGCAAACCCCGATACCTGGCCGACACGCCCCGGTTCATTCACTACATCCGCAACACCGCCCACCGCTACCGCGCGCTCGGCCCGCTGCTCAAACTGATCGACCAGATCGAAGGCTTCGAAGCCGCTTCGGGCTTTGCCTTCGGGCGTGTTTGAGGCCTGCCCACCCCATGCCACGCTTCTACTGCCCCACGCCGCTTTTGATCGGTGCCGAGCTCGAACTGCCCGCCACCGCCGCACGCCATGTGCAAGTGCTGCGCCTGCAACCGGGCAGCGCGATCACGCTGTTCAACGGCGAAGGCGGTGAAGTCAGCGCCACGGTGTTGCGCATGGGCCGCAGCGATGTGGCGGTGCGGATCGACGAGCACCACGCGATCGAGCGCGAACCGGTGCGCGCGGTGCACCTGGCAGTGGGCATGCCGGCCAACGACCGCATGGACTGGCTGGTGGAAAAAGCCACCGAGCTCGGCGTGGCCAGCATCCAGCCGCTGCACACCGCCCACAGCGTGCTGCGCCTGAGCGGCGAACGTGCGGCCAAGAAGCAGGTGCATTGGCAATCGGTGACGGTGGCGGCGTGTGAGCAGTGCGGGGGGAATCGGGTGCCGGTGATTCACCCAGTGCAGGCGTTCGCGGCGTGGATCAAGGCGTTGCCCACCCATGGTGCTGCAGATGCCAGCACCCGTTGTGTGCTTTCGCTGGCAGAAGGCACGCAAGCGCTGCCCGCCGTGCTCGCGGGGCTTTCGGCTGCCCGGCCGGTGCTGTTTCTCAGCGGCCCGGAAGGCGGGCTGTCCCCGGCTGAGGACGCCCAGGCCCGGGGCGCTGGCTTTGCGCCGATGTCACTCGGACCGCGCGTGTTGCGGGCGGAGACGGCAGCGATGGTCGCGCTGGTTTTGGCGCTGGGTCGTTAGGCCGCGCTATTGCAGCCTGAGAGTTGCAGTTCTCCCCTCACCGATCTCGCCTTTGAGTGTCTTGGCATCAACACGATTGAAGGTATCAGTTGCATCTCGGCACCCGGACAACACTTTTGCGCGACTCACTTCAAAGACGACCACATTGGCGTCGGCTGTCTTCACCGTGACGGGATAGTCACGGCCAAAGCAGGGATTCTTTGAAGAATGCAAGGTGACGCTCCAACTGCCTTCGCTCCCGTTGATCACCACACGCCCCTCAATATCCGCGGTCTTTTTTCCGTCGAAGTTCATCAACCAGGTACCGTCGTAGCCAGCGTCGACCTGTCCGAAGACGAGACCGAAACAGAACAACACGGCCAAGACGGCAATTCGTTTGAAGTGCATTGGATCTCCTTGCACTGGCGTTTTCGGGCTGATCTCTTCAATGGGTTCGTGGTGACCGACGCCGGACATAAAAATCCTGGGTTGGAAAACAGAAAAGTCCCCGTGCCACTGTGTTGCGGTCGACCCGCAGGCCCGTTGACATTCATCACACAGCAGCCCGCCGACAGCGAGCATTCGCGACCCTGTCCTGCGCTGGCACAAGGTATAACCCACTGCTGATGAACAAGAACCTCTGGCTGTTGGCCGCTGCGCAAGGCCTGTTTCTCACCAACAACGTGGTCTTCATCGCGATCAATGGGCTGGTGGGTTTGAGCCTGGCGCCGCTGGGCTGGATGGCGACCTTGCCGGTGATGGGCTATGTGGTGGGTGGTGCGCTGTCCACGCCGCTGGTGGCGCGCACCCAGAGCGCGTTCGGTCGCAAGGTCTCGTTCCAGATCGGCTTGCTGGTGGCCTTCGCTTCAGCGCTGCTGTGTGCCTACGCGGCGTTCGACAAGAACTTCTGGCTGCTGGTGGCGGCCACCGTGATCGCCGGCTATTACAGCGCCAACGGCCAGCTCTACCGCTTTGCCGCCGCCGAGCTGAGCGCGGTGGATTTCCGTGAGAAAGCGGTGTCGCTGGTGCTCGCTGGTGGCCTGGTGGGCGCGGTGCTTGGCCCCAATTTGGCAAGCCGCACCCGAACCTGGTTTGAGGTGCCGTTTGCCGGCGCCTACCTCGCGCTGGCGGTGGTGGCGCTGCTGGGCGTGGTGGTGATCTCGCTCATGCGCTTCCCGCCATTGCCGCCCAAGGCAGCCAACGCCGACCCGGGCCGTCCTCTGTCGGTGATCATGCGCCAGCCGTTGTTCATCGTCGCCACCGGCGCGGCGGCGCTGAGCTACGGGGTGATGAACCTGCTGATGGCGGCCACGCCGCTGGCCATGCAGGTTTGCGGTTTCCCGTTCGACGACGCGGCGCTGGTGCTCGAATGGCATGTGATCGGCATGTTTGCGCCGGGTTTCTTCACCGGCCACCTGATCAAGCGCTTCGGTGTGCTGCCCATCATGGGCGTGGGCGTGGTGCTGAACCTGGTGTGCATCGCGATCGCGCTCTCCGGCGTCAACCTGCACCAGTTCCTGATTGCGCTGTTTCTGCTCGGTGTGGGCTGGAATTTCCTCTTCACCGGCAGCACCACACTGTCGCTCCAATCCTACAGACCTGAGGAAAAAGACCGCGCACAGGCCGCTATCAATTTCTTTGTTTTCGCCACCATGGCGGCCACCTCCTTCGCCTCTGGGGCCATCGTCACCACCCAGGGCTGGCAGCTGCTGAACCTGGGTTCGCTGATCCCGGTGGCGCTCATCGGCGGTGCTTTACTCTGGCTTGCGTGGGCCCGGCGCGCCGCCCACAATGCCGCCTGACCCAGGCATGTTGCCTGCGGAAGAGGATGGCGCAGCGGGTGTGTTGCGCGGTCCCGATACCCTTTGAGAGGACAACACCATGGGACTACTGGATTCTTTGATCGGCGCTGCCACCGGCGGCCAGCAGACGGCCAATGCTGCAGGTGGTGGTGCAGCGGGCGGCCTTGATCCGCAGATGCTGATCGGCATCGTCGGCGCACTGATGAACCACGCTGGTGGCCTGTCCGGCCTGCTGGCCAAATTGCAGCAAGGCGGGCTGGCGCAAGCGGCGCAATCGTGGGTCAGCACTGGTGCCAACCAGCCTGTCTCGCCCGACGCCCTGGGCGGCGCCCTGGGCCCGGATCTGATGGGCCAGTTGGCGCAGCAGATGGGTGGCAACCAGCAGCAAGCCGCAGGCACACTGGCCGACCTGCTGCCCGGCCTGATCGACCAGCTCACACCCCAAGGCCAGCTGCCCGCCGACAACGGCCTGGGCGGCCTGGGTGCTTTGCTCGGCGGTGGCGGTGGCGGTGCTCTGATGGGCGCTTTGGGTGGACTGCTCAAGCGCTGAGGTCTGTCCGAGCGGCAATCAAAAAAACAGCCTCGTCAGAGGCTGCTTTGGTGAGTGAGTGCAGGCGGTATCAATTGGCTTGCTTGGGTGCCCGCACATCCAGCCAGCTTCGCAGCATGGCAAACACCTCCGACGGATCGTCCTCGTTGAATATCTCGTGGTACATGCCTTCGAAGCGCTGGCTGCTCACCACCGCGCGCGGCGCGGCCTTGGCAAACGCGGTGCTGCCCTCGGGCCGCACCAGCTTGTCTTCGCCGGCGTACATGAGCAACGTGGGCACCGACCAGGCCGGCGCGCCAGCCAACACCTTGGCGCCGTTCTCGTCGATGAAGCTGGCCAGCCGCGCACTGATGCGGTCGTGCACCAGGCGGTCGTTTTGATAGGCCTGCACCACGCCCGGATCGTGCGAAATCTTGCTGGCGTCCAGGCCATTGCCCAGCGCCAGGTTCGGCGCCAGGCGATCCAGCAGCCCAATGAGTTTCTTCTTGATGGCTCCGATCCCGGCTTGTAGCGCGGGAGACGACAGCACCAGCGCGTCAACCGGCGCCACCCGCCGTTGCACAAAACTGGCCGCCACCAGGCCGCCCATGCTGTGGCCGAGCAAAATCAGCGGGCACGACCACGGCTGGGCGATGTGGCGGCGCGTGTCGTCCAGCACCTCGGCCAGATCGTCGAGCAAAGCGTCTTGGTACGGGATCGCGCCGCGCGCACCGCCCGACTCGCCGTGGCCGCGTTGATCGTAGGCGCGCACACAGAAGCCCCACTCATTCAGGCGCTGCGCCAGCGCGTCGTAGCGGAAGGCGTGTTCGCCCAGGCCGTGCACGATCAGCACCACCCCGCGCGGGCGCCAGCGCATCGGCAACGGCCAGTCGTACAGGGCGAGGTTGAGCCCGTCGGCGAGCGTGAACGGGGCCTGGGTGGTGTCGGACATGAACAGGTGTCTCGCAGCGGCTCAGGGCATCCGGGCAATCACCTGCGCCACCGACGCGGTCAGGCGCCGCGCGTAGTCGAGGTGCAGGAACTCGTTCGGGCCGTGGGCATTGCTCTTGGGGCCCAGCACGCCGCAAACCATCATCTGGGCCTTGGGGAAGCCCTTGCTCAGCATGTTCATCAGCGGGATGGTGCCGCCCTGGCCGATGGTGCCGCAGCCGGCGCCGAAATGCGCCTGCGATGCGTCCTCCAAGGCCTGCTCGAACCACGGTGTGGTGCTCGGCGCATTCCAGCCACTGGCCCCGCCTGCGCCTTCAAAGGTCACCTTGGCCTGATAGGGCGCGTTGTCCTCCAGCAAAGCCTTGAGTTCGCGCACCGCGCGCGCCGCATCCACCAGCGGCGGCAGGCGCAGGCTGAGTTTGAACGCGGTGTAAGGCCGCAACACGTTGCCGGCGTTGCGCAGTTCGGGGAAACCATCGGCACCGGTGACGCTGAGCGTGGGCCGCCAGGTGCGGTTCAGCAGGGCTTCCACCGGGTCCGTGGTGGTGGGCAGCGCAAACGCGGTGGCGCCGCCGCAGTCGTGATGCGCCCAGGGGAAGCGCTTGTGGATTTCGTCGCCCAGGATGGCGGCCGTGGCCTTGGCCTGCGCCACCCGCTCCGGGGGCACTTCGCAATGGAAACTCGCCGGCAGCAGGCGGCCGGTGGCGCTGTCTTCCAGTCTGTCCAGCACATGGCGCAGGATGCGAAAGCTCGACGGCACCAGGCCTGAGGCATCACCCGAGTGAACGCCTTCGGTGAGCACCTCCACCTTGAGCACGCCGCTGGCCATGCCGCGCAGGCTGGTGGTGAGCCAGAGCTGGTCGTAGTTGCCAGCCCCGCTGTCCAGACAGATCACCAGGCCCACGTCGCCCAGGCGCGACCGCAGCGCGTCGACATACGGCAACAAATCGCCCGAGCCGCTTTCCTCGCAGGTCTCGATCAGGCCGACGATGCGCGGATGCGCCACGCCCTGCGCCTGGATCGCCTGTATGGCGGCGATGCTGGCGTAAGCGGCGTAGCCGTCGTCGGCGCCACCGCGGCCGTAGAGCTTGCCGTCATCGATCCTGGGCGTCCAGGGGCCTAGGTCGTTGCGCCAGCCAGTGAACTCAGGTTGTTTGTCGAGGTGGCCGTACATCAACACAGTCTGGCCGCTGGCAGGCACCGGTGTCCCGTCACGTCCGCCGCTGGCCGCCAATTCAAAAAACAGCACCGGCGTGCGCGGCGTGCCCTGGGCGTCGTTCAGGCGCATCACCTCCAGCGTGAGGCCGCGCACCTGCTGGGCGCGAATCCAGTCGGCGGCGTTCTGGATCACCTGATCAAGCAGGCCATGGGCGGCCCAGTCGGGATCGAAAGCGGGCGACTTGGCCGGCACCGCAATGTAGCTCAGCAGCTCGGGCACGATGCGCTCGGACCACGCCGCGTCAACATGCGATTGCAGCGCCACCGCTTCCAGCGGCAGCACGGACGAAGACAGACGATCGTTCACAGCAGCATCCTTGGACCTTCGGCGCCTCGCGCCCTTTGAGAGGTCAGTATAGGCAGCCGCCCCGTCACCAAAGGTGCGATTCTTCACGCCCGCCAGCGGTTTGCGCGGCGCACCCGCCACAGATCAGCGCCCAAAACGGACATGCGTCACGGCGAGGGAGCCGGTGCGCCAAGCCCTTTCGCTCGCCTCAAAGCGGCGAAGACCGCACAGCGTCAAACATCGCCGTGGGGCTCTGAGGGATTGCGGGACATCAGGCGGCGCGGGGCGCGGCGCTGGAATGGAACACGAGAATCGCTTGAGCCAGGCTGAGTGCCTGGTCTTTCAGGCTTTGCGCAGCGGCGCTGCTTTCTTCGACCAGCGCGGCGTTTTGTTGCGTCATCTGATCGAGCTGGTTCACCGCCACGTTGACCTGACCGATGCCCTCACTCTGCTCGCTTGAGGCCGCCGTGATCTCGCCAATGATGTCGGCGATGCGCTGCGCATTGGCCACCACTTCACCAATCGTGCTGCCCGCCTCGGCCACCAGAAGCGAACCGGCCTCGACCTTGCCCACGCTGGCGCCGATCAGGCCCTTGATTTCCTTGGCAGCCGCAGCGCTGCGCTGCGCCAGGTTGCGCACCTCAGCCGCCACCACCGCAAAGCCCCGGCCTTGCTCGCCAGCCCGCGCGGCTTCCACCGCGGCATTGAGCGCCAGGATGTTGGTCTGGAACGCAATGCCGTCGATCACGCCAATGATGTCGCTGATCTTCTTGCTGCTGGCCGTGATCTCGTTCATGGTGGTGACCACCTGGCCCACCACCGCACCGCCGCGAGCAGCCACCTCGGCATTCGCCACCGCGATCTGGCTCGCCTGGCGCGCCGAGTCGGCGCTCTGGCGAACGGTGCTGGTGAGTTGCTCCATGCTGGCCGCCGTTTGCTGCAGGCTGCTGGCCGCCTGCTCGGTGCGGGCCGACAAGTGGTGGTTACCGCTGGCAATCTCAGCGCTGGCGGTCTCGATGTTGCCAGCCGAACTCTGCACCGAGGTCACCACCCCATGCATGCGCTGGAACGCAGCGCGCAGTGCAAGGGCGCCAGGGGTCGTGACCTGCACGCCTTGCATATCGAGCACGATGCCCTTCGGTTGGTCCACTGCAGACACCATCTGCGAGAGTTCAGCGCCTTCGCGGGCAGTGCGCGCCATGAAAACCGCCAGCACCACCTCCAGACTGGTCTGGATCACCACGTAGGTGGCGTGCAGCATCACGCGCCAGAAGCTAGGCTCGGTGAGGCAATAGAAGCCAAATCCCGCTGCTTGCAGACGATCAAACAGAAAATGATGAACCGCGAAGAGCACAGCGGCAAACACGATGGGCCGCCAGTCCAGGTACACGAGCAGCAACGCCAGAGAGACGAAGACGCCGAAGTGGTACTCCAACTCCCCCTTGGCAAGCTGGATGTGCAGGGCCACCAAGCACACGAGGGCGAAAGCCAGCACCATGCGCGAGGCAAGCGTGCCCCGCGCGAACAGATAGGCCGCCACCGCCAGGCCCGACAACACCAACGCGCCTATCACGGCCATGGTGAGGGCGTAGTAGAAGTAGCCAATGAGCACTGCGGCAATGGCGGACAGAGCCACTGCCCCGAGCATCACTTTGTCACCCAACTGGGCAGGGTCGTTGTGGTTGCTGGAATCAGACATAAAAGGCTCCTGGGAGCAAACGAAAAAGGGTTGATAGAAGGACTATCGACTGCTGCCGCCTGAAATGAAGCCGAGATAAGCATCGGCAAGTCGGACCATTTTGGCCACTTGGCGGATGCGACAACACGCAGACCCGAACCAGACAACGGGCCATCAAGGCCCGTTGTCTGGTTCGCAAAAGGAGGATCTGCCGCTACCCCTGTGCGACCGAAATCATGCGCTCGACCTCTGCCGCTGCAACAACTCGTCTCGCACGCTCAGCAGAAACTTTTTGCCCATCGAGCCCTTCACCGAGTGGGCCAATCCTTGACCGTCCTCTGCGGGATCCACCGCTTGCGGCATGGCCTCGATCAACGCCTGATCGACAAATGCCATCGACCAGTTTGCGTAGCTTCGCTCGGCTATGGGCCCCTCCCAGAGTTTGTACAGCTGCGTTGAAGTCAAATCCTCGCAAGCGAGGCTGACATAGACGATCTCATACAGGGCCATGGTGCGAGTGTTACCCGAGTTTCTCGACGCTGTTCAAGGCACAAATCAACCAATGAATCTCGGAGGTGAAATGGTAGAAAACGCATGCATCGAGATTCCCCACACCAGCACCTCAACCACCCACGCATCTCAGCTGGCACACACACATGCGCTCAGGCGCTGATGCGAAACACCTGCACCACTTGCGCCAGCCGCGCGGCCTGGTCTTTCAGGCTCTCTGCTGCTGCTGCGCTCTCTTCCACCAGCGCGGCGTTTTGCTGCGTCATCTGGTCCAGCTGGTTCACCGCCACGTTCACCTGGCCAATGC
>JBBSDB010000057.1:0-14952 GCA_038249735.1 Burkholderiales bacterium
AAAAGAATGCGGCGCTGCACCGGCTTCTGGCCGTCGCACACATCGGGCAGCGCCCGGCCTTTCACCACCGAGAGCGCGTACTCCAGGTAAGCGCGCTGCGCGTAATTGGCGAGGTTGTCTTCGACGGGCGCGTCGGTGGGTCGAAGATCGGGTTCAGGCGTGTCGTTCATACAAATTCAGGAGTTCAGAGGGTCGCAGCGAGCGCGAGGCTTTCAACCGAGGGCACCGTGGAACCGGCTTTGCCGGGCCGCCAGTGCCGCCCCCTGGGGGGTGACGCCGCAGGCGGCGCGGGGGGGGTCAAATATCTACGTCTACGGAGTCGCCATGCAGTTCCATCAGCTCGCGGCGCGACGCCGCTTCGCCCTTGCCCATGAGCTTGGTGATCAGCGCTTCGGTGGCGGCGAAGTCGATGGCGCCGAGTCTGACCGGCATCAGGCGGCGCGTGTCCGGGTTGAGCGTGGTGTCCCACAGCTGCTCGGCGTTCATCTCGCCCAAGCCCTTGAAGCGGCTGATCTGGCATTTCTCGCGCGCCACGCCGTCCTTTTCGGCCTTGTCCAGGATGGCGTGCAGCTCGCCGTCGTCAAGTGCATAGCGTTTCGCCGCCGGCTTCTTGCCGCGCGCCGGCACATCGACCCGGAACAGCGGCGGACGCGCCACGTACACGTGGCCCGCCTCGATGAGCTTGGGGAAGTGGCGAAAAAATAGGGTGAGCAGCAGCACCTGGATGTGGGATCCGTCCACATCGGCATCGCTCAGGATGCAGACCTTGCCGTATCTAAGGCCGCTCATGTCGGGCGATTCCAGCGGCCCGTGGGGATCAACGCCGATGGCCACCGAAATATCATGAATTTCGTTGTTGGCAAACAGACGATCGCGCTCAACCTCCCAGGTGTTGAGCACCTTGCCGCGCAGCGGCAGGATGGCCTGGGATTCTTTGTCGCGGCCCATCTTGGCGCTGCCGCCAGCCGAATCGCCCTCGACCAGAAACACCTCGTTGTGCGCCAAATCGCGGCTCTCGCAATCGGTCAGCTTGCCCGGCAACACGGCCACGCCCGAACCCTTGCGCTTCTCGACTTTCTGTCCGGCTTTCTGGCGCGACTGCGCCGCTTTGATGGCCAGTTCGGCGAGTTTCTTGCCGTAATCCACATGCTGGTTCAGCCAGAGCTCCAAAGCCGGGCGCACAAAGCTGCCGACCAGGCGCACCGCATCGCGCGAGTTCAGCCGCTCCTTGATCTGGCCCTGAAACTGCGGATCCAGCACCTTGGCGGAGAGCACATAAGAGGCGCGGGCAAACACGTCTTCCGGCAGCAACTTCACGCCCTTGGGCAAGAGCGCATGCAACTCGATGAAGCTCTTGACCGCCTGAAAAAGACCGTCGCGCAGACCGCTTTCGTGCGTGCCGCCGGCGCTGGTGGGGATCAGGTTGACATAGCTCTCGCGCACCGGCGCACCGTCTTCGGTGAAGGCCACGCACCAGGACGCGCCCTCGCCCTCGGCAAAGCTGTCGCTGTGTTTGTCGGCAAAGCCTTCGCCTTCAAAGAGCGGAATCACCGGTTCGCCGTGGAGCGTCTGCTGCAAATAGTCGCGCAAGCCGCCCTTGTAAAGCCAGACCTGCGTTTCCTTGGTCTTGTCGTTGAGCAGCGTGACGCTCACGCCCGGCATCAGCACCGCCTTGCTGCGAAGCAGGTGGGTGAGCTCCGCCATGGGCAGCACGGCCGATTCGAAATACTTGGCATCGGGCCAGGCGCGCACCGTGGTGCCCAGCTTTCGGTCGCCCTCGCCTTTGGGCTGGATCACCAGCGGCTCGATCACATCACCGGCTGAGAACGCGAGCCGGGCCACCTGGCCCTCGCGGTAGCTGGTCACTTCCAGCCGGGTGGAGAGCGCATTGGTCACGCTCACGCCCACGCCGTGCAGGCCACCGGAGAAGCTGTAGGCGCCACCAGAGCCCTTGTCGAACTTGCCGCCGGCGTGCAGTCGGGTGAACACCAGCTCGACCACCGGCGCCTTTTCTTCCGGGTGCAGGCCAAACGGGATACCGCGGCCATCGTCCTCGACGCTGACCGATCCGTCGGTGTGCAGCGTGACCTTGATTTTCTTGCCGTGTCCGGCGAGCGCTTCGTCGGCTGCGTTGTCCAGCACCTCCTGGATGATGTGCAGCGGGTTGTCGGTTCGGGTGTACATGCCCGGCCGCTGTTTCACTGGCTCCAAGCCTTTGAGAACGCGGATCGAGCCTTCAGAATAGTCGGAGGGAGATTGGCTTGCCATGGGCGCGGATTGTACGGGCTGACCCACAAAGCACTGTACAAAAATACAGACCGAATGATGGATCGGTTGACCACGCCCCGCGTTAACTGCCTTTCGCCCAGCGAATGCATGCCCGAGAGACGCCTGTGTGCGTGCGCCGCGGCGGTCGATTCGCTACATTTCCCGGATGTCCTCTGTTTCATCCAGCACTCCCCGCCTGTCTGCTGCCCAGGTGCTGATCTGCGGCGCTGCCATCGTCACGCTCTCAATGGGCGTGCGCCATGGCTTTGGCCTGTGGCTGCAACCGATCACCCAAGCCCAGGGTTGGAGCCGCGAAACCTTTTCGTTCGCGCTGGCGATCCAGAACCTGTCCTGGGGCGTGTTCGGCATCTTTGCCGGTATGGTGGCCGACCGCTTCGGCGCGGTGCGGGTGTTGGTGGTGGGTGCTCTGCTGTATGCGCTGGGCTTGGTTGGCATGGCGCTGACCACCACCACGCTGGGCTTTGCGCTCACCACCGGTGTGTTGATCGGTGCCGCGCAGGCCGGCACCACCTACGCGGTGATATACGGCGTGATCGGGCGCCAGATTCCGGCCGAAAAGCGCTCTTGGGCGATGGGTGTGGCAGCCGCTGCCGGGTCGTTCGGCCAGTTCCTCATGGTGCCAATCGAGGGCTGGCTGATCGATGCCTTTGGCTGGCAGCAGGCCTTGCTGTTGCTGGGCGCTGCGGTGCTACTGATCGCGCCACTGGCGTACGGCCTGCGCGAGCCGGGTTTTGTGGGTGGCGTCGCGCCGCCGCGCGAGCAAAGCATCCTGCAGGCGCTGACGGAAGCCATGCGCTACCCCAGTTTCCAGCTGCTGATGGCAGGCTATTTTGTTTGCGGTTTTCAGGTCGTGTTCATCGGCGTGCACCTGCCCAGCTACCTGAAAGACAACGGCATGCCGCCGCTGGTGGCCAGCTACGCGCTGGCGCTGATCGGCCTGTTCAATGTAATCGGCACCTACGCCGCTGGCGCACTGGGCCAGCACCTGCCCAAGCGCTACATCCTGGCGTTCATCTACTTCGCGCGGGCGATCGTGATCACCGTCTTCCTGCTCGCGCCGTTGACGCCCATGAGTGTGTACGTGTTCTCGGCCCTCATGGGTGTGCTCTGGCTGTCCACGGTGCCCACCACCAATGCCTTGGTGGCCCAGATTTTTGGCGTCGCTCACCTCTCCATGCTGGGCGGCTTCGTGTTCTTCAGCCACCAGATCGGCAGCTTTCTGGGTGCCTGGCTGGGCGGCGTGCTCTATGACCTGACGGGCAACTACGACATGGTCTGGATGATCGCGATCGCACTGGGCGTCGCCGCGGCGCTGATCAACCTGCCGGTGCGTGAATCACCGATTCTGCGCGGACCGACCCGTGTCGGAGCCTCGACATGAAGCCGCTGGCCTTGCGCTGCTTGGTATGGTCTCTCGCTGGCTTGGCGCTCGCGGGTACCTGGCTGCTGTACACCCGGCCCGAGTTCATGGTGCGCATGGCGGACCTGGTCTGGACTTGCTTTTGAAGACGCACGGAACCGAAGCGCCCTCGGCATGGGTGCAACGCTGGAGCCACCTGGTGTCCCCTGGCGGTTCGGTGCTTGACGTCGCCTGTGGCCACGGCCGGCACATGCGCTGGTTTGCGCAGCGCGGCCACGCGGTTACCGGCATAGACCGTTCGGCTGACGCCATGGCAGCGGTAGCCGGTTTGGGCCGCGCCATCGAAGCCGACATCGAGAACGGCCCCTGGCCGCTTGAAGGCGAATGCTTCGACGCGGTGGTGGTCACCAACTACCTCTGGCGCCCGCTGCTGTCGCGCATCGTGGCCAGCGTGGCGCCTGGCGGCGTGCTGCTCTATGAAACTTTTGCGGTCGGCAACGAGACCGTTGGAAAACCGTCCAGGTCCGACTTCCTGTTGCGGCAAGGCGAGCTGCTGCAGGTGGCGGCGGGGCTGCAGGTGGTGGCCTTTGAAGATGGGTTCGGCGTCGATCCCGATCGCTTCGTGCAGCGCGTGGCAGCGGTGCGAAAACCCGCCAAGCCAGCGGACCAGCCAGCCCGCTTTCTGTTGCGTGCCGCTGAGTAGAATGCAAACTGCGCGTGCCTGAACCCAGGCGCCAGGCCTCGGCCACAGGCCGTCGTCCATCCCCGAGACACCCGTCATGAATCCCATCACCGGCAGCATCGTCGCCCTAGTCACCCCATTCCAGGCCGACGGCCGCGTGGACTACGCCGCCCTGCGCAAACTCATCGACTGGCACATCGCAGAAGGCACCGATTGCTTGGGCGTGGTCGGTACCACCGGCGAGTCGCCCACGGTCACCACAGATGAACACTGCGAAATCATCCGTGTCTCGGTGGAACAGGCGGCAGGCCGCGTGCCGATCATGGCGGGCTGCGGCTCCAACTCCACCGCCGAGGCGGTCAACCTCGCGCGCTTCGCGCAGCGGGTTGGCGCCGACTGCCAGCTGCAGGTGGTGCCCTACTACAACAAGCCCACGCAAGAAGGCCAGTACCAGCACTTCAAAGCCATCGCCGAGGCCACCGGTGATCTGCCCATGGTGCTGTACAACGTGCCCGGCCGAACGGTGGCCGATCTGCAGCTGGAGACCGTGTTGCGCCTGGCCAAGCTCCCGGGCGTGATTGGCATCAAGGACGCCACTGGCAACATCGAGCGAGCGCAGTGGCTGATCCGTGAAGTGCCCGAAGGCTTTGCGGTGTATTCCGGCGATGACCCCACAGCCGTGGCGCTGATGCTGTGCGGCGGCCAGGGCAACATCAGCGTGACCGCCAACATCGCGCCGCGCCTGATGCACGAGCTGTGTGTGGCAGCGATCGCGGGCGACAACAAGCGCGCCATGAGCATTCAGCTGCGGCTGATGCCGGTGCACAAAAACCTGTTTCTCGAAGGCAACCCGATCCCGGTGAAGTGGGCGATGGCCCGCATGGGCCTGTGCGGCGGTACCCTGCGTCTGCCGCTCACCCCCATGTCTAACCACCTGGAACCCGTGCTCGAGGCAGCACTCAAAGACAGTGGCCTGATCAACTGACCCCCGAGCGCAGCCAAGCCGGTCTCCCATCAAGCATCCGAATCCCGAACCGCTCCATGCAACACACCACACCGCGCCTCCCGTCCACCCCAAGTCGATGGGCCGCGATCGCGCTGGCCGCTTCGCTCGCTTCGGGCTGCAGCGTGCTGCAAGAAGACAAGATCGACTACCAGAGCGCCAAGAAGGGCACCACGCTCGACGTGCCGCCCGATCTCACCCAGCTCAACCGCGATGTGCGCTACCAGGTGCCAGGCTCGGTGGTCACAGCCAGCGGTTACCAGACCACGCAGCCCACGGCCGCCACCGGCCCCACCACCGCAACCAACGCGGTGGGCGATGTGCGCATTGAACGTTCGGGCAGCCAGCGCTGGCTGGTGGTGGATCGCCCTGCCGACAAGCTGTGGACCCCGATCCGCGACTTCTGGCAAGAAAGTGGCTTTGTGCTGGAGCTCGATCAGGAAAAGCTCGGCATCATGGAAACCGACTGGGCCGAGAACCGCGCCAAGCTGCCTCAGGACATCATTCGCCGCACCATTGGCAGGGTCTTCGAAAGCCTTTACTCCACTGGCGAACGCGACAAATTCCGCACCCGCCTGGAGCGCAGCGGTGATGGCAAGACCGAGATCTTCATCAGCCATCGCGGCATGATTGAAGTGTTTTCGAGCGCACAAAAAGACCAGACGGTCTGGCAGCCGCGCGATGTCGACCCCGAGCTAGAGGCCGAGTTCCTTACCCGGTTGATGGTCAAGCTGGGTGTGAGTGAGGCACAAGCGCAAGCCGCCGTGGCGAGCGCACCGGTGCAGGCCGCCGCCAGGCTCAGCACGGTCAACGGCCAGCCGGTGATCGAGCTTGGCGACGGGTTCGATCGTGCCTGGCGCCGCGTGGGCCTGTCGCTGGACCGCAGCGGGTTCACGGTTGAAGATCGCGATCGCAGCCAAGGCATCTACTTCGTGCGCTACGTGACACCGGGCACCACAGAAGCCAACAAACCTGGCTTCTTCAGCCGGCTGTTCAGCGGCGCCCAACCCGACGCTGCGCCGGCCCGCTACCGCGTGCTGGTACGCAGCCAGGACAACCGCAGCACGGTCGCCGTGCTCGATGCCCAGGGCCAAGCCGACACCACAGGCAACGCGGCGCGCATCGCCCAGCTGCTGGTTGACGACCTGAAGTGAGACAGCGCTGAGGGATTCGGCATCCCGCGCGCAGCCGGATCCTGAAAGCACCAAAGAAGAAGCCGCCCGAGGGCGGCTTCTTCTTTGGTGCTGAGGCGCCTGAAATCAGACGCCTACGGTCAGCTCCGCATCACTGCTTGACAGCGCCAGCAGCGGCTTTGGCGGCTTCAGCGGCCTTGTCAGCTTCTGCTTTGGCGGCATCCGCACTGGCTGCTGCAGCAGCGGCGGCGTCCGCGGCTGCAGGGGCAGCTGCAGGCTCGACAGGAGCGGGAGCTGGCTCGGCAGGAGCGGCAACAGGCGCTGCTGGCACAACAGGCGCCACAGGCATTTCTTCTTTCTTCCCGCAAGCGGTCAGGGCGAAAGCGGCGAGCAAGGTGGCGAGCAGAACGGTTTTTTTCATGATGACTTTTCCAATCAATGAGGGAGAACACAAGGATTTTTGAGGGCACCAGACAAGACGAATTGAATGCGACATTCGTACCGAGCTGGCCCAGTCAGACAGCCGTTGAAATTGCGACCTGAGACTGACTTCTAATCATATCCAGAAAAGAACATCCGTATTTCCCCTCATGCTATTTTTCTTTTTTATACAAATCTTCTTTCGACAGACACAACCTATCCAAGCCACAAACCCGACAGGCTTGTGAGCCAAAAATCACAGCCCCAGGGTGCTCGCAGCGAAGGACGGAGATCCCTTGTGCCAGCAAGCATCGAGACGCTCGCGCAGCCCGGTGCGCCGGCGCGCATCGGTGCTGGCAACCAGGGTACAGCGCACAGGGTCGAGCCGCTCCAGCATCCAGCCTGGCGACCAGATCGCGCTGGGGAGTTCGCTGCCTGAGGCGCTCGGTACTGCGTGGGCTTGCACGCGGTGCGACCAGGTGGTACGCCAGGCCACCAGGCGCGGGTGGGCCAGGCGCAAGGGCCCGAAATCGCGCGCCAGAAAGCGAATCTCGCGGCCTCGGAAGGCCCAAGCCTGCAATGACTCGATCACAGCGCGCTCCCCCAACGGCCAATCGCTGAAATCGGTATCGCTGAGCACCAAATGCGGCCAGCCTTCCTGCGCCGCCACAGCCAGTGCCTGCCGCACCAGATCGGTGAACACCTGGCGTCCTTCCATGCGTCCGGTGGGCAGAGGTGGCAGCGATGTGGTCTGCGGCGCGGGGTCGGGCGTGTCGGCACTCACTGGAAACTCCTTCGGTGGATTCAGGCATCGGCTGGCAACGGATGCAGCCAGCCGGCCGCAAACCAGTCGCACAGCAGCGCCAGGGCGTCGTCACTGGCGCGGCGGACTTCGTTGGCAGACAACGCACGCTGGTCGGCGAGCCGGCGCATGAGCCGCGCATCGGCGCCCCCCGCGCGAAAACTCTCGCCGTTGATGAACAGGTGGCGCTCGTCGTACATCATTCGGGTGCGACGGTCCAGCTGAACGGGGCCGGCCTGCCAGGCCTGATCCGGCTCCTCGAACCAGACCCGGGGCTTGGGCTCGGTCATCACCTCGCCCAGTGCGCAATCCAGCGAGTCTCGCTCGGCCAGCAAACGCTCCAGACCCTCGCGCGCAAATGCGCGCAAGCCCTCCGGTAGGGCTGCCGGATTGGCGGTGGCGCCTTGGCCCGGATCGCGGTAGAGGGTGTCGTCTTCGCTGTCATCGGCCATGCGCTGCAACAACTCAGCCGCCAGGCCACCGCGCTGCGGCGAGCGAAAGCCAAACGAGACTGTCATGCAGTCGCCACCCTCGGCCACACCGTCGTGTGCCCAGCGCGGCGGCAGGTAAAGCATGTCGCCAGGTCCGAGCAGAAACTCTTCTTCGGGCTCAAAGTCGCTGAGGATCTTGAGCGGCACACCGGGCTGCAATGACAGGTCTTTTTGGCGACCGATGCGCCAGCGCCGATGGCCGGTGGCCTGCAGCAAGAAGACGTCGTAGCTGTCGAAATGCGGACCCACACCACCGCCATCGCTTGCCCAGGACACCATCACATCGTCGAGCCGCGCATCGGGCACGAACCGAAAGCGCTGGAGCATCGCGTGCGCCGCGTTCAGATGCAGGTCGAGACCCTGCACCAGCAAGGTCCAGCGCGGCTGCTTGATCGGCGGCAGGGCGCTGCGCGGCAAGGGGCCGTGCTTGAGTGCCCAGCCCAAGTCCGTGTTCACGATCAAGCGCGACTCGACCGCCTCATCGCCCGCCATGGCAAATAGCGCTTGGCGGCTGAGCAACGGCGTTTGGCCGGGGAAGGCGTTGCGAATCAACAGCGGTTTTTTCTGCCAGTGGCGACGCATGAACTGCGACGGAGACAGGCCGCCGAGCATCTCTGTCGGGATGTCAATCGCTGAGACAGGTGCGACAGGATGGCTGGCTGAATGGCGCGCGCGGGAAGAAACCGGGCGAGGGGAGCGTGGGGATGTCATGGGACAATTGTCTGATGAAAATCACCGAGCAATGTGTGGTGTCCCTGAGCTGGACCCTGAAGGACACCTTGGGCGAAACCCTCGATACGCTGGATGAACCCGTGGAATTCCTGGTTGGCGGCACCGACCTGCTGGCCAAGATCGAAGAAGCCTTGCAAGGCCACGAGCCTGGCGACCAGGTGGATCTGCACCTGGAGCCGCAAGACGCGTTTGGCGACTACGACGACCGCCTTCTGTTTCTGGAGCCGCGCCACCTGTTTCCCGCGCAGCTCGAAGAAGGCATGGGGTTCGAAGGCCTGCCAGCGGGCTGTACCCCGGCCGCCCCCAAGGAGCGCCTCTACTTCGTGAGCGACATCTACCCGGACCACGTGGTCATGGACGCCAACCACCCGCTGGCGGGGATTGCGCTGCGCATTCTCATGAAAGTGCATGCGGTGCGCGAGGCCGAAGAAGACGAGATCGGCCAGGGCAGCCTGGGCACTGGATTCTTCCGCATGCAGGTCGGTGACAGCGGCCGTGAGCAGGGTGAACCTCCCACACTTCACTGACCAGATGTGCATGGCGATCGCTGGCAAGGGCAATTGGCCCGCAACCGACTTTTGACAGCAGATCAGCCGCGCCCAGTCGAGCCGTAGCCTCCAGCGCCGCGCTTGCTGGCCTGACCGAACTCGGTCACGAGATTGAACTGCGCCTGCACCACCGGCACGATCACCATCTGCGCAATCCGCTCCAGCGGCTCGATGGTGAAAGGCGTGGTGCTGCGGTTCCAGGCGCTCACCATCAGCTGGCCTTGGTAATCGCTGTCGATCAGGCCCACCAGGTTGCCCAGCACGATGCCGTGCTTGTGGCCCAGGCCCGAACGCGGCAGGATCATGGCTGCAAATCCAGGGTCGGCCAGGTGGATGGCCAGCCCGGTGGGTATCAGTTGCCAGGCGTTGGGCCCCAAAGTGAGCGGTGCGTCCAGACAGGCGCGCAGATCCAGCCCGGCGCTACCCGATGTCGCGTAAGAAGGAAGCTGGTCCGCCAAACGCGGATCCAGCACCTTGACATCAATGTGCATGGGCTGTGTCCTGATTCACTTCGCGGGAGCGCCCACGGCTTCTTGGAGCGCCTTGGCGGCATCGGCAGCGTCTTTTTCTTCCTGCGTCTCCGGCACCGGGATGGCTGGGTCGGTGGATGGCGTCTCACCCAATGGCACGCGCGGAGCTGGAATGTCACCTGTTTTCGGCGTGCTGTACTCCTCGCCGGGCAGGTTGTCCAACATGTTCTGGAGCGCGTTCTCGTCCACCACCACCGGCTTGTCCAGGCTGTTGGTCACGATGCCCGGGTTGAACACGATCACCGTCACCATGATGAGCTGCAGGAAGATGAACGCGATGGAGCCCTTGTAGATTTGCGCCGTGGTGACGGCCGGAATGCGTTGCTTGGTCACATGGTCGGTGTAGTCGTTGCGTGCTGCCACGCTGCGCAAGTAGAACAGGGCAAAGCCGAACGGCGGGGTGAGGAACGAGGTCTGCAGGTTCATCGCCAGGATGATGCCGAACCAGATCAGGTCGATGTCCAGCTTGGTCGCCACTGGCACCAACAGCGGCACGACAATAAAGGCGATCTCGAAGAAGTCGATGAACATGCCCAGAATGAACACCAGCAGGTTCACCACCAGCAGGAAGCCGAGTTGCCCACCGGGCAGCTTGTCAAACAGGTGCTCGACCCAGACATGGCCGTCGGCCGCGTTGAAGGTGAAGGCGAAGACAGTGGAGCCGATCAGGATGAACATCACGAAGATGGACAGCTTGGTGCTGTTTTCCAGCGCCTGCATCAGCAGCTTGAATGACAGCGTGCGCCGCACGGCGGCCATGATCAGGGCGCCAAGGGCACCCATGGCACCGCCTTCGGTGGGCGTCGCAATACCCAGGAAGATCGTGCCCAGCACCAGAAAGATCAGCACCAGCGGTGGGATCAGTACAAAGGTCACGCGCTCGGTCAGGCGCGAGAGCAGGCCCAAGCGGAACACCTTGTTGACGAGCGCCAGCGACAAGGCCAGGAAGGCACCGATGGTGGTCGAGAGGATGAATATCTCGTCACGGCCTGGCGCCATTTCACGGCCCAGCATCGGGTTCAAGATGGACGTGTGCACCCGAGACCAGGCAAACGCCACGCCGCCGCAAATCAGCAACAAAACCAGCAGCGAACGGTGACCGCTGGCGCCGCTGTCTTCGGAGTAAATGCGCGCCTCAGGTGGGAGTGCCGGTACCCATTTGGGCTTGACAAAGGCCACCACAACAATGAACAGCAGGTACAGGCCCACCAGGCTCAAACCCGGCAACAAAGCACCCGCGTACATGTCACCCACCGAGCGGCCCAGCTGGTCGGCCAGCACGATCAGCACCAGCGACGGAGGCAAAGCCTGCGCGAGCGTGCCCGAGGCGGTGATGGTGCCGGTGGCGATGGTGCGGTTGTAGCCGTAGCGCAGCATGATGGGCATGGCGATCAGGCCCATGGAAATCACCGACGCGGCGACCACGCCGGTGGTGGCCGCCAGCAGCGCGCCCACCAACACCACCGCAATGCCGACACCACCACGCAGCGGGCCAAACACCTGACCCACCGTCTCCAGCAGGTCCTCGGCCATTCGGCTGCGCTCCAGGATGATGCCCATCAGTGTGAAGAACGGAATGGCCAGCAGTGTGTCGTTCTGCATGATGCCGAACACCCGCAGGGGCAGTGCCTGGAACAGGTTGGACGGGAAAAGGCCCAACTCCATGCCGATGAGACCGAAAAACAGACCCGTGGCAGCCAGCGAGAAAGCGACCGGAAAGCCGATGAGCAGAAACGCTATCAACCCGACGAACAACACCGGGACAAAATTGTTGGACAGAAATTCAACCATGATGCAACCCGTTCAGTGCTTGTTGGCAGAAGCGGCAGATGCTTCGAGCTTGAGTTTTTCTGCATCGGCAATTTCTTTCGCCAGCAGCTCGGTTTCGCTGGGGCCGGTGTGGCTCAGCGCATCGGGACCATGGCCCGTCAGAAACGCCAGCCGCTTGACCAACTCACTCAAGGCTTGCAACATGAGCAGCGCAAAGCCCAGCGGAATGAAAGCGTAAACCGGCCACCGGATGAGACCGCCCGCGTTGCCTGACACCTCACCCGATTCCAAGGCGTTCACGAACAGGGGCCAGCCCTCATAGATCATCAGGTAACACAAGGGCATCAGAAAAATGAGGATGCCGCCCACGTCAATCCAGTTGCGCGTGCGATCGCTGAACTTGGAAGAAATGAAGTCGATGCGGACATGGGCGTTGCGCAAGAAGGCGTATCCGCCGCCCAGCAAAAACACCGCTGCGAACAGGTACCACTGAATTTCTAGCCAGGCGTTGGAGCTGGTGTCCAGCGTCTTGCGGACGATGGCGTTACCCGCGCTGATGAGGGTGGCGGCCAGGATCAAAAACATGGCCAGCTTGCCGACCAGGTCGCTGAGGCCGTCGATCAGGCGGGAGAGGCGCAGAAGAAGTGACATGGAGAGTCCCCGGGTTGGGAGAGATGGCGCACAGCGCAACCTGCCGTTTTGCGGCAGTGTGTTGCTTGATGCAGCGAGGCCAGAAGGTTGGCAAGGACGAATTGCAGACCACGAAGTGGAACAGGAAAAACACAAAAAACCCCGCAAAGGCGGGGTTTTTTTCAGCTGAAAAAGCTTAAAGCTTGGCCGACTGCATGTAACGGTCGAACGTCGCTTCGGTGAATCGGAACCAAAGGTTTTGGTCCTTGCGGAATGCCGAGTAGTCCGAGTAGATCTTCTTCCAGTTCGGGTTGCTGGTGCTCAGCTCGTCATACAAGGCCATCGACTCCTTGAAGGCCGCATCCATCACCACCTTGGGGAAAGGCAACAGCTTGGCACCACCAGCCACCAAGCGCTTCAGCGCCGCCGGGTTGCGGGCATCGTAGCGAGCCTGCATTACGGTGTGCGCGTAAGCCGCAGCGGACTCCACCATCGCCTGATAGTCTTTGGACAAACCGTTGAAGGCCGCCTTGTTGATGTAGAAGTCGAGCTGGGCGCCGCCTTCCCAGAAGCCTGGGTAATAGTAGTTTTTGGCCACTTTTTGGAAGCCCAGCTTTTCGTCGTCGTACGGTCCGATCCACTCGGTGGCGTCGATGGTGCCTTTTTCCAGCGCCTGGTAGATCTCGCCACCCGGGATGTTTTGTGGCACGACGCCCATGCGGGTCAGCACCTTGCCTGCGAAGCCGCCCAGGCGCATTTTCAGGCCCTTGAGGTCGGCCACGGTCTTGATTTCCTTGCGGAACCAGCCACCCATCTGGGCACCGGTGTTGCCGCCAGGGAAATTCACGATGTTGTACTGGTCGTAGAACTCGCGGAACAGCTTCGTGCCGTTGCCGTCGTAGTACCAGGCGGTGAGCTGTCGGCTGTTCAGGCCAAAAGGAATGGCTGTGCCGAGGGCGAAGGTGTCGTCTTTGCCAAAGTAGTAGTAAGGCGCTGTGTGACCGGCTTCGACCGTTCCGGCCTGAACCGCGTCCACCACGCCGAAGGCGGGCACGAGTTCACCGGGCGCGTGAACCGTTACTTGAAACTTACCGCCCGACATTTCGCCGATTTTTTGGGAGAACACATCGGCAGCGCCGTGAATGGTGTCCAGCGCTTTGGGGAAACTGGAGGTTAGGCGCCAACGAATGGCTGCCTGCGCATGCACAGCGGGTGCTGCGCCTGCGACAAGCACGCCGGCGATGCCTGCGTGCTTGATGATTGAACGACGATCCATGGTGTTAAAACTCCATTAATGGGATTCACTTACTAAAGACACAAGCTAACTGCACATCTGCTGAATGACAGAACCCTGCAGCAGGCTGATTGTAAAGTGCGAGACAGAGGGCTATGTCCGGGTTTTCCCGTGGAATTCAGTCTGTTTCGCGTTGATTTCAGAGGGATTTTGCGGCTTTTGACAATCAATTCACGGCCCCTTGAAATATGCTCAGCTTCACATGCCTGTTACCAAAGTAGGCATCCACAATTCAAGCAGGTGCGCGCATTCGGTGCGCACGCGAAGGACCGCCAAGGCGGCTTGGGCCTTGGTTCAGCCCACCGCCTTCAATCCAATCGGGCTGTCCAGCAGGGAAGCAAAACGCCCACGGACGGAGCGCTCGATACCCGCCGCGTCCAGCCCCAGCATGGCCAGCAGCTTGGCTGGGTCGCCGTGCTCGATGAATTGGTCGGGCAGGCCAAGCTGCAACACCGGGAGTTGCAATCCCTCTGCCTGCAACGCTTCCAGCACGGCAGAGCCAGCGCCGCCCATCACGCAGCCCTCTTCCAATGTCACCAGGGCCTCGTGAGAGTGGGCCAGCTCACGCAGCAGTTCCAGATCGATCGGTTTGGCCCAGCGCATGTTGGCCACGCTCGCGCCCAATCGCTCGGCGGCGGACAAAGCCGGGTACAGCAAGGTGCCAAAAGCCAGAATGGCCACGCCCTTGCCCTTGCGCGTCCACTCGCCGCGTCCATACGGCAATGGCTCCAAGCCAGCGGGTTGCGCCGTGCCCACGCCGGCGCCGCGCGGGTAGCGCACGGCCACCGGATGGTCTTGCGCAAAGGCGCTGCTCAGCAGCTGCCGGCACTCGGCCTCGTCGGCTGGGCAGGCCACCGCCATATTGGGTATGCAACGCAGGTAAGCGATGTCGTAGGCCCCCGCGTGGGTGGCACCGTCGGCGCCCACGATGCCAGCGCGATCCAGCGCGAACACCACCGGCAGGTTTTGCAGCGCCACGTCGTGGATGAATTGGTCGTAGCCGCGCTGCAAGAAGGTGGAGTAGATCGCCACCACCGGCTTGAGGCCTTCGCAAGCCATGCCGGCGGCAAAGGTCACCGCGTGCTGCTCGGCAATGCCCACATCGAAATAGCGCGCGGGGAAACGCCGCTCGAATTCGACCATGCCCGAGCCCTCACGCATCGCCGGCGTGATGCCCACCAGACGCTTGTCGGCCGCGGCCATGTCGCACAACCATTGCCCGAACACCTGGGTGAAGGTGGTCTTGGGCGCGATGGCGGGCTTGGTCA
>JBBSDB010000058.1:0-14907 GCA_038249735.1 Burkholderiales bacterium
AGATCGAACGAGCCATCGGTGTCCTCGTGCGTCAGCACTGTTCCAGGCTGGCGCACCAGCGCAGGCGGGGTGCTGGGTGACGCGTAGGTGGCCACGACGGTGCGCCGGGCGTCCACCCAGCTGATCGCCAACAACTCTGGGAACTGGCTGACCAGCGACTCGACCTGAAACTCGAATTCGGCGGTGGCAATTTCCCGGTTGTCGATGTCGCGCGCCAAGCGCATCAGCTGCTCCTGGCGCTCCAGCAGGCGCAGGCGCAGGCGCTGCTGTGCGTACTCGACATCGCGCGTGAGCGTTTCCTGCTCGCGCTCCAGTTCTTCATAACGCAGGTAGGTAATGGACACCACGATGGCGCCCAGAAACAGCAGCACCGCAAGCAACGGAACAAGCGTGGCGACACGGTCTTGACGCGATGGCGGCAGGCGCCGCCACCAACGCTTCCACCAGGCACTGGGCGCCATAGGGGATGCGGGAGCAGCAGCTGGAAGTGATTTCATGGCGGTTTGAGTCTACGTGACGGTCAACCAAAGTTTTTTTCGAAATATCACAATACGAAAATGAAAAGCATATGTTGAAATTGTAAAAAGGCTGTGAGAGAATTCGCGGCAGAGCACAAGCAACGCTTTAAGCTCGTTTCAAAACCAACCGGAGACAAACATGTCAGCGTCAGACGCTCTCGATGGCCGTGGTGCAGGTGACCTAGATACGCAGGAAACCCGCGAGTGGATGGAGGCGCTGGTCGCCGTGATACAGCGCGAGGGACCCGAACGCGCGCACTTCCTGTTGGAGCAGCTGCTGGAGGAGGCGCGCCAGAACAGCGTGGACCTGCCGTTCTCAGCCAACACCGGGTATGTGAACACCATCGAGACCGGGCAGGAAGCCCGCTCGCCGGGCAACTTGGAAATTGAACAGCGGCTGCGTGCCTACATGCGCTGGAATGCGATGGCCATGGTGGTCAAGGCCAACAAGCTCAACCCGGCCGACGGTGGCGACCTGGGTGGCCACATCGGCTCCTTCGCATCGCTGGCCAGCCTGTTTGGTGCCGGCTTCAACCATTTCTGGCACGCCGAGAGCGAGAACCACGGCGGCGACTGTCTCTACATCCAGGGCCATGTGTCGCCCGGCGTGTATGCCCGCGCCTACATGGAAGGCCGTTTGACCGAAGAGCAGCTGCTCAACTTCCGCCAGGAAGTCGACGGCAAGGGCCTCTCCAGCTACCCGCACCCCAAGCTGATGCCCAATTTCTGGCAGTTTCCCACCGTGTCGATGGGTCTGGGCCCGCTGATGGCGATCTACCAGGCGCGCTTCCTCAAATACTTGCATGCCCGCGGTATCGCCAACACCGAGAACCGCAAGGTCTGGGTGTTTTGTGGCGATGGCGAGATGGACGAGGTGGAGTCGCTGGGCGCGATCAGCCTGGCCTCGCGCGAAAAGCTCGACAACCTGATCTTCGTCATCAACTGCAACCTGCAACGCCTGGACGGCCCGGTGCGCGGCAACGGCAAGATCATTCAGGAGCTCGAAGGCGAGTTCCGGGGTTCGGGCTGGAACGTGATCAAGCTGATCTGGGGCAGCCAGTGGGACCCGCTGCTCGCCGCCGACAAAGACGGCGCGCTGCGCAGGATCATGATGGAATGCAACGACGGCGACTACCAGGCCTTCAAGGCCAACGACGGCGCCTACGTGCGCAAGCATTTCTTCGGCCGCGACCCGCGCACGCTGGAGATGGTGGCGCACATGTCCGACGAAGAAATCGGCAATCTGCGCCGTGGTGGCCACGATTCGAAAAAGGTCTATGCCGCGTTTGACGCTGCGGTCAAAACCGCCGGCCAGCCGACCGTGTTGCTGATCAAGACCGTGAAGGGTTTTGGCATGGGCAAGGTCGGCGAGGGCAAGAACACGGTTCACCAGACCAAGAAGCTCGGCGAGGAAGACATCAAGTTCTTCCGCGACCGCTTCAATATCCCGATTCCAGACAGCCAGCTGGCCGAGCTGCCGTTTTACAAGCCAGCCGACGACACCCCGGAAATGAAGTACTTGCACGAGCGCCGCAAAGCGCTTGGCGGCTACTTGCCACATCGCCGTGTGAAAGCGGACGAGAGCTTCAAGGTTCCTTCGCTGGAGACCTTCAAGGCTGTGATGGAGCCAACCGCTGAAGGCCGCGAAATTTCCACAACGCAGGCCTATGTGCGCTTTCTGACGCAGTTGCTGCGCGAAAAAGAGATGGGCCCGCGCGTGGTGCCGATCTTGGTCGACGAGGCGCGCACCTTCGGCATGGAAGGCCTGTTCCGCCAGATCGGTATCTACAACCCGGCGGGCCAGCAATACACCCCGGTCGATAAAGACCAGGTGATGTACTACAAGGAAGACAAGGCGGGACAGATCCTCCAGGAAGGCATCAACGAAGCTGGCGGCATGAGCAGCTGGATCGCGGCGGCGACTTCCTACAGCACGAGCAACCGGATCATGATCCCGTTCTACGTGTATTACTCGATGTTCGGTTTCCAGCGCATTGGCGATCTGGCCTGGGCTGCCGGCGACATGCAGGCACGCGGTTTTCTGCTCGGCGGTACCTCGGGCCGTACCACGCTCAATGGCGAAGGCCTGCAACACGAGGACGGCCACAGCCACATCCTGGCCAGCACGATCCCGAACTGCATCAGTTACGACCCGACCTTCGCGCACGAGGTCGGCGTGATCCTGCACCACGGCCTCAAGCGCATGGTGGAGCAGCAGGACAACGTGTTTTATTACCTCACCCTGCTCAACGAAAACTACGCCATGCCCGGTCTCACGCCGGGCACCGAAGAGCAGATCATCAAGGGCATGTACCTGTGCAAGCCGGGCGGCAAGCTGAAGCCGCGCGTGCAGTTACTCGGTTCGGGCACCATCCTTCGCGAGTCGATCGCGGCGCAGGAACTGCTGGAGAAAGAGTGGGGCGTGTCCGCCGATGTCTGGAGTTGCCCGAGCTTCAACGAGCTCACGCGCGACGGCCAGGACGCCGAGCGCTGGAACCTGCTGCACCCGCTGGAGGAGGCGCGCGTGCCGTTTGTTGCGCAGCAGTTGGACAAGCATGCTGGCCCGGTGGTGGCGAGCACCGACTACATGAAGAACTACGCCGAGCAGATCCGTTCGTTCATCCCCAAGGGCCGGACCTACAAGGTGCTGGGCACCGACGGCTTTGGCCGCAGCGATTTCCGCAGCAAGCTGCGCGAGCACTTCGAGATCAACCGCCACTACATCGTGCTGGCGGCGCTCAAGGCTCTGAGCGTAGAGGGCACGGTGCCAGTGGCCAAGGTGGCCGAGGCGATTCTTAAGTACGGCATCAAGACCGAGAAGATCAACCCGCTGTACGCGTAACCAAATCCGGAGACAGACATGGCATTGGTAGAAGTAAAAGTCCCGGATATTGGGGATATCGATGAGGTGGCGGTCATTGAACTGCTGGTCAAACCCGGCGACACGGTGGCGGCCGAGCAGTCGCTGATCACGGTGGAGTCCGACAAGGCTTCGATGGAGATTCCGTCGAGCACGGCAGGCGTGGTCAAAGAGCTGCGCGTGGCCTTGGGTGACAAGGTGAAAGAGGGTTCGGTGGTGCTGGTGTTGGAGGCAGAGGGCGAAGCAGCTGCACCAGCCTCAGCACCGTCAGCCGCTCCTGCCCCTGCGGCGGCTCCAACTCCCGCGCCCACCGCAGCAGCACCGGCACCCGCGCCGGCAGCAGCGGCGGCGCCCGCTGTGGCGCCAGCCGCCACCGGCCCAATTGAAGTCATGGTGCCCAACATCGGCGATTTCAAAGACGTGGCGGTGATCGAGGTGTTTGTGAAGCCTGGCGACACCATCAAGGTCGAGCAAAGCCTGATCACCATCGAGTCCGACAAGGCCTCAATGGAAATTCCGTCGAGTCACGCGGGCGTGTTGAAAGAACTCAAGGTCAAGGTTGGCGACACGGTCAACATCGGCGACTTGCTGGCGATTCTGGAAGGCGGCAGCGCCGCTGCTGCACCAGCTCCAGCGCCTGCGCCTGCGCCAGCAGCGTCGCCCGCACCAGCAGCAGTGGCTGCGCCAGCCTCTGCCCCCGCCAGCGCACCAGCGCCGGTGGCGGCACCTGTCCACAACCCCAGCACCGTGCCGGCCACCGGTCTGCCACACGCCTCGCCCTCGGTGCGCAAATTTGCGCGCGAACTCGGTGTGCCGTTGGTGGAAGTCAAAGGCTCGGGCCGCAAAGGCCGCATCACCGCCGAAGACATCCAGAGCTTCACCAAGTCCGTCATGGCCGGTGCGGTACAAACCCTGGCCCAAGCGGCCAAGGCACCAGCCACGGGCGGTGGCGGCGGTGGTTCCGAACTGGGCCTGATTCCGTGGCCCAAGGTGGACTTCACCAAGTTCGGCCCGGTCGAGCGCAAGGAGATGGGCCGCATCAAGAAGATCAGCGGCGCGAACCTGCTGCGCAACGCGATCATGATCCCGGCGGTCACCAACTTTGACGACGCCGACATCACCGATCTGGAGGCGTTTCGCGTCTCGACCAACAAGGAAAACGAGAAGAGCGGCGTCAAAGTCACCATGCTCGCTTTCCTGATCAAGGCCTGTGTGGCTGCGCTGAAGAAATTCCCCGAGTTCAACAGCTCGCTCGATGGTGATGCGCTGGTCTACAAGCAGTACTTCCACATCGGTTTTGCCGCCGACACGCCCAACGGCCTGATGGTCCCGGTGATCAAAGACGCCGACACAAAAGGCATCTTCCAGATCAGCCAGGAAATGGGCGAACTCGCCAAGAAAGCGCGCGAGGGAAAGCTGAGCCCAGCCGAGATGAGCGGCGCCAGCTTCACCATTTCCAGCCTGGGTGGCATCGGTGGGCGCTACTTCACGCCCATCATCAACGCGCCCGAAGTCGCCATCCTGGGTGTGTGCAAGAGCCAGATGGAGCCGGTGTGGGACGGCGCGGCCTTCGCGCCTCGCCTGATGCTGCCACTCTCCTTGACCTGGGATCACCGCGTGATCGACGGCGCGGCTGCCGCGCGTTTCAACGTCCACCTCGGCCAGATTCTTGGCGACTTCCGTCGCGTGCTCCTCTAATGCCTTGAGGGTCAGACCACCGCGCAGCGGTGCTCTGACCCCAACTGAATAAGGAAACTTATGGCACTGATCGATATTCAAGTTCCAGACATCGGCGACTTCGACGAAGTGGCCGTGATCGAGTTGCTGGTGAAACCCGGTGACACCGTGAAAGCTGAGCAATCGCTCATCACGGTGGAGTCCGACAAAGCCTCGATGGAAATTCCCTCGTCCCATGCCGGCGTGGTGAAAGAACTCAAGGTCAAGCTGGGCGACAAGGTCAAGCAGGGCAGCGTGGTGCTGACGCTGGAAGCCACGGCTGAGGGCGCTTCAGCGGCAACCTCTCCAGCGCCAGCGCCCGCTGCTCCCGCAGCCGCGCCTTCGCCTGCAAAGGCATCCGTGGCAGCCCCAGCCGCCACCAGCTTCAGCGGCTCCGCCGATCTGGAGTGCGACCTGCTGGTGCTCGGTGCCGGACCTGGTGGCTACTCCGCCGCTTTCCGCGCCGCCGACCTCGGCCTCAAGGTGGTGATCGTCGAGCGCTGTGCGCAGCTCGGTGGTGTCTGCCTGAATGTGGGCTGCATTCCGTCCAAGGCGCTGCTGCATGTGGCCTCGGTGATGGACGAGGTGAGCCACATGGCCGATCTGGGTGTGGACTTTGGTGCGCCCAAGGTCGATATCAACAAGCTGCGCACCCACAAAGAAAAAGTCATCGGCAAATTGACCGGCGGTCTGGCCGCCATGGCCAAAATGCGCAAGGTGACCACGGTTCGCGGCTACGGTGCGTTTGTGGGCGCCAACCATGTCGAGGTGGAAGAGACCAGCGGCACGGGCCAAGAAAAAACGGGCAAGAGGCAGACCATTGCATTCAAGAAATGCATCATCGCCGCTGGTTCGCAAGCGGTGCGCCTGCCCTTCATGCCGCAGGACCCACGGGTGGTGGATTCCACCGGCGCACTGGGGCTCAAAGAGGTGCCCAAGCGCATGCTGATCCTGGGCGGCGGCATCATCGGCCTGGAGATGGGCACGGTCTACAGCACGCTGGGCGCCCGCCTGGACGTGGTGGAGATGCTGGACGGTCTGATGCAGGGTGCTGACCGCGATCTGGTCAAGGTCTGGCAGAAGATGAATGCCAAGCGCTTTGACAACATCATGCTCAAGACCAAGACGGTGGGCGCCAAAGCCACACCCGAAGGCATCGAGGTGACGTTCGAGAGCGCCGAGCCCGGCGGTCAGGCGCCCGAGCCGCAGCTGTATGACCTGGTGTTGCAGGCGGTCGGCCGCTCGCCCAACGGCAAGAAGATCGCCGCTGACAAAGCGGGGGTGGCTGTCACCGATCGCGGCTTCATCGAAGTGGACATCCAGATGCGCACCAACGTGCCGCATATCTTCGCCATCGGCGACATCGTGGGCCAGCCCATGCTGGCGCACAAGGCGGTGCATGAGGCGCATGTGGCAGCCGAGGTGATCGCCGGCGAACTGCAAGGCAACCAAGAACTGGCTGCCGCCGCATTCAACGCCCGCGTGATCCCCAGCGTGGCCTACACCGACCCCGAAGTGGCTTGGGTGGGCCTCACCGAAGACCAGGCCAAGGCGCAAGGCATCAAGGTCAAGAAGGGTCTTTTCCCCTGGACCGCTTCGGGCCGCGCGATTGCCAACGGTCGCGATGAAGGCGTGACAAAGCTGCTGTTCGACGATTCACCCGAAGCCCACGGCCACGGCAAGATCCTGGGTGGCGGCATGGTCGGCACCCACGCGGGCGACATGATCGGCGAGGTGGCGCTCGCCATCGAAATGGGCGCCGACGCGGTGGACATCGGCAAGACCATCCACCCGCACCCCACGCTGGGCGAGAGTATCGGCATGGCGGCCGAAGTGGCGCATGGGTCGTGTACCGACCTTCCGCCCGCGAAGAAGTAGGCTTGGCAGTCGCAGACGCATCGGCGCAATCCGATTAAAAAGGCCCGGACCGGTGACGGTCTGGGCCGTTTGCTTTTGGCGCCTGGTGACGCCATACAGCTGCTTTGTCGCCGCACTCAGACCTGGCCAGAGGCTTTTTCCCAGCGCCCTTTGCAGGCGACGCAGTGTTCGGTCTGAGGCTCGATTTTCAGCCGATCGAAGGGAATGTCGCAGCCGCATTCATGGCACTGGCCGTAGCTGCCGTCTTCCAGGGCCTTGAGCGCGCGATCGATTCGCGTGAGGTCGCCCGCATCCATGTCGGTCAGCACCTGATCCACCTCGCGGGCCACGTTGCGCTGGACCATGGCGCCTTCATCGGCAGTGGGGGGCGAAAGGTTTTCCTGGTTCTGCAGCATCTCTCTCTGGAGTTCAGCGCGGCGTTTCAGCAGCAGGGCCTTGAGTTCATCGCGTTGGGCGGAGGGCAGTGCTTGGGCCATGGTGTTCCTTGTGGGTGGGGGTGTTGGGTGAACGAAGTGTGAGCGGTCAACGCGGATCGTGTGCTGAATGGACCCGCATACGCAGGCTCAGATCGGTACGGGAGTCGGCATGGGCCAGGGCGGTTTCCTGGTCGATACGACCATCCTGATACAACTGCAGCAGCACCTGGTCGAAGCTCTGCATGCCCACCACGCCGCTCTTCTCGATCGCCTGTTTCAGGCTGTCGACCGAGCCGCGAAGGATCAGATCGGCCACGTAAGCCGAATGCAGAAGAACCTCGGCTGCGAGCACACGTCCACCACGCAAACCAGGCAACAGGCGCTGCGAGATCACACCCTGCAAGTTGGTGGCAAGGTCCAACTGCACTTGGCTCTGCATCATTTCCGGGAAGAAATTGATGATTCGGCGCATCGCCTGGGTGGCATTGGCGGCGTGCAGGGTGGACACGCAGAGCTGGCCGGTTTCGGCGTAGGCCAGGGCATGTTCCATGGTTTCGCGATCGCGGATCTCGCCGATCATGATCACGTCGGGCGCCTGCCGCATGGCGTTGCGCAGCGCATGCGCAAAGCTCACCGTGTCGATCCCGACTTCGCGCTGGTCCACCGTGCACCGCTGGTGTGAAAACAGGTACTCGATCGGATCTTCTACGGTGAGGATGTGGCCTTCACTGTGTTGGGCACGGTGGTTCAGCATGGCGGCCAGGGTGGTGCTCTTGCCCGAACCCGCCGCGCCCACCACCAGCACCAGGCCGCGCGGGGCCATCGCCAGTTCTTGCACTGCAGGCGGCAGACCCAGCGCCTCAAAGCCGGGAATCTGGTGGTTGATACGCCTTGCCACCATCGCGATGTCGCCACGCTGGCGGTAGACGTTGATCCGGAAACGCCCGATCTCTGGCGCGTTGTAAGCCAGGTTGCACTCCAATGTTTCTTCGAATTCGGCAATCTGGTTGGCGCTCATCACCGAGTAGGCCAGAGCGCCCGCCTCGCCTTGTTGCAGGGGAGGCAGCGGCAAGGGCAGGGAGCGCCCGTGTACCTTGATATGCGGCGGCGCACCGGTGGTCAGAAACAGGTCGGACGCTTGGTGCTTTGCCGCCTGGCCCAGCAGTCGTTGCAGTTGCGTGTTCTCCATCGTCGGTTCCTCATTGGTCTGTGGGTTCAGGCTGATGCTCCCGGGGCGATGCACATACCCTCTGCCCTATCGCCTTTGTTCACATGCTAGCGCGAGCTGATGCCAGGGAGGGCGCTTGTTCATCAAGCTTTGACGCAGAGCAAACGGTGGGTGGCTTGACCGCCAGAGCTGGTGCGGCCAAACGCCGGCGCCGCCTCGGTTTGCCCAGCCCTCGCTCCTGCACCGTTGGGCACAAAAAAACCGGTCGTTAACCGGTTTTTTCAGAGCCGAGTTGTCCGCTCACCCGAGCTTGCCGAGCGTGCCCGTGGCGTCGGCCAGCAAGTAGTAGAAAGTCACTCGGCTCTTGCGGTTCACGCCTTTCATTTTTTCCACCACGCGCGCAATGCCGGCGTCGGCCGCCTCGGCCGACAGGCCCAGCTTCTTGGCGGCGAAGCCATCGCGCACCGTGACCAGTTCCTTGGGGTCGGTGCCCGAGACGAGGGCGGAATCGGCGTTGCGCAAGGCGATACCGCAGTACTTGACGATGGCGTTGACAGCGGCTTCGCTGGCCTGGGGGGCGTACTTGCGGACATCGGCGAGGTAGTCAGACATGATTTCTCCTGTTGGTGGACGGATCGACTGGGTTGAACGTCACAGCGGCTCTGTGTTCGCCTCTGCCACATAAGTGTGCCGCACTCAGTCAGTCAATGGAAGCTGAAAGTAGTATTTTTCTGTGGCTTGCTCAATCAGGACTTGCCTGTTTCTGTGGCCGGTGGTGGCTTGCCCTGCCACTCACCACGGATACGCCAGCGGTCATCGGCTTCAAGCACCAAATCGAGTGTCTTGGGCTGTGCGCTTTCGCGATAGCTGCCCGACGCATAGTCCTGCAAAAAACTCACACGTGCCCGGTCATTGGACAGCGTTTCGATTTTCAGATCATGTATCCGCACCTCAATGGAGGGACGCCCACCAACATTGCGGTATCGGCTGGCGATCCAGTCCCTGCGTGACACGCCGTCTGCGGGGGCGAACGATTCGCTGTAGTGATCAAGGTAAGCCATCATGTCTCGCGCAGCCCAGTCTTCTAGCCAAGCCTCTACCGTGCGTTTGACCTGCTCGTCGGCGGGCATGAGCACGGGCTTGGGCTCTGCCGCAGGTACATCGGTGGGAGCGGCGCTGGCAGCAATGGACGGCGACACGGTGTCGGTAACGACGGGCGTTGGAGGTGGCGTGGAATCAACGACCACAACGGCAGGAGCCACCGCGACCTGCGCTGCAACCGAAGCGTTCGCTGGTTTTGGCTGTGGGCGCAGTGTCCATGCCGCCGCCAGTCCCCCTAGGCCCAGCAGCAGCAACGCGGGGAGCTTCCAGGTTGCCATGCCTCGTCGATCGGGTACAACCGCCGTCGGCGCTGCGTTGCCGCTCGCGCCCGCAGCGAGTTGCAACTGCTCTACTCGGCCTTGCATGGCAGTCTCTCGGGCCTTTTTGATCGCGAGTTGGATACGTTCCATGTGGCGGCTGGCTTTCAACCAAGATGGGAGGGCGTTGAATTTTGGAGCGGATGCAACGAGGGGGTCGTGCGGAGGTCAACCAAAAAGGCGATCGACGAGATGGCCAAAAAATTTCGCCAAGTCGCCTGCAGATACGCCGCTTTCCCCGACACCAGGCTGCTTTGCCCGTCAAGGCTTCAACAGCACAAGTCTGAGGATTTGTGAGTACGGTTTGGGTCTCTTCGTCTCAGAGAAACATTATGTTGCAAATGCATTCGTTTAAATTACTGATTCTGCTTTGTGGGTCGGCGAATGCGTGAAAAGTAGCACACTCGATCAGCCATCGGGAGCCGCGAAAAGGCGACACGAGCCGCGCTGGGAGGCTGCGATACTGACTCTCGCTGAGCTCGCCTGGTGGCGAAACAGGCCACTGGAGATGCACGTGAACACCTTGGATACCGATTACCTGGTCATTGGCAGCGGTGCGGTGGGTCTGGCCTTTGCCGACACCTTGCTGCAGGAAACCGACGCCCGCATCGCCATCGTCGACCGCCATGGCAAGCCCGGCGGTCATTGGAACGACGCCTACGCCTTCGTGGCTTTGCACCAGCCGTCCGCTTTCTACGGCGTGAACTCACTGCCGCTGGGCAGCAACCGCAAGGACACCATCGGCGTCAACCAGGGGCTGTACGAACTCGCCTCGGGTCCTGAGGTCAGCGGCTATTTCGATGCGGTCATGCGCCAGCGCCTCCTGCCCAGTGGCCGGGTCAGTTACCACCCCATGTGTGACCATCTGGGTGACGGGCGCTTCGTCTCGATGTTGTCGGGCGAAGAAACCCAGGTGCAGGTGGCTCGTAAGACGGTGGATGCCACCTTCTTCGGTACCACAGTGCCTGCCACGCACACCCCGCGCTTCGAGGTGGCCGACGGCGTAGACCTGGTGCCGCCCAATGCCTTGCCGCAGCTGTGGATGAAACCCGCCGCGAAGCGACCGCAGCGCTTCGTGATCGTGGGTGCGGGCAAGACAGCGATGGACGTGGGTGTGTGGCTGCTGGGCAGCGGCGCCAGGCCCGAAAGCATTCACTGGGTGGTGCCACGCGACTCGTGGTTGCTCAACCGCCTGCACACCCAACCCGGGCTGGAGTTCTTCCAGGAGAGTCTGGGTGGTCAGGCCACGCAGATGGAAGCGTTTGCTGCAGCAAGCTCGCTGGACGACCTGTTTGAGCGGCTGGAAGCGGCCGGCATCATGCTGCGCATTGACCGCTCGTTGCGCCCCAGCATGTTTCACTTCGCCACCATCTCGATCGGTGAGATCGAGACGTTGCGCCGCATCACGCAGGTGATTCGGCAGGGCCGGGTGAAAGCCATCGATACCCAGGGGCTGACGCTGGCGCAGGGTCGCGTCGAGATGGCCGCCGACGGCACCCTCTACATCGATTGCACCGCCTCGGCGGTGGAGCCCCGGCCCGGCAGCCCGATCTTTCAAGGCAACCGCATCGTGCCGCAACTGGTGCGCGCGCCGCTGGCCACGTTCAGCGCCGCGCTGATCGCTTACGTCGAAGCACACTACGGCGACGACGCCGCCAAGAACGAACTCTGCAGCACGGTGCCGTTTCCTCACGAACTGCATCAGTACCTGGCCTGCAACCTGGCCAACATGGCCAACCAGTTCCGCTGGGGACAGGACAAGGCGCTCACCCGCTGGATTCGCGACTGCCGGCTCGATGGTTTTGGCAAGGTGATTGCCTCAATCAGCCCGGACGACAGCGACAAGCTGGCCGTGTTGGGCCGCCTGCGTGCAGCGGCCATGCCGGCCATGGCCAATCTGCAGAAGCTGGCAGCCCAGCCGGTGTGAGCCTCAGCGCGGCGCCAGGCGAATGGCGCCGTCGAGCCGGATCACTTCGCCGTTGAGCATGTCGTTCTCAAAGATGTGCTGGGCCAGTTTGGCGTAGTCGGCGGGCGTCCCCAGACGGCTGGGGAAGGGCACGCTGGCGGCGAGGGCGTCTTGCACTTCTTGCGGCATGCCAAACATCATGGGCGTGCCGAAGATGCCGGGCGCGATCGTCATGTTGCGGATGCCGTTGCGGGCGAGGTCGCGGGCGATGGGCAGCGTCATGCCAACGATGCCGCCTTTGGAGGCCGAGTACGCGGCCTGGCCTATCTGACCGTCGTACGCGGCGACGCTGGCGGTGGAGATCATCACGCCGCGCTCACCGGTGGCTTCCGGCTCGTTCTTGCACATGGCCTCAGCCGCCAGGCGGATCATGTTGAAGCTGCCCACCAGATTGACCATGATGGTCTTGGTGTAGACCGACAGCGAATGCGCGCCGCTCTTGCCCACGGTCTTCTCGGCTGGCGCGATGCCGGCGCAGTTGACCAGGCCCATGAGCTTGCCCATGGACACGGCCTTGGCCACCACCGCCTGGCCATCGGCCTCTTGGCTCACGTCGCATTTCACGAACGCGCCGCCGATGTCTTTCGACACCGCCTCACCTTTTTCCACCTGCATGTCGGCGATCACGACCTTGCCGCCGTGGGCCGCGAGCATGCGTGCCGTGCCTTCGCCCAGGCCCGACGCGCCGCCGGTGACGATGAAAACCTTGTCTTGAATGTCCATGGGTTGCTCCTGGGAGGTGGTGTGTCGGGTTGACGTTGACGTAAACGTCAATTATCACCCAGCAAAATCATGCAGCCAACGGCGCGCAATGTCCCATTTCAGAACGCCGCGGAACCGGCTTGGCCGGGCCGCCAGCGTTGCCCCCCGGGGGGTGACGCCGCAGGCGGCGCGGGGGGTGCCTATTGAAACCCCACCCGATCCAGCATCTGCTGCACCTTGGTCATGTTCTTTGCCACCACACCCAGCGGAATGGCTTCGGCTTTGAAGCCGTCACCGCCGATCGCGGTGAGCGCCGGGTTGTCGATCTTCACGCCTTTGGCTGCCGGGTATTCGTTGTTGCCGTTGGCGAAGTAGTCTTGCGCAAATGGGCTGGCCAGAAATTCCATGAACGAAACAGCGTTGTCGCGGTGCTTGGCGTGTTTGGCCACTGCGGCACCTGCGATGTTCACGTGGGTGCCGGTGGTGCCCTGGTTCGGGAACACGACGCGCACCTTGTCCATCACCGCTTTGTCCTCGGGCTTGCCCGACTTGAGCAGGCGCGCCGCGTAGTAGGTGTTGGTGATCGCCAAGCCGCACTCGCCCGAGGCCACGGCGCGGATCTGGTCGGTGTCGCCGCCCTTGGGCGAGCGCGCCATGTTGTCCACCATTCCTTTGAGCCAGGCCTCGCCCTTGGCGTCGCCCAGGCGCTCGACCACGGTGGCAAACAGCGAGAGGTTGTAGGGGTGGGAGCCGGAACGGGTGCACAGCAGGCCCTTGAGTTTGGGGTCGGCCAGCTGTTCGTAGGTGGCCACATCGGCCGCTTTGACCCGAAGGGGGTCGTACACGACGACGCGGGCGCGGGTGGAAAAGCCGGTCCAGGTGACGCCGGCGGGCGTGGCGCTGGCGCGCAAGTTGGCTGGAATGGCGGCGTCCAGCTTGGCCGACTTGATCGGCTGGAACAGGCCCTGGGCGTCGGCTGAGGCCAGGCGCGCCGCGTCCACCAGCATCACCACATCGGCCGGCGATGCGCTGCCCTCAGCGCGCAGCCGGGCGACAATGCCCGCATCGTCAGCGTCCACCCGGTTGATCTTGATGCCGGTGGTTTTGGTGAAGGCGTCGTACATCGCTTCGTCCGTCTGGTAGTGGCGTGCGGAATAGAGGTTGAGCACCTTGTCCTGCGCGAAGCTGGCGGTGGCGGCGGTCAGTGCGAGGGTGGCGACGAGGGGAAAGCCAAGGATGGAGCGCATGGGGGTGGTCCGTAAGTGGTTGGATGGGTTGAACACAAGTCCAGATGAATCTGTCGAAGAATCTTAACGTAAATACGAATGGTTCGTAATAAACATCGAAAATTTTGTGGCATGGCACTGGTCGCTGTGATTTGTCTGGCGCTGGCGGGTTGCTCCACAACGCCTGCACCACCGGCGGCCACGCCATCGGAAACCAAGCCACCGGTCATCGCCGAGCCGCAACAGCGTGCGCCCCGCCTGGGTCTGGCGCTCGGTGGCGGCGCCGCGCGCGGGTTTGCGCATGTCGGCGTGATCCAGGTGCTGGAGCAGAGCGGCATCCGGCCCGATCTGGTGGTCGGCACCTCGGCTGGCAGCCTGGTCGCCGCCCTGTATGCCAGCGGCATGGACGGCGCGGCGCTGGAGCGCGCGGCGCTCAGCATGGACGAGGCCACGCTGACCGACTGGATGCTGCCCCTGATGAGCCGCGGCATGTTGCGCGGTGATGCGCTGGCGCGCTATGTGCGCCAAGCGGTGGGCGGGCGCCTGTTACAAGACATGTCGCCGCCGTTGGGGGTGCTGGCCACCGATCTGGCCAGCGGGAAAGGCGTGGTGTTTCGGCGTGGTGATGCGGCGCAGGCGGTGCGCGCCTCCAGCGCCGTGCCAGGCGTTTTTGCGCCGGTGGCGATTGCAGGGCGCGAGTATGTGGACGGCGGGCTGGTGGCGCCGGTGCCGGTGAGCCAGGCTCGCGTCATGGGCGCCGAGGTGGTGCTGGCGGTCGACATCTCGGCCGATCCGCAAGGCAATGACGCCAGCGGCATGCTGGGCCTGCTGCTGCAAACCACCGCCATCATGGGCCAGAGCATCAACCGCTACGAGCTGGCCAATGCCGAGGTGGTGCTGCGCCCGGCGCTCAGCGGTGTGGGCAGTGTCGACTTCGCGGCGCGCCAGCGCTCAATCGAAGCGGGACGCGCTGCGATGCAGGCCGCCTTGCCACGGCTGCGGGCAGAGCTGGCGAAGCTGCGGCCGGTTGCTGGCGCCC
>JBBSDB010000059.1:0-14726 GCA_038249735.1 Burkholderiales bacterium
CGGCGAGGGATCGATCAGCAACACGCCGGCATCGCCGTCGATGATCACCCAATCGTCTTGCCGCACCAGCTGGCTGGCCGAGCGCGCACCCACCACCGCGGGGATGTCCATGCTGCGCGCGACGATGGCGGTGTGGCTGGTCTTGCCACCCACATCGGTCACAAAGCCAGCGAACACGCTTTGCTTGAACTGCAACATGTCGGCGGGCGACAGGTCGTGCGCCACCAGCACCAAGGGCTCGTCGACGGCGGCGTCGGCCAATCGATCGCCGTCCGAAGCCGGTGTGGACGCCGGCGCCGTCACAACAGAGGCCACGCCACGCATCACCCTCAGAATGCGCTCGACCACCTGCTCCAGATCCGCCTTGCGCTCGCGCAGGTAGGGGTCCTCCATGTCGTCACACTGGCGCGCAATCACTTCGAGTTGTGAGGTCAGCGCCCATTCCGCGTTGTACTGGCGCTCCACGATCCAGTGTTTGACGCCGCTGGTGAGCTGCTCGTCTTGCAGCAGCATGAGGTGCACGTCAAGCAAGGCGCTCAACTCGGGGTGGGCATCCGAACTGCTGAGCTCGTGCAGGCTCTGCTGTACTTTGGCGATCTCTTCCACCACCGCATCACGCGCCCTGCGCAGGCGATCGATCTCCGCCTCCACCTGCTCGGGCTTGACGAAGTAGTGCGCCACGTCCAACCGGCTGGACGCCACAATCACCGCCCGCCCGATGGCAATGCCGCGAGAAACCGCTAGGCCGTGGACGGTGAAAGTCATGTCGTTCCCTATTGGTCATGCAACATATTGGCAACGCTCTGGGGAGCGGCGGAGCGTGGGGGCAACGGACTGCCGCCGATCCGCCCCAAGGCAGGCCAGCCCCTTCGGGGGGCAGCGACCCGCGCAGCGGCGGAGCGTGGGGGTAACACCCTACTCGCCCTCACCAAACTTGTCATGGATCAGGGCGAGGATCGCGTCCATGGCTTGCTGCTCGTCGGCGCCACTGGTCTCGACCTCGACCTCGCTGCCCAGGCCGGCGGCCAGCATCATCACGCCCATGATGCTTTTGGCGTTGATGCGGCGCTCGCCGCGCGACATCCAGACCTCGCAGCTGTGGCTGCCGGCGATCTTGGTGAGTTTGGCCGAGGCTCGCGCATGCAAGCCCAGCTTATTGCTGATGGTCACGGTGGTCTTGATCATTGAGGGCTCGTTTGGCCTGGTTCTGTGGCGCGGTGACCGCGACCTGGATCACGCCCTGGGTGCCGCCGATCATGGCGCGCGAGACCAGGGCTTCGAGAGATTCGTGGCGGTAGGACACGGTGCGCAGCAGCATCGGCAAATTCACCCCAGTGATGAGCCGGGCACGCACGCCATCGCTCAGCTTCTGCGCCACGTTGCACGGAGTGGCGCCGAACACATCGGTGAGGATGAGGACACTGGGCCAGCCGGCCTGGCGCATCTGGGCTTGCGCTTGTGCCAGCGACTCCTCTGGCGGCACGTTGGGCTGTATGTCGAGCGCACAAATGGCCGACTCGCTGTCGGGGAACACATGCAGCGCGCAGGTGCGCAAGGCAGAAGCCAGAGGCGCGTGGGCGATGATGAGGATGCCGTTCATGGCCTCAGTTTAGCCGTGTCAGTCGCGGCCGAATCGGCAGAGAGCGGCAGTGGTGGTACAGAAAAGTGCCGTAGGCCGCGAGGCAGCACAGGCCAAACAGTCCCACCGCGCCTTGGTAGCTGCTCACCGTGTCCCAGCCCAGCGCGCCCAGACCATCCACCGCCAGCCCGATCGCCCACTGCACGCAGAAGACGCCGGCAAAAATCACCAGGTTGTAAGCCGAGAGCGCGCGGCCCGCTGCCTGAGGCGGCAAGGCCTGCGCCACCGCCGGTTGCGACAGCGAGACCAGCGTGCTGCTCACACAGAACAGCGCCCACCAAGGCCAGCCCGCGAGCGGGCCCAGCCACACGATGGCGAGCAACACCAGCAGACTGACCGGCAGCCCCCAGGCGATCAGCCGCTCGGCCGAGAGACCGCGGCGCACCAGCAGCGGGTTGACCATGCCCCAGAGCCAGAAGGTGGTGAGCATCGAGAGGTTGATGGCAAACAGGCCGAACGCTGCCTGCTCGGCGCTGTAGCCCGCCACCTGCACCATCCAGGGCCCGGCCCACAGCGTCTGCACCGCCACCATGCCGCCGTAGTTCACAAAGCCGATCGGCACCATCTGCCGAAAAAACGGGTGGCGCGCGATGTCGCGGTAGCCAATGGCTGGATCCAAGGGCGCTGCTTCGGTGCGCGAAGTCCCATGCCCATCGGGCACCAGCCGCCAGAGCACCACCATCGCCACCACCAGCAACACCGCCAGCCCCCAGAACAGGCCACGCCAACCGGTGAGCGGCAGCAGCCATTGCACCGGCAAGGTAGCAGCCACCATGCCCAGCGAGCCGGTCATGAGCATCCAGGAATTGACCCGCAGCAGCGTGGGCGGCGAGAGCCAGCGGCGAAAACCCGTCAAGGGCGCCATCAGGCAGGCACTCACACCCATGCCGGTGAGTACGCGCGCGGCCAGCAAACCAGCAAAGCTGGTGGCCAGCGCAAAGGCGACGCAGCCCAATACCGCCACCGTGAGAAACGCGACGATCACCCGGCGCGGTCCGTAACGGTCGAGCCAGTTGCCCAGCGGCAGTTGCAGCAGCGCAAACCCGAGAAAGTAGCCGGCCGCCAGCAAACCCAGATCGCTGGCGCTGAGGGCAAGCTCGGCGCTCAACGTGGGCGAGAGCGTGGCGGTGATGGCACGCACCAGCGCCGAGAGGAAATAGGCCAGCGCGAATGCCAGGAACACCCACACCGCTGCGCGCGGGGCCAACCAGTCGGGATGGGGTGCAGGGCGGGCAGCGCCCAAGGTACCGCTCACGGCGCAGGCAGCCGCAACCCGCCGAAAAACGCCTCCAGCGCCTCGGCCGGCAACCGCTCGCCGTACACCGCCGCCTGAAACACCTGCGTGCCCCGGGCGAAATACACCGCGCGCGTTTGTACCGTGCCACCCGCTGGGTTCTGGCCACTCGCCTGCACCCCGAGCGCCTGCGTGCTGCCCGGCAACGTCGCCGCCCAGGCGGTGGACGCTTCGTCGCCCGGCAGCGAGCGCACGCCAATGGCTTGCAGGCTGGCGCTGCGCCAGGCGGCGAGCGCCTGCGGCACCTGCGTCGGCGCAGCGACTTCAGCCCAAGCAATGGCGAATTGAAGCCCGCCAGCCTCGCAAGCCAGCAGGTGCAATTCGGTCGGGCTGCCCGCCAGCGGCACGCTGCGCTGTGCTGTCTCGGGCTTGCAGGGCATGAGTGCCTGCAAGGGCGTGGACGCAAGCCGCACATCACGCCAGTTGAACGTGGGGCTGCAAGCGCTCAGCGCCACAGCCGTCAGCAGAAAAACGCGGCCAGCGCCACGCGGGACAACGGACACCGGCAACTCCAGAAGAAAGGGGTGATGTGTGCGACAACAAAGCCAGGGTGGGCTCGCGCACAATCCTGTCATGAACGCTCTGGATGGTATCCGCATACTCGATTTGTCCCGTGTCCTGGCAGGGCCCTGGTGCACCCAAACCCTGGCCGATCTGGGCGCCGATGTGGTGAAGGTGGAACGCCCTGCCAGCGCTGGCCACCCCGGCGGTGACGACACCCGCACCTGGGGGCCGCCGTTCTTGCGCGACCGTGACGGCGCCGACACCTTGGAGGCTGCTTATTACTTAGGCGCCAATCGCAACAAGCGCTCCATCACCTGCGACATCGCCACGCCCGAGGGCCAGGCGCTGATCCGCGAGCTGGCGCTCCAAGCCCATGTGTTTGTCGAGAACTACAAAGTGGGTGATATGGCCCGCTACGGACTCGATTTCGACAGCCTGCACCCTCTCAATCCGCGGCTCGTCTACTGCTCCATCACCGGCTTTGGCCAGACTGGCCCCTACAAAGAACGCGCGGGCTACGACTACGCGATTCAGGGCATGGGCGGGCTGATGAGCGTGACTGGCGAGCGCGACGATCTTCCCGGTGGCGGCCCGCAGAAAGTGGGCGTGGCGGTGGCCGACATGTTCACCGGGCTCTACGCCACCGTGGCGATCCAGGCCGCGCTGCGCCACGCCGAGCGCACCGGCTGCGGCCAGCACATCGACATGGCGCTGCTCGACACCCAGGTCGCGATGTTGGCCAACTTGGGCGCCAACTACCTGGTGCGTGGTCGCGAGGAGGGCAAGGTGCCCGGGCGCGCCGGCAACGCCCACATCAACATCGTCCCCTACCAGGTTGTGGAGGTGGCGCCTGACACCGGCGGCCAGCCGCAACACATCATCCTCGCGGTGGGCAACGACAGCCAGTTCAGCAAGTTCTGTGAGGTAGCCGGTCACCCCGAGTGGGCGCTGGACGATCGCTTCGCCCGCAACCAACACCGGGTGCGCCACCGCGACATCCTGGTGCCGCTGATCGAAGCGGTGATGAAGACCCGCAGCAAGGCCGACTGGCTGGCCGCCTTGGAAGCGGCCAAGGTACCAGGCGGGCCGATCAACAACCTGGCCGAGGTATTTGCCGACCCGCAGGTGCGCGAGCGCGGCATGGTTCACCGCTGGCAGCACCCGCTGGCCGACGCGGTGGATCTGGTCGCCAGCCCGATCAAGCTCAGCGCCACCCCGGTGCGCAACGACCTGCCGCCACCCCTGCTGGGTGAGCACACCGACAGCGTGCTGGCCGACTGGCTGGGCGCGGGCGCCGAGCGCTTGTCCGAACTTCGGCAGCGCGGTGTGGTCTGATCACCTCGCGGCCAAGCACCCATGTCCAAAGACACACCACACACCTCACTGCCCAGCCCGGCCTCCTTGCGCGCGGCTGCCCGGGCGGCAGCGGCCAAGGGCGAGCCGCTGGTGCTCATGACCACGCTCGCTGGCTGCCCTTACTGCGATTTGGTACGCAACCACCACCTGCTGCCCATGTTGCGCGCAGGACAGGTGCAGGCGGTGCAGCTCGACATCCGCGACCGACGCAGCAATCTGCAGGATTTCGCTGGCAACACCACCACACCGGCCGAGCAGGTGGCGGCGTGGAAAGCGCGGTTTGCGCCCACCGTGCTGTTTCTCGGACCACAGGGGCAAGAGCTGGCCGAGCGCTTGGTGGGCGTGGCGGTACCGGATTTCTATGGCGAGTACCTGGAAGCAAGACTCACCGAGGCGCGCGCCAAATTGAAATAGCCACAGCGGTTACCGCCGTGGCTGGCGCTCATTTCAGTGCGCCAAATACCTTCTTCAAAATAGCGCTGCCAGTGCCCACCGGATCCTGGCGAATCTTGCGTTCTTCCTCGCCAATGATGGTGTAGAGACCGTCCAGCGACTTGCCGGTCACATACTGCTGAATGTTGGCGTCTTCTGGCTTGAGCAAGCCGAAGTTGGCGATCTTTCCGGCCACACGGTTGTACTTGTCGGCCAAGCCCACCTTGGCAGTCGCCTGGGTCACCACCGGCAAAAATTTCTCGCCCAGCGGCTGCCGCGTTTTCTCGGCAAAAAACTGTGTCACCGAGTTGTCGCCCCCGCTCAGAATGTTCTTGGCATCGGTCACCGACATGCTCTTGACAGCACCCACCAGCAGGTCTTTGCCCATAGGAATCGCCGCCTCGGCCGCGCGGTTCATGCTGGTCACCAGCTCGTCGACCCGCTTGCCCTGACCGGTCATCTTGAGCAGCTTGGCCGCGTCTTCCAAAAAGCCTGGCAGCGCAATGCGCACCCTCGGGTTACCAAGAAACCCATCGGGTTTACCGAGCAGGCTGACTGCCGCGAGCGCCCCTCTTTCCAGCGCGGTTCTCAGCCCTTGGCTGGCGTCTTTGTCGGTGAGGTCAGACAAAGACAACGCGCGTGCCTGCTGGTGCGCGGCCAACACCAACAAGGCCATTGCACTGACAAGTGATTGATTAAACTGACGTCGGTACATGCTGAACTCCTAAGCGGTGCCTGGGTCTCACATGCCCAATGCGCTGCGCACACTGTAGGGCCGAGGCCCGCCAATAACAATGATTCCCTTCCCGTTTCTCCGGCCGCTTCGCCGCCGTGTGCTCTTCTCCACGCTAGGCGCCATGGGTGTGGCTGCCACGCTGACTCTCACGGGTTGTGGCGTGCGCGAAGCCGCCCCCGACTCCACTTTTATCTTGCTCGACGGCAGCAAAGCCACCACTGCCGACCTCCGGGGCAAGGTCACGCTGGTGAACTTCTGGGCCACCACCTGTGTGAGCTGCGTGAAGGAAATGCCAGCGCTCGTGGCCACTTACCACAAGTACCAGGCGCAAGGATTTGAGACGGTGGCGGTCGCGATGGAATACGACCCTCCAGCCTGGGTATTGAACTTTTCCCAGACGCGCCAGCTGCCCTTCAAGGTGGCTTTGGACAACACCGGCGAAATCGCCAAGGCTTGGGGTGACGTCAAACTCACGCCCACCACCTACTTGGTGGACAGACAGGGCCGCATCGTCAAACGTTACGTGGGTGAGCCCGACATGGCTGCTTTGCACAGGCTGATCGAGGAACTGCTGGCCCAGACCTGAGCCAGGCAAGCCAGCGGCGTTTCACCCAGACCCGACAAGCCCCAGGGCTGGCGGCTCATACCAGCCAGCCCTTGTGGTTTCCACGGGGCCCTAACGCACCTCCCCAAGACCGAATCCTCAGTCCTTGCGGTAGGCGTCGTGGCAGGCCTTGCAGGTTTGCCCCGCAGCGCCGAAAGCAGCCTTGACGTTGTCCAGGTTGCCGGTCTTGGTTGCGGCAGCGAGCTTGACCACCTCGGCCTGCATCTTGTCTGCACCCTCCTTGAACTTGGCTTGCTCGGTCCAGATCTCGGGCTTGGCACGCGTATCGCCCTTGTCGGTTCCCTCACCGAAGCCAGCCCACGGCAGTTTGCTCATGGCCTCGACGATGGCGGCATTGTCTGCCGCCACTTTGGCGTCGAACGGCACACGGCCGTTGGCCATGGCACCGATGCGGCCGAAATGTGCGCCCATCACGGTGAACGCCGCCTTGCGGTACTTGACCGCGTCTTCCGGCTTCTGGAACTGGGCCATGGCAGGCGCGGAAATGGCGGTAAAAGCTGTGGCAAGTGCAAGCGATGCGAGCAACTTCATGGGAACTCCTCAAGACGAAGGGGGTTGAGCTAGCGGCGATGGGGCCCAACTGACCTCATGACCATGCGCAGCGCAGTGTATCTTCACGCGAGAGTTTTCGCTGCGCTCTCGCGAAGCCAACACTGATACAGTTTTGTTTTGCCCACTGACTGCTCACTATCGATGCACACCGTCCGCGTCTGGGACCTTCCCACCCGCCTTTTTCATTGGGCTCTCGCCGCCTGTGTCATCAGCTTGTTGATCACTGGAAACATCGGCGGCAACTGGATGAGCTGGCATCTGCGCCTGGGCTACTCGGTGCTCACCTTGCTCCTGTTCCGCCTGGTCTGGGGCTTTGTGGGCGGACACTGGTCACGCTTTGGCAGTTTTATCTATGCGCCCAGTACTTTGTTGCGCTACCTGCGTGGGCAGGGTGACGCAGCACACATGGTGGGCCACAGCCCGCTGGGGGCTTTGTCGGTGTTTGCTCTGCTGGCCGTGTTGCTGCTGCAGGTGAGCACCGGTTTGATCAGCGATGACGAAATCGCCTTCACCGGACCGTTGGTGCGCTTTGTGTCGGGCGACACCATCTCAAGCGCCACCAACTACCACAAGAACATCGGCAAGTTCGTCGTGATCGGGCTGGTGGTGCTGCACTTGGCGGCGATTGTTTTCTACAAGCTGGTTAAGAAGCAAAGTCTTGTGCGGCCGATGATCTTGGGCGACAAAACCTTGACCCTGCCCGCACCAGAAACCCGCGACAGCGCCCGATCGAGGCTGGTGGCGCTGGGTGTGCTGCTCGCCTGCGCCGGCTTCGTTCGCTGGGTGGTGAGTCTGGGCAACTTCGCTGGCTACTAGGTCCTGCACCTCATGAGCCGTCCTGCAGAACACGAGATCCAGTTTCTACCCGCCCGGACGCCGCAGGCGTTGGAGCAAGTCCGCACGCTGTTTCACGAGTACCAGGCGAGTCTGACGATCGACCTGTGCTTTCAAGGCTTTGCAGAAGAGCTGGCTGGGCTGCCTGGCGACTACGCCGAACCCGAAGGCCTGTTGCTGCTCGCGGTCGTAAACGGTACGCCGGCAGGTTGCGGCGGTTTTCGTGCCCTGCGGCACAGCGACCACGTCAATGCTTGCGAGATGAAGCGTCTGTTTGTGCGCCCGGCCTACCGGCGCATTGGCCTGGGCCGGCAGATGGCCGTGCACCTCATGAGCGGCGCGCAGCTGGTGGGCTACAGCACCATGCTGCTCGACACATTGAGCGAAATGGAAACAGCACGTGCGCTGTACCAGGAACTGGGTTTTGCTGAGGTAGCGCCCTACTACCTCAACCCCGTTGCGGGCGCGCACCACCTCAAAGCCGAGCTCTGAGTGGCTCTTGTGCTGTGTGACCGGCAAAGAAAAGCCGCTGCACCAAGGCGCAGCGGCCTTCGCTGAAACCGAACAGCCTCAGGCGGCCTGTTTCGCCTGCGCCAGCAGCGTGGCAGCGTCGCTGACCTCAAACTTGCCCGGGCCTTCGATGTTCAGTGTAGTGACCACGCCGTCTTTGACCAGCATGGAATAGCGGTTGCTGCGCAGCCCCAGGCCTTTGCCGGTCAGGTCGAGCGTGAGCCCGGTGGCCTTGGCAAACGCAGCGTCGCCATCAGCCAGCATGCGCACATGGCTGCCGGTTTTCTGATCGCGTGCCCAGGCCCCCATCACAAACGCGTCGTTCACGCTCAGGCACCAGATTTCGTCCACACCGGCGGCCTTGAATGCCTCAGCGTGCTCGACGAAGCCGGGCACGTGTTTTGCCGAGCAGGTCGGTGTGAAGGCGCCGGGCAAGGCGAAGACTGCGATCGTCTTGCCTGCGCTCGCTTTGTGGGTGTCCACCGGGTTCGGGCCAACGCTGCAGCCGTTGCCTTCGACTTCATGGAACTCCATCAGGGAGGTTGCAGGAATTTTTTCGCCGATTTGGATCATGGTTGCTCCTCGTGTTGTGGCCCTTGGGCCGTTGTGTGCTCTGGCCTTGCGGGAGCCAGAAAGAGAAAAAGCGACCGAGATTGTCGGTCGCTTTTCCGAGATGCGCGGTGCCGCGCAAAGATAAGACTCAGACCAGCGCGGCCTTTTGCACCAGGCGTGTCACGACCCAGTTCTTGGTCTTGGACAGCGGACGGCTCTCGGCGATTTCGATCACGTCACCCATCTTGTACTCGCCCTTTTCGTCATGGGCATGGTACTTGCTGGATTTGGCGACGATCTTGTCGTAGAGCTCGTGCTTCACACGGCGCTCGACCAACACGGTCACGGTCTTGGTGCGCTTGTCACTGACCACCTTGCCAACCAAGGTGCGCTTGAGGGATGTTTTGGCTTCCGTCATGGGTTCGCTCCTTATTTGGCCGCAGACGCAGCGCGCTGCTTCTCGGCCAAGATGGTCTTGGCGCGGGCAATGGCGCGGCGGGTATCACCCAGCGTCGCATTGTTGTTGAGTTGTTGCGTGGCTTTTTGCATGCGCAAACCAAAGTGAGCCTTTTGCAAAGACTTCACTTCGGTTTCCAGGCCAGCCACATCCTTCTGGCGCAATTCAGCAGTTTTCATCTTGTGTTCTCCTGAATCACTGACCCAACAAGCGCGTCACGAATGTGGTGCGCAAGGGGAGTTTGGCGGCGGCCAAGGTGAAGGCTTCGCGGGCGAGCTGTTCAGGCACGCCCACGATCTCGTACAGCACCTTGCCGGGCTGGATTTCAGCCACGTAGTACTCCACCGAGCCCTTGCCGTTGCCCATGCGGACCTCGGCAGGCTTCTGGGAGATCGGCTTGTCGGGGAACACACGGATCCAGAGACGACCGCCACGCTTGACATGACGGGAGATCGCACGGCGTGCGGCCTCGATCTGGCGCGCGGTCAGACGACCGCGATCGGTGGACTTGAGACCGAAGTCGCCAAAGGCCACGGTGGCGCCACTGGTGGCGACCCCCGTGTTGCGGCCTTTTTGCTCCTTGCGGTACTTGCGGCGAGCGGGTTGCAGCATATTTATTCTCCTTTGCCGTCCGCAGGTGCCCCTGCGGGTGCGTCTTTGCGAACGCGCTTAACGGCGGGTTTGGGTTCGGTGGGTGCTGCTGCAGTGGCTTCGGCGGGCTTGTCGCTGCCATCGGCCGGCGCGGCATTGGCACCTGGGCGGCGCACAGCGGCACGCGCAGGTGGGCCAGCAGGACGCTCACGGCGTGGGCCACGGGGACGGCGATCTTCTTCTGGGCGCGGTGTATCGGCGGCGACCGGAGCGTCGTTGCGGCCCAAGGTGTCACCTTTGTAGACCCATACTTTTACGCCGATGATGCCGTAGGTCGTCTTGGCTTCGGAGGTGCCGTAGTCGATGTCGGCGCGCAAGGTGTGAAGCGGCACGCGACCTTCGCGGTACCACTCGCAGCGAGCGATCTCAATGCCGTTCAGGCGACCGGACGACATGATCTTGATGCCCTGGGCACCCAGACGCATGGCGTTTTGCATCGCTCGCTTCATGGCGCGGCGGAACATGATCCGCTTCTCAAGCTGCTGCGTGATGCTGTCGGCGATCAGCTTGGCATCGATTTCGGGCTTGCGCACCTCTTCAATGTTGACCGCGACCGGCACGCCCAGCTTGGCAGCCAGTTCTTTCTTCAAGCGCTCGATGTCTTCGCCTTTCTTGCCGATCACCACGCCCGGACGTGCCGAGTAAATGGTGATGCGCGCGTTCTTGGCGGGGCGCTCGATCACGACGCGCGAGACGGCGGCGTTCTTCAGCTTGCCCTTGAGGTACTCGCGCACCTTGATGTCTTCTGCCAGCATGCCGGCGAAGTCGCGGTTGCTCGCGTACCAGCGGCTGGCCCAGTTGCGCGAAATGGCAAGGCGGAACCCGGTGGGGTTGATTTTTTGTCCCATAGTCCTTGCCTTGTTCAGTTGCCAACCGTCACATAGATGTGACAGGTGGGTTTGCTGATGCGGTTGCCACGGCCTTTGGCGCGGGCAGAGAAACGCTTCAGCGTGGTGCCTTGTTCGACGTAGATGGTCGTGATCTTGAGGTCGTCAATGTCAGCGCCGTCGTTGTGCTCGGCGTTGGCGATGGCGGACTCCAGGCACTTCTTGACGATTCCGGCAGCTTTCTTTTGGGTGAAGGCCAGGATGTTGAGCGCCTGGTCCACCTTCTTGCCACGAATCAGGTCGGCAACGAGGCGTCCCTTGTCCACAGACAGGCGCACGCCGCGAACGACGGCACGGGTTTCTGTGCTCATGATGGGTCCTTACCTCTTCGCTTTTTTGTCGGCCGGGTGGCCTTTGAACGTGCGCGTCAGCGAGAACTCGCCGAGCTTGTGTCCAACCATCTGGTCGGTGATGTAAACCGGTACGTGCTGCTTGCCGTTGTGCACTGCGATCGTCAGCCCGATGAAGTCGGGCAGGATCATGGAGCGACGCGACCAGGTCTTGACCGGCTTCTTGTCTTTGTTGGCCTGAGCCTTCTCTACTTTGGCCATCAGGTGATGGTCAACGAAGGGGCCTTTTTTGAGTGAACGAGTCATGTTGTCAACCCTTTACTTCTTGCGACGCGAGACGATCATCGACTGCGTGCGGCGGTTGTTGCGGGTGCGATAGCCCTTGGTCAGGTTGCCCCACGGATCCACCGGTGCGCGACCTTCGCCAGTCTTGCCCTCGCCACCACCGTGTGGGTGATCGATTGGGTTCATGGCGGTTCCGCGCACCGTTGGGCGGATGCCCATGTGGCGCTTGACACCGGCCTTGCCGAGTTGACGCAGGCTGTGTTCCTGGTTGGACACTTCACCAATGGTGGCGCGGCAATCCACGTGGATCTTGCGCACTTCACCCGAGCGCATACGCACCTGGGCGTAGATGCCTTCACGGGCCATCAACACAGCAGAGGCGCCAGCAGAGCGAGCGATCTGAGCGCCCTTGCCGATCTGCAGCTCGATGCAGTGAATGGTGGAACCAACTGGAATGTTCCGGATGGGCAGCGTGTTGCCGACACGGATCGGGGACTCCGAACCAGACAGCAATGTCGCGCCCACTTCCACATTGCGCGGGGCAATGATGTAGCGACGCTCACCATCCGCGTAGCACAGCAGAGCGATATGCGCCGTGCGGTTTGGGTCGTATTCGATTCGCTCGACTTTGGCCGGGATGTTGTCTTTGTTGCGACGGAAGTCGACCACACGGTAGTGGTGCTTGTGGCCACCACCCTTGTGGCGCACCGTGATGTGGCCGTTGTTGTTGCGGCCAGCCTTCTGAAACTGAGGCTCCAGCAGCGGCGCATAACCTTCGCCCTTGTGCAGGTGGTCACGCGAGATCTTCACCATGCCGCGACGGCCTGGTGAAGTGGGTTTCATCTTGATAACTGCCATGATCAGGCCTCCCCACCAAAGTTCAGTTCCTGACCCGGCATCAGCGTCACGTACGCTTTGCGCACATGGTCGCGTCGGCCCATGGTCTTACCAAATCGCTTGGCTTTGCCCTTTTGGTTCAGGACAGACACGCCCTTCACCTCGACCTTGAACATCAGTTCAACAGCCGCCTTGATCTCGGGCTTGGATGCATCGCGCAGTACCTTGAACAGCACCGCGTTGCTCTGCTCGCCAACCATCGTGGCCTTCTCGGACACGATCGGAGCCACGAGCACCTGCATCAGCCGACCTTCGTCGTATTTTGTGACGCTCATGCGAACATCTCCTTTAACTGGTCGATCGCGGCCTTGGTCACGATCCCCTTCTTGTAGTGCACCAGCGACAGCGGATCGGCGTAGCGCGGCTCGACCACCAGCACATTGGGCAGGTTGCGCGAAGCCAAGTACAGGTTCTCATCGACCTCGTCGGAAATCACCAGCACCGACTTCAGATTCATGGCCTTGAACTTGTCGGCCAACTGCTTGGTCTTGGGCGAATCGACCTTCATCGAATCGACCACAGCCAGGCGGCCTTCACGCACCAGCTGCGAGAAGATGGACGCCATGCCGGCGCGGTACATCTTCTTGTTGATCTTCTGGGTGAAGTTCTCGTCCGGGCTGTTGGGGAAGACGCGACCGCCTCCGCGCCAGATCGGGGAAGACGTCATACCGGCGCGGGCGCGGCCCGTGCCTTTTTGCTTGAACGGCTTCTTGGTCGAATGCTTGACCATCTGACGGTCTTTTTGAGCACGCGTACCTTGGCGCGCGTTGGCCTGGTAGGCCACCACCAGCTGGTGGATCAGCGCCTCGTTGTAGTCGCGACCAAAAACGGTCTCAGGCACGTCCATCTTGGACGCAGCTTGACCTTGGTCGTTCAGGAGTTCAACTTGCATCAGTTCGCTCCCTTGTCGGCGGCAATGGCGGGTTTGGCCTTGATGGCCACGCGAACGGTCAGGAAACCGCCGTTGGCACCAGGCACAGCACCACGGATCATCAGCAACTGACGGGCTTCGTCAATGCGGAAGATGTCCAGGTTTTGAATGGTTTTGGTTTGGTCGCCCATGTGGCCGGTCATTCGCTTGCCCGGAAACACGCGGCCAGGATCCTGAGCCATACCGATGGAGCCCGGCACGTTGTGCGAACGGCTGTTGCCGTGCGACGCACGCTGCGAGCGCATGTTGTGGCGCTTGATGGTGCCGGCAAAGCCTTTACCGATAGAGGTGCCTTGCACGTCCACCTTCTGGCCCGCCGCAAACACGGCATGGGCAGCCACCATCGCACCGGGCTGGTACTGGGCAGCGACGTCGGAGGCGACGCGGAATTCCTGGATGATTTCACCCGCTTCGACACCGGCCTTGGCCAGGTGGCCCGCAATGGGCTTGGTGACGCGGGAGGCACGGCGGGCACCAAAGGTGACCTGCAGCGCATCGTAGCCATCGTTGGCTTGAGTTTTGACTTGAGTCACGCGGTTGTTCGACACGTCAACCACCGTGACAGGGACTGCATCCCCGTCTTCGGTGAACAAACGCATCATTCCAACCTTGCGACCCAACAACCCGAGGGAGTTGCTAAGACTCATTGTTTTCTCCGTTCCCGACTTCAATTGGCCGGGGCTGATGGGGCTTCACCTTGCACCTGAATATCGGCACTTGGTAAAGCGTTTTAGGGCACGGTCACCGCTTTTTTCGCAGGCCGCATCGGCAATGCCGTTTCTCTCTGGCGACACCAGAAAAGCCTCCTAGTATAACCGGTAGGTGACTCTTGTGCAAGCAAAGTGGGCTGTGGGACGACCCTGCTTGCGTTCTGCGCTTATTGCAGCTTGATTTCCACGTCCACGCCAGCTGGCAGGTCGAGCTTCATCAGGGCGTCAACCGTTTTGTCGGTCGGGTCCACAATGTCCATCAGGCGCTGGTGGGTGCGGATCTCCAGCTGGTCGCGGCTGGTTTTGTTGACGTGCGGCGAACGCAGGATGTCAAAACGCTTCATGCGCGTCGGCAGGGGCACGGGGCCCTTGACGATGGCGCCGGTGCGCTTGGCGGTGTCGACGATCTCGGCAGCCGAGGTGTCAATCAGTTTGTAGTCAAACGCTTTCAGGCGAATGCGGATTTTTTGCTTAGAAGACATGTTTGTTCCTTAAGCAAGAATCTTGGCAACGACACCAGCGCCAACCGTGCGCCCGCCTTCGCGGATGGCAAAGCGCAGGCCTTCTTCCATCGCAATCGGTGC
>JBBSDB010000060.1:0-14652 GCA_038249735.1 Burkholderiales bacterium
GCGCCCCTCCTGAATCTGCGTGACCCCTTTGCGGAATGCAATCTCCGCACGCTCCGCCGGCACGACTTCGCGCATCTGTTTGTCGATGGCGCCGGGCGCGTCCGCTTTGGGCGCTGGCGGCGCGATAACAGGAGCCTCGGGCTTGGACGGCGCCTGGGTTTTGATTGGCGCGTCGGCGTTGACCGGCGCCTGTGCCTTGACCGACGACTGGGCTTTGATCGGCGCGTCAGGCTTGGCCGGGGTCTCGAGCTGGGTTGGCGCTGGAGCCGGGGAGACGCGCGTCGAGCATTTCGATCACCACATCGATGGCTTTTACCCGCTCTGCGATCGCCTGGCGGGTGAGGTGCATGTGACCGGGAAACCACTGAATGCTCATGGGTCGGGCTCGTTCAGACAAAGGGAGGATTTTGACGCCTGGCCCGATCGACACCGCACAGCGGGTTCGGGTTCGCCCGTGGCAAGCGGGCTGCGGCACCGTGCCACAATCTTTTCGTATCAACACAACCCCAAGAGGAGACACATGGCCATCACCGTCAAGATTGATCTGGGCTACGAGTTCGACGTCAAGGCCAAGGCGGCCGAGGTGTTCGATGTACTGTCCGACGTGCCCACCTCGGCCAGCCATTTCCCCAAAGTGGAGAAACTCAGCGACCTGGGCGACGGCGTCTACCAATGGGACATGCAGAAGGTGGGCACCAGCCAGGTGAACATCCAGACCGTTTACGCCAGCAAGTACGTGAGCGACAAGGCCAAGGGCACGGTGAAGTGGACCCCGGTCAGGGGCGTGGGCAACGCGCTGGTGAGCGGCGGCTGGAAGATCGTGGACAACAAAAAGTCGACCAACATCACGCTGGCGATTCAGGGCGAAATCGAGGTGCCGCTGCCCGGCCTGATGAAGATGGTGGTGGCGCCGGTGGTGGAAGGCGAGTTTGAGAAGCTGGTCGACAAGTACATCGCCAACCTCATCAAACGCTTCGGCGGTGAAGTCTGACGCAGGTCCCCGCTCACGCGGTGACGCCAGCGGCCGTCTGTGGCCGGCCCAGCCGCGATGGCGAGGTGTACTCCTGCCGGTAGATCTCGAATGGCATGGTGTCGGCGGCCTCGATCGCGCGCTGGTCCTCCAGCGACTTCAGCGCCATCGCCTCATAGCGGCCCTGCTGCTTGGCACTCCAGGGCAGGCCCAGCAGCTGGCCATGCACCTCCAATGACTGCTCACGCACAAATGCTGTGAAAGCATCGGCGTGCTGGCTGCGGACCGCCTGCAACACCTGCGCCGACGGCAGGGTGTCGGGCGATTGCAGGCTGGCGCGCGCCTGGGCCACGGCCTGGGCATGGGCCTCACCGCCCAAGGCCGCATCCAGCGCTTGAGCAAACGGAGCGAGCTGGTCGATGATCTCCAGCCCCCAGTCCAACAGCGACACGGCTTGCCCATCGCGGCGCAGGCGCAGCCCTGACTCGCGCCCGCGGGCAGCCGTCAGTTGCTGGTTGTGCGCCAGGTCGCGAATTTCTTCGGGCGTGTCGGGTGGGCTGTCGCTGAGCAGGCAGTGCAACAGGAACACATCGATGAAGCGCAGCGCCTGCGCGCCAATGCCGATGGGCTCGAACGGGTTGAGGTCGAGCAGGCGCACCTCGATGTATTCGACGCCGCGCTCGCGCAACGCGTGCAGCGGCCGCTCGCCAGGGTAGATCACGCGCTTGGGGCGGATCGTGCCGTAAAACTCGTTCTCGATCTGCAGCAAGCTGGTGGAGAGCTGGTTGTAATCGCCACCGAGGTTGCGCACACCGATGGCCTCGTAAGCAGGCCAGGGGCGCGAGAGCGCGTCGTGCAAAGACGCCGCATAGCCCTCCAGCCCGTTGTAGCTTACTGCCAACGTGGCCTGGGCCTCGCTCTGGTAGCCGAGGTTTCCCATGCGCAGCGAGGTGCCATGGGGCATGTACAGCGAGCCGCGGCTGCCCAGTGGCTGCAGCTGGTGTTCACGCCCGACCACAAACGAGGAACACACAGCAGGCGAAGCACCAAACAGCGTGAGCAGCAAGAACGCCTCGCGGCGAAAATTGCGGATCAGCGCAAAGTAGCCGTCGTTGTCCACACCGGGCAGCGACCAGTTGTAGTGAATGCCCGAGATGGTCTGCATGCGCCGGCCATATCGGTGCCCCAAACCCAGGCGGTAAACGCTTTTGGCGCGACCGACGTTGGACGAGCCGTAGCGGCCGATCGGAATCGTCTCATCGGGCGGCAGGCCGCAGGGCATGCTGGAGGCCCACATCATCTCGTCGCCAGCAGCGCGCAGGCTGCGTGCGGTGAACTGGTGCACCTCGGTCAGCTCTTCCAGACAAGATTCCACGCTGGCATGCACGCCGGTGATCAGCTCCAGCTGAGATTCGCTGAAGTCGGTGGTGATGTGGGGGTGCGTGAGCGCGCTGCCCAGGCTGCTGGGGTGGGGCGTGAGCGCAAGCCTTCCGTCGCGCTGCACTCGCAGGCTCTCTTTCTCAAGGCCGCGGCGCATGCCTTGCAGCCGCTCGCCTGAAACGGCGGCCAGCTTGTGTTCTGTGGTGCTCATACGGGTTGGGGTTCGGATCCGGGGGCGCAAGTTAACACGCCAGCGCCAAACCTGCTGGCAGCGCTGCGGCCAGATTGGGTGTATGCACACTCGAGGACGTGCGGTTCTGATGCAACCAGACTTCGATGCTGGCCGGGTCGTGCAGCAGGCGCAATGCATCAAACGCCTGCTGCGCCTGCGGGTAGCGGCGGCACAGCGCGCCCAGCCACTGCTTGAGCCGCCCGGCCCGGTGGCGCGGTTCCACGCGCGCACTCACCAGCTGCCAGAAATCGCCCAACAGGGGCACGATCTCATCCCAGGCGACCGCGCCACCGCTGCGAATGGCCAGCGCGAGACCCGGGTCGGACACCATGCCCCGGCCAATCATCAGGTCGTCGCAGCCGCTGACCGCGCGGCAGCGCAGCGCGTCGGCCACGCTCCAGAGCTCGCCGTTGGCCACCACGCGCAAGGCGGCGGGCAACACAGCGCGCACCTGCGCGATCCGCTCCCAGTAGGCGGGCGGCCGGTAGCCGTGGGCCTTGGTGCGCGCATGCACCACCAGCTCATTGGCGCCCGCGTCAGCGATCGCCAGCGCACAGTCTTCGGCACGCAAATCGTCCTGGTAGCCCAGCCGCATCTTGGCCGACACCGGCACATGCGGCGGCACCGCACGCCGCACCGCCGCCACGATCCGGCCCACCAGCTCGGGCTCGTCGAGCAGCACCGCGCCGCCCCGGCTGTTGTTCACCGTCTTGGCCGGGCAGCCGAAATTGAGATCGATACCCGGCGGGTTCAGCGTGGCCAGGCGCGCCGCGTTGTCTGCCAGGCAAACCGGGTCGGAGCCCAACAGCTGCGGGCGCACCGGCACACCAGCGCGGGTGCGCCCGCCCTGCAGCAGCTCGGGCACCACTCGGGTGAACACCCGCTCGGGCAGCAAGGTGTCGGTCACGCGGATGAACTCGCTCACACAGCGATCCACGCCGCCGCTGCGGGTGAGCACATCGCGCAGCGTGGCGTCCAGCAAGCCCTCCATGGGCGCGAGCAACAACAGCATGGTCTGGTCTGCGGCTAGAGAGAGTCAGTCTTTGACGGTGTGCAGATACACATCGCGCTGCGGGAACGGGATTTCCAGGCCGACGGCGTCAAAGCGCTTCTTCACCGCTTCCTGCATATCGAAGAACACGTCCCAGTAGCTCGCGCTGGCGGTCCAGGCGCGCACCTTGAGGTTGACCGAATTGTCGGCCAGCTCGGCCACGAGGATCTGCGCGGGCGGGTCGCTCAGCACCCGCGCATCGGCCTTCAGCAGCTCGGCCAGGGTGGTTTTGGCCAGGTCGATGCTGCTGCTGTAGCCAATGCCGAACTGCATGTCGACCCGGCGAGTGGGCTGGGTGGAGTAGTTGACGATGTTGCCGCTGGCCACCGGGCCGTTGGGCACAAACACCTCTTTGTTGTCGGGCGTGTGCAGCACCGTGTAGAGCAGCTGAATGCCGTGCACCGTGCCGCTCACGCCTTGCATCTCCACGTAGTCGCCCACCTTGTAGGGCTTGAACAAAATCAGCAACACGCCGCCAGCAAAGTTCGACAGGCTGCCGTGCAAGGCCAGCCCGACCGCCAAACCGGCGGCTCCCAGCACCGCGATGAACGAGGTGGTGGCCACGCCCAACATGCTGGCCACGGTGATGACAACCAGTACCTTGAGCACCAAGCTGATCAGGCTGCGCAGAAAGCGGCGCAAGGTGATTTCCACCCCCAGCAACTCCATGCGGTGGTCGATGCGCCGGGCAATCCAGCCAGTCAGCCACAAGCCGACTCCCAGCACCAGCAAGGCAAGCAGGAACTGACCGCCCCACTGGACAGCAAATTGGGTGATGCGTTCGGAATTCAATTCAGCCAAAACAAAGGGCTCCTTGTGAAGAAATGGGGTGGAGATCAGGGCGCGGCGAGTGCTCCGCGCGGTGCTCAGGCATTTCGCTGGCACAAGCAACACCTTATCAGCGAGCCGAGCCGCCGGCTGAGCGCCTGCTTTCGCGCTGACCCGCGCTGGCGCCCCAAGTAACACTTCCATTAGCATCGGGCATTCCGTTTTCCCCACGCCACCATGCCATCCCTCTCTTTTTGTGTGCGCCATTTGTGGGCCGCCTTGTTGTTTACATTGGCCGCAACGGGTGTGCTGGCACAGACCGCACCCGTGTCGCCATCGTCCACTCCCGCTCCCTCGGTCGCTCAGGCCGACACCATCCGCATCGGCACCTTCAAGCAGGTGGAGGGTGACACCTGGATCGGCGCTGACATGTCGCGCCGGTCAGCGCAGCCCGGCGCCGGGGTAGCCGTGGCCGACCGCCTGAGCACAGGATCACAGGGCTCGGCCACGCTCACGCTGAAGGACGGCACCGTGCTCACCATGGGCCCCGACACTGTGATGGATCTGCGCCAGTTCCAGTTCGACACCACCACCCAGCAAGGCAATTTCCTGCTCGACCTGTTGCGTGGCTCGGTGCGGGTGGTAACCGGCCTGCTGGCGAAGGTGAACCCGGAGCTGTTCAAGGTGCAAACGCCGACCTCGGTGGTGGGCGTGCGCGGCACCGATTTCATCGTCGAAACCCAGGATGCCCGCTGAGATGGGCGCCACTTTCGCCCTCTCACGTCGCGCTCGGCTGGGCGCCGCTTTGGGCTTTGTCGTTCTGCTGAGCGCCTGCGCGCCCGCCACCCGCATCACCCTGCTGTCCCAGGCCAGCGGCGCGCCCAGCGCGGTGGTCGTGTCCACCAGTCAAGGCGTGCAGGTTCTGGCCCAACCCTATGCAGTGGTCGAGGTGAGCCGCAGCGGCAGCATCAGCCCAGTCACCACCACAGCCGAGGCAGTGCGCGAGCGGCATCCCCAGTTGCTCGCGTTGCAACCCCCCGCGCCGCAGCGGTTTGTGCTCCAGTTCGAGCCGGGCAGCGCACTGCTCACCCCTGAGTCCCAGGCGCAACTGCCGGAGGTGATCGTCCGCGCCCAGGCCCGCGCCGGTGGCGAGATCGTGATCACCGGTCACACCGACCGCCAAGGCTCACTGGAGGCCAACGACGGTTTGTCGCTGGAACGGGCACGGGCCATTCGCGCGCTGCTGATCGAGCGCGGTTTCGCGCCCGAGCTGATCGACGCAGTGGGGCGCGGCGAGCGCGAACCGGTGGTGCTGACCGAAGACGAGGTGGCCGAACCGCGCAACCGCCGCGCAGACGTGCTGGTGCGCTGACCGCTGACCGCTGACCACAAAACGTGAGCCGCGAGCACAGCCTCACCCGCGCTCTGCGCGACCTGCTGGCCGTTCGCCGCACCGCCGCCCTGGGAACGGTGGACGCAGCCGGTGCCGCCTTTGTTTCGCTGGTGCCGTTCGCCATCGACACCGCATCGGCCAGCCTGGTCATCCATATCAGCGCGCTGGCGGCCCACAGCCAGAACCTGCAGTCCAGGCCACAGGCGTCGCTGATGGTGGCCGACAGCGAAGTGGCTGGCGAGCCGGTGCATGCGCTGGCGCGGGTGAGCATCGAGGTGGTGGCCACCTGGGCCGAGCCGGGCAGCACGCTGGCCGCGCAGTGCCGTGCCGCCTACCTCGCTCGCTTTCCCGAGGCCGAGCCCATGACCGCCTTGGGCGATTTCCGCTTCGTGCGCTTGTCGCCCCAGGGCGCGCGCCAGGTGGCGGGCTTCGGCGCCGCGCGCAGCCTGAGCGCCGAGGCGCTGGCGAAGGCGCTCGGCCAGAGCGCCGCTTGACGCCTGAACTCCTTCCCCTGTCTGTCGATGCCAGCCTGCTGGTGTTCGACAAACCCGCCGGCCTGCTCTGTGTGCCGGGCCGCGGCCCCGACAAACAGGATTGCCTGAGCGCGCGAGCCGAACGCCAATGGCCCGATGCCAAGGTGGTGCACCGGCTCGACATGGCCACCTCGGGCCTGGTGCTCATGGCGCGCGGCATCGAGGCGCAGCGCGCGCTCAGCCTGGCGTTCGAGAAGCGCCGGGTGCACAAGCGCTACACCGCCGTGGTCAGCGGCCTGCTGCCCAACGCCCTGCCAGAGAACGGCTGGAACAGCATCGATCTGCCCCTGCTGCTCGACTGGCAAAACCGCCCACGCAGCGTCGTCAACCACACCGAGGGCAAGCCCAGCCTCACCCGCTGGCGGCTGGCCGAGCCCGAGGCCAGCGATCCGCCCGGCACCACGCGCCTGACCCTGGAGCCGGTCACCGGCCGCTCGCACCAGCTGCGCGTGCACCTGCAGGCCATCGGCCACCCGATCGTGGGCGATCCGCTGTATGGCGCTGCGCCGTCCGATCCCGCGCAGCGTCTGCTGCTGCACGCCGAGGGCATTCGATTCCCCCACCCCGCCACCGGCGAAGTCATGGCGTTTGTGGCACCCTGCCCCTTCTGAAAAAAAAGCAAAGGACAGCCACATGACCACCCCACCCCAACACCTCACCATCCTCACCGGCGCGTCGCGCGGCATGGGCCTGTCCATGGCCCGCCAACTGCTGGCGCCCGATCGGCTGCTGCTGTGCATCTCGCGCCAAGAAAACGCTGAGCTGGCCCGGCAAGCTGAAGCCGCCGGCGCCCCGCTGCTGCAGTGGGCGCAAGACCTGGCCAAACCCGAAGCCGCTCGCGAGCGCTTGCGCGACTGGCTGCAGTCGCTCACGCCCGCCGCCTGGCAGAGCGCCACGCTCATCAACAACGCTGGTGTGATTCCAAACATCGGGCCGCTCGGCGATTGCCCGGCCGATGAACTTGCCCGTGCGCTGCGGGTGGGGCTGGAGGCGCCGATGCAACTCAGCGCCGCTTTTCTCAAGGTCACGGGTGGCTGGACCGAAACTGGCTGGCGCGGGCCGCGCAAGCTGCTCAACATCTCCTCCGGCCTGGGTCGCAGCGCCATGGCCGCGCAAGCGCCCTACTGCGCAGCCAAGGCCGGCATGGACCACTTCACCCGCTGCTGCGCGCTGGAGGAGGCACAAAACCCCCACGGTGCCCGGCTGGTCTCGCTGGCGCCCGGCGTGATCGACACCGACATGCAGGTGCAATTGCGCGCGGGCGACCCTGCCGCCTTTCCCGATCGGCAGCGCTTCGTGGAACTCCAGAAACAGGGCCAGCTCACACCGCCGGAGACTGCAGCGCAACGCGTTCTCGCTTGGCTGGAGCGCCCCGATTTCGGGCAACAGCCGGTGGCCGACGTCCGCGACTGAAGCAGAACCGCCCCTCGCCCACCACCACCGATCGGAGAACCCATGTCGCAGCTGCTCCGCCGCCGTTTTACCTCGTCTTTGCTGGGGCTCGCCCTGGGTGCGCCCTTGCTTGGTCGCGCCCAAAGCACGGGTGAGCAGGCGGACTTTTGGGCCTTGTTGCGCCAGGGTGGCAACGTGCTGCTGATGCGCCACGCCCAGACTGAGCCCGGTATTGGCGACCCACCCAACTTCAAGCTGGGCGATTGCAGCACCCAGCGCACCCTCAGTGAAGCTGGTCGTGAGCAGTCCAGACGCGTGGCAGCGGCGTTCCAGCGGGAGAAGGTCGCGCTCGACGAGGTGCGATCCAGCGCCTGGTGCCGCTGCGTGGACACGGCCGAGCTGGCCTTTGGCCGGCACACCGTGTGGTCGCCCATCAACTCGTTCTTCCAGCAAGACGGCAGGGAGCCGCAGACCCTTGAAGTGCTGCAGGCGCTCAAGACATTCAAGGCTCCGCGCAACTTGGTGCTGGTGTCGCACCAGGTGAACATCAGCGCGCTGACCGGCAGCTTCGTTGCCATGGGCGAGATGCTGCTGACCCGACCCGGGCAGATGACCGATGGCAGGCTGCGCGTGCTGGCGCGCCAAACATTCTGACCCTGACGCTGCGCGTATCGACACAGCCTTGACGCCCGTCAAGGCTGGTGTAAGCCTGCGGCCCTTACCATGAGCGGCTGATCGCTGGCGGCTTGCTGGCGGTTGCCGAAAAGAAGCCCACACCCACCCTGGAGACATCCCCATGAGCCGAGAAGTCGTCGTCGTATCCGCAGCCCGTACCGCCATAGGCACTTTTGGTGGCAGCCTGAAAGACTCGCCTCCCACCGATCTGGCCGCGCTGGTGGTCAAGGAAACCCTGGCGCGCGCCCAGGTCGACGGCAAAGACGTGGGCCATGTGGTGTTCGGCCATGTGGTCAACACCGAGCCCAAAGACATGTACCTCTCGCGCGTGGCCGCGATCAACGGCGGCTGCGGCGAAGGCACCCCCGCTTACAACGTCAACCGCCTTTGCGGCTCGGGCCTGCAAGCCATCGTCAACGCCAGCCAAAGCATCTTGCTGGGCGACACCGACATCGCGATTGGCGGCGGCGCCGAATGCATGAGCCGAGCGCCCTACGCCAGCATGAGCACCCGCTTCGGTGCGCGCATGGGCGACACCAAAATGATCGACATGATGGTCGGCGCGCTGCACGACCCGTTTCAGAACATCCACATGGGCGTCACAGCCGAAAACGTGGCGGCGAAATACGGCATCACCCGTGAAATGCAGGACGCGCTCGCGGTGCAAAGCCACAACCGCGCCCAGCACGCCATCGAAGGCGGCCGCTTCAAAGAGCAGATCGTGCCGGTCATGCTCAAGAGCCGCAAGGGCGACGTGGCCTGGGCCACCGACGAGCATTTCCGCCCCGACTGCAAGCTGGAAGACATGACCAAGCTCAAGCCTGTTTTCATCAAGGAGAACGGCACGGTCACCGCCGGCAACGCCTCGGGCATCAACGACGCTGCCGCCGCCGTGGTGCTGATGGAAGCTGGCGCGGCCAAAGCGCGTGGCGCGAAAGCCATGGCGCGCCTGGTCGGCTACGCCCACACCGGGCTCGACCCGAAAATCATGGGCGTGGGCCCGATTTCGGCGACTCAGGCGGTGCTGAAGAAGATCGGCCTCACGGTGAACGATCTCGACGTGATCGAAGCCAACGAAGCCTTTGCCGCCCAGGCCTGTGCCGTGACGCGCGAGCTGGGCCTGGATCCGGCCAAGGTCAACCCCAACGGCTCGGGCATCTCTCTCGGCCACCCGATCGGCGCCACTGGCGCGCTGATCACCGTGAAAGCGCTGTACGAGCTGGAGCGGGTGCAGGGCCGCTACGCATTGGTCACCATGTGCATTGGCGGCGGCCAGGGCATTGCAGCGATCTTCGAGCGCCTGTAGGCCGAGCCCCCATGCTCCGCCGCTGCGCGGGTCGCTGCCCCCCAAGGGGGCTGATTTTCCTTGGGGCGGCCCGGCGGGAGATCGCTGCGCCAAGCCGCCACCTTGACAAACAGGCGCCGACCTCCATCTGAGGAGCATGTTCAAAATGCATGGAGTGATGCCATGTTGAAACGGCTGTCGGTGTTGTGGGTGGCGGTGCGCGGCGACGGGCGGCGCTTGTGGCTGGCTCTGCGCCACCCCGAAGCACCCTTGTGGCTGAAGCTGGGCAGCGCGGGCTTGGTGCTCTATCTCATCTCACCGATCGACCTGTTGCCCGACGTGGTGCCCGTGCTTGGCATGGTGGACGATCTGGTGTTGATCCCGCTGGCGATGCGCTGGATGCTCAACCGCTTGCCAGCGCATCTGCGCGGGGAAGATACCAAAAAGTCGGGAGATGTGGTTGGCGAGGCTTGAATCGGAACGCTTCGCTGGCACTTGCAGAGGTCAGAACTCAGCCCGTCACAAAATGGCGGCACCTGAAGTTCTGACAAGCAGGAGAGATTGAGCAATGGCCGTGAGGAGCGGGCAGGCCATGTACAACAATGTTCCTGGCTGACTGCCTGCCACCCAAACCCGAGATCCGAATGGCGGAGTTCCTCGCCCCAAAGCTGCCGCTAACCCGTCAAGCCGCCCATGCACAGCAGCAGCACGGAGATGGGCAACAGGATCTGCCACTTCACCCTCTGCGCGTCCGCGCGCGCCGAGCCACCCGCCAGTGGAACCAGGCCCGCGAGCCCAGACGCATGAAGACGTAACCACCGACAGACCCGACCGTCGCGAAGATCGCCATGCCCAGCACGGTGGGCCAACCCAGCGACTGGAGAGTGGCAAGGAAGCCGCCCACGGCAACGTCAGCCGGCACCGGTGCGCCACCCGCCGTTCCGATGAAGACCGAGCCGACCTTGTAGCCCAGGTACAACCAGCCGCCGATCGTGATCGGGTTGGTGATCAGGGTGGCGGCGGCAGCCATCGGAATGTTGCCGCGCCACCAGACACAGTGCGCCGCGGCGAAGACGATCTGCCCAAAGGGCACCACGAAGGCCCAGAAAAGACCAATGGCCAGACCCCGCGCCAGCGCTTCGGGTCTGGCATGCCAAAGCCCAGGCTCGGTGAGGCGGTGGGCCACCGGCTGCAGCCAACGGATTTGCGAAAGTTCGGCGTGGGAAGGAATCGTTGCGCGCACCTGCTTGCGCAATTGCTGCCAAAAGCCGGCTGGCGGGGGGTTCGTCATTCTCGAAAGCGGTTGGTCCATGAGGCTCCACGCGACGCGGGAGTTGGCGGGGCGGACCCGAGGCGGGCCATGGGGAAGTATCGGCGCAACGCACAAGATACTTCAATCCAGCGCTTTGTCACGGCCGACGCTCTGGTTCACCGTGGCGGCGCCGCAGGCAAACTGGAGTCGGGCGGCGGTTGGCGGTCTGTCGTCGCTGATGGCCGTGGTGTCGGGTCCGGCACTGCGGACGACTGTCTTTGCGTTGTCACTGTGTGCCCGATGGTGCACGACCCGCGCAGTTCATGCCAGATCAGCCAGCAGTTGCTCGAACTCGCCTTCATGACACGACAGTCGCAGCGTTGGCGTTTCCAAAACCGGCGCAAGCAGCGCAAAAGCAGCGAGTTTGGAAATGCCGTCCGACAGCCCGACAGTCAGGCGCACGACCTTGCCGCTGGCGATTTCACGAACTTCATCCGGAATGAACTGCCCGAGCTGGAAGATCTCCTCTGCACGGGCAAAGGCTGCCTGACCCGCCTCGGTCAAAGCCACACCGCGTCCCGCGGGCTTGAGGAGTGGGTGGCCCAGTGCTTTTTCCAGTTCGCGGACCTGAGCGCTGATTGTCTGAACCGCCAAATCCAGTCTCTCAGCCGCGCGCGCAAAGCCGCCTTCTTTCGCCACGACCCAGAAGCAGTGGAGAGGGTGGTAGTTCAACAGGTGGCGCCTCATCGATGGGAAAACCGAACCTGAACTCACAGCATCGATGCTTTTTCCGTATCGATGAAATGCCGAAGATCCCGCACCGCATCATTCCAATCAGAAAATATGGACACCACCGTCATCCTGCTCGCCGTCTTGACCATCGCTCTGATCGTTACCGCCGCTCAAGCTCGGCGCATTGGCAACGAACAACGCGATGTCGTGTTGTTCGCATGACAGATATGTGCTGGCGCGGCTCGAACGCTGTAAAGACAGGACCGCGGCGCAGCACAAAGCGTTCACACCCCGTCCGCGCCAGGACTCGGCGCTGCATGGCCCACGAGGCTGACTGCCCTTGCGTGGGCGCCCGTTTTTAACCAAAGCCATTCACCATGAACATCCTCCTATTTTTCGCGGGCCTGATCTTGCTGGTCATCGGCGCCAGCACGTTGGTGCGTGGCGCCTCCAAACTGGCACTGTCGTTCGGTATCAGCCCGCTTGTCGTCGGACTCACCATCGTTGCGTTCGGTACCAGCGCGCCCGAGGTGGCGGTGAGCATCGGCGCCGTGCTCGACGGCAAGACCGACATCGCCATGGGCAACGTGGTGGGCAGCAACATCTTCAATATTCTGTTCATCCTGGGCATCAGCGCGCTGATCACGCCGCTGGTGGTCAATATCCAGCTGATCCGGCAGGAAGTGCCGATCATGCTGGGCGCAAGCTTGCTTCTGCTGGCGCTCTCGCTGGATGGAAACCTCTCGTTCACGGAAGGGGGCTTCCTGTTTGCTCTGCTGGTGGCCTACACCGTGTTCCTGGTCGTGCAGTCGCGCCGCGAGACCCAGGCTGCGAAGGACGAATTTTCCGATGCAATTTCACCTGTTGAGGCCGGGGCCTGGGACAGCCACTGGGCGGCACAGATCGGCCTGATCGCCGCCGGCCTGGTGGCGCTGGTGTTCGGCTCGGAATACCTGGTGCAGGCCTCCATCAGTTTCGCCAAGTCCATGGGCGTGAGCGATCTTGTCATCGGTCTGACCATCGTCGCCGCCGGCACCAGCATGCCCGAGGTGGCCACGAGCATCACGGCGGCGATCAAGGGCGAACGCGACATCGCCGTGGGCAATGTTGTTGGCAGCAACACCTTCAACATCCTGGGCTGCCTGGGCTTGTCAGGCCTGGTGTCAGGCGACGTGGGCCTGGCGATTGCGCCGTCGCTGCTGGCCTTCGATATCTGGGTGATGTTGGCGGTGGCCCTGGCCTGCATACCGGTGTTCATGACCGGCCGCGAAATCGCACGCTGGGAAGGCGGCGTCTTCCTCGGCTACTACGTGGCTTACGTGACCTATCTGATCCTGGCGTCACAGCAGCATGCCGCGCTGCAGACCTTCTCGGGCGTGATGCTGGGATTTGTTGTGCCGCTGACCGTGGTGACGCTGGTGGTGGTGATGATCCGCCGCCCCAACACCACCGGGCAGCGTTGAGACGATGGGCTGTTTGGGGGAAGAGCGCTGGTGACGCGGCACACCGCCTGCACCAGCACCGAGCCGGCCGAGCAGCGCGGGCTCAGGCGTTCTTGCGGCTGTCGCTGATCCAGTCCGAGGCGGCGAACAACAAGCCGGAAAACACGAAGGTCAGATGGATGGCGATCTTCCAGCCGATCTGTTCGCCGGTGAGTGTGTTGCTGACCAGAAAGGCTTTCAGCAATTCCACCGCCGAGATGGCCACGATGGCGCTGATCAGCTTCATCTTGAGGTCGGAGAAACTGACCTTGCCCATCCAGGCGGGCCGGTCCTCGTGGTCGCCGATGCTCAGCTTGGAGACGAAGTTCTCGTAGCCGCTGAACACGATGATGAGCAGCAGCACCGCGATGAGCGCCGTGTCGACCAGCGTGAGGATGGAGATGATCGCGTCATGGTCGTTCAGACCCAGAACACCCATGAGCAACGACACCAGTTCCTTGCCGAACTTCAGCAGCAGCACCAGCATGGCAATGATCAGGCCGAGGAAAAACGGCGCGAGGATCCAGCGGCTGGCGAAGATAGCCGACTCCAAGAGCCGTTCGATGTTATTGGACTGTTTAGACATGCTGCAGGACCTAAAAGTACATGAACGAGGCCTGAGGCAACGCTGAACAAAAGTCCCGCCTGGCGCGGGCATTCTGATCTCGGGCCCCCGCATCCACGGGGACTTGTTCAGCGTCGTCCCAAAGCGATGATAGACAGGATCCGGGCAGGTAACGAGCCTGAGGGCTCGCGGTGCGCGAGCCCTCAGTGCGTCGCAATTCTCATCCCAGGCGCCTAGTCTTGGCTGTACCCGCTGGGCACGACGAACCGCATTGCGCCAACACCCAGCTTTGCGACGCCCCGAGTAAAAAGCATCCTTTTCTCACTCGCCCTGAAACCCACCACGCCGCAGGGTCACCACCAACGTGTCGCGCCAGCCCAGCTCGCCCTCTTCCAGCGGCTGGATCGGCGTGCTTTCGTGGATCACCCGCGCGTCGTCGAGCAGCAGCACCGACCAGGGCTCGCTCAAGGTGAAACGCTGGCCGTTGGGGCCGTTGGCCTCGAACACCCGGGTCTCAGCCCCTTTGATGCGCTGGCGCCCCACCATGAACACGGCCACCAGATCCACCCCGTCGCGGTGCGCGCCCTCGGGCGTGGGCCGGCCGATGCCGTCGGTGGTGTCGATGCGGAACTGATGCGCCTCCACGTACCAGGGCTGCGGCCCGCGCAGCTTGGATGCCACCGCAGCGAGCTGCACCATCAGCCGCTGCCAGGCCGGGTGCGCCACCATCTCGGACGCTATTGGCTCGAACCAGCGCTGCATGCCGCCGTGCAGCGCGTTGTATTGCACCGGCTGCCAGTGCGCGCGGTGCGCTGCCAGCGTGCCGCGATCGGCATCGACCACAAAGCAGCTGTGGCGCCGGCGCCGGTAGTGGCCGCCGTCTTTCAGGTAGTTGTCGCTCGGCAGATCGTCCCAGTGCGGCAGCCAGGCCAGAAGCGCGACA
>JBBSDB010000061.1:0-14606 GCA_038249735.1 Burkholderiales bacterium
CTGCCGAACGCGTCTCCATCGCCCAGACTGGCCTGATCGGTGGCAGCTTCCCCAACCACAAGACGCCCATGACACTGGTCGCGGGCGATCCTTTGATGGCTGACGGTCAAGACGAGATGCAGGTGCGTTTCGAGTCGGCCGAGGTCGGTGGCGTGAAGCTGACGAAGACCTACACCTTGAAGCGCGGCAGCCACCTGATCGGTGTGCAGCACGAGGTGGTGAACAACAGCGGCCAAGCGGTGAGCCCACAGCTGTATCTGCAACTGGTGCGCGACGGTAACCAGACCGCCAATTCAACCCCCTTCTATTCCACCTTCACCGGCCCTGCGGTGTACACCGAGGAGAAGAAGTACCAAAAGGTGGCGTTTGCCGACATCGAAAAAGGCAAGGCCGATTTCGTCGCCGCCACCAGCGACGGCTATGTCGCCATGGTGCAGCACTACTTTGCCACTGCCTGGCTCATGGCCGACGGCGTGGCGCGGGACAACTTCGCCCGCAAGCTCGACGGCAAGCTCTTCGCGGTGGGTTCTATCACCGCGTTGCCCGTTGTCCAGCCCGGTCAGAGCGAGCGCTTCGACTCTCGCCTTTTCGTCGGCCCGCAAGACGAAAAGGTGCTGGAAACCATCGCTCCTGGGCTGACCCTGGTGAAAGACTACGGCTGGCTGACCATTCTGGCAAAACCGCTGTATTGGTTGCTGGAGAAGATTCACAGCTTCGTCTCCAATTGGGGCTGGTCCATCGTGCTGCTGGTGGTGCTGATCAAGGCCGCGTTCTATTGGCTCAACGCCACCGCCTACAAGAGCATGGCCAAGATGAAAGCGATCAATCCGCGCATCATGGAAATGCGCGAGCGCCTGAAGAGCAACCCGCAGCAGATGCAGCAGGAGATGATGAAGATCTACCGGGAGGAGAAGGTCAACCCGCTGGGTGGCTGCCTGCCCATCATGATCCAGATCCCGGTGTTCATCGCGCTGTATTGGGTGCTGCTGTCCAGCGTGGAGATGCGCAACGCGCCCTGGGTGCTTTGGATCCACGACCTGTCCTCGCCCGATCCGTTCTACATCCTGCCGCTGGTGATGGCGGTCACCACGCTGATTCAGACCGCGCTCAACCCGCTGCCGCCCGATCCGCTGCAGGCCAAACTGATGTGGATGTTGCCGCTGGTGTTCTCGGTGATGTTCTTCTTCTTCCCGGCCGGCTTGGTGCTGTACTGGATCACCAACAACATCCTGACCATCCTTCAGCAGTCGTACATCAACAACAAGATGGGTGTGCCTTTGAAGTTCAGCATGCCGGACTTCTTCAACAAGAAGCCCGTGAAGTAATCTCCCCCGCGCCGCCTGCGGCGTCACCCCCCCGGGGGGCGGCGCTGGCGGCCCGGCGGAGCCGGTTCCGCGGCGCCCTGGGTTAGGGGCACTCGCTCCGGTTGATTTTTCGGAGCTTTCTTGTCCTTGCTTTCGCAGCATCACGACCCGATTCTGGCTGTCGCCACTGCTCCCGGGCGTGGTGCGGTGGGCATTGTTCGGGTCTCGGGCAAGGGGCTGGCGCGCTTTGTGTCGGCGCTGGTCGGGCGCGAGCTGCGACCGCGCGAAGCCACCTACCTGCCTCTGCGCGACGCCGATGGCCAGGCCATCGACCATGGCCTGGCACTGTGGTTTCCCGGGCCCCATTCCTACACCGGTGAGGACGTGCTGGAACTGCAAGGCCACGGCGGGCCGGTGGTGTTGCAGTTGCTGCTGGCGCGCTGCCTGTCGTTGGCACAGAAACCGAGCGCTGACGGGCAGCCGCTGTTGCCCGATCTGCGTCCTGCGCGCGCCGGCGAATTCACCGAACGCGCCTTTCTCAATGGCAAACTCGATCTGGCGCAGGCCGAGGCGGTGGCCGACCTGATCGACGCCAGCACCGAGGCGGCTGCGCGCAGCGCCAGCCGCTCACTGGCGGGTGCGTTTTCCGAACGCATCCACACGTTGCGTGAGGCGCTGATCCGGCTGCGCATGCTGGTCGAGGCAACACTGGATTTTCCAGAGGAAGAGATCGATTTCCTGCAAAAGGCGGATGCGCGCGGTCAGCTGCAGCGGCTGTGCGACACCCTGGCCGAGGTGCGAGCGCAAGCGCGTCAGGGAGCGCTGCTGCGCGATGGGGTGAAGGTGGTGATTGCCGGCCAGCCCAACGCGGGCAAGAGCTCGCTGCTCAACGCCCTGGCGGGTGCCGAGCTGGCCATCGTGACACCGATCGCCGGCACCACGCGCGACGTGGTGCAGCAGGCGATCCAGATCGAGGGCGTGCCGCTGCATGTGATCGACACCGCCGGCCTGCGCGACAGCGCCGATGTGGACGAGGTGGAAAAAATCGGCATCGCGCGTGCTTGGGGCCAGATCGGGCAGGCCGATGCAGTGCTCTTCCTGCACGATCTCACCCGCAGCGATCAGCCCGACTACCAGGCCGCCGATGCGGCGATCGCCGCTGCCTTGCCGCCGCGTGTGAGCGTGCTCCAGGTGTGGAACAAGCTGGATCAATGCAATGGGGCGGCGCGCGCGGGCCTGCTCACCAGCCTGGGCCGCGACGCGCTGGCCGTGTCGGCCAAGCAAGGCGAGGGTCTGGCGGCGCTGCGCCAGCGTCTGCTGGCCGTCGCTGGCTGGCAACAAGCTGGTGGCGGGCTGTTCATGGCGCGTGAGCGCCATCTTCAGGCACTCACGCGCGTCGGTCTGCACCTGGACGGCGCCACCGAATGGATGGGCGCGCGCGCCGACCACCTCGATCTGCTGGCCGAGGAACTGCGGTTGGCTCAGCACGCGCTGGGCGAGATCACTGGCGAGTTCAGTGCCGACGACCTGCTTGGCGAAATTTTTTCGCGTTTTTGCATCGGCAAGTGAGCCAAGCCTACCGCTGGCACGCAGCCAGCGCCCGCCGGGCTTGCAACTGTAAATTGCCGTAAATCCCGCTTGCGTTGCGCCGCGCCGCGCGGTTATCTTGGACGAATGACCGCCACCCCAATCCAAGCTGCGCGTTTCGACATCCTCCAACTGGCCCTGGCCATGCGGATGAGCAACGCGCTTGACGCGGTGCCGACAAACCTGGCCGATGCGCAGTGGCGCCAGCTCGCCGAGTACCTGCAGCCGGTGAGCCTGCAGCAAGGCCAGGTACTGATTGAGCAGGGTGTGAAAGACCGCACCGTGTATTTTGTTGAGGCGGGCAGTCTCACCGTGCACTTCCAAGACTCGCGCGAGCGTGTCCGTATCGCGATGGTGGGTGCCGGCTCCCTACTGGGCGAAGGCGCATTCTTCAGCCACCTGCCGCGCAGCGCCACGGTAAACGCTGGCAGCGACTGCCGCCTGTGGTGCCTGACCCCGCTGCGCTTCCGTGAACTTTCCACCCGGCATCCGGACGTCGCACTCGAACTCACGGTGTCGATGGCGGCGGTGCTGGCTCGGCGCATGTACAACAAGCCCAAGCGCGTGGCGGTGACCTGATGGCGGCTTTGGTTCGGGCGGTGGCGCACCTGCCCGGGGATTGCCCCGCTTTTTCACCCTATGCGGCTCGCTGCATTGGCACACACCCATCACCATGTCTTTGATCAGCTGGCTTCAGGCCAAGAAAAATGGGTCTTTGGGCGGCGGCAGCCAGCCGCGCAAGCGCAAATCGTTTGGCCAGACCACGCTGCCCTTGATTTCGCCGCGCCGCGGGCGCCGCATCTTGCGCCGCGAGCAGCTGTTTTCGGTGGTGCGTGAATCGATGATTCGCGGCGGAGTGCTCTCCACCAGCTACGACTTCAAGGTGTTGACGCTGGACGCCAACGGCGACAGTTTTCTGGTCCTGATCGATCTGGCGCTGCCGGCCGATGTGATGCCCGACGCCTACCTGCTGGAGATTGAGCGCTGGGTGCAATCGAGCGCGCAGTCGCGCCACAGCATGTCGATTCCCTCGGTCTACTGGCGCCGCAAACTGGTGCCCGATCAGCGCGGCGTGGCGCTCAAGGCCGCAGTGGCGGCGCAGACCCAGCGGTCACTGGCATCTGAAAGCCCGACCGCGATTCCCATGCCTCCCGTGTCCCAGCGCACTGGGCAGGCGCATGCGGTGGACGCCGCCGAGGTCGAGGCCTTCCGCCAGGCGCTCGCTGCCGCTGCGCCCCCGCTGCGCCGAGGACCGCCGGACACAGAAGATCGGATGATGCCGGTACCTGAATCGCACAGCGATTTCTCAGCGCTGAGCGAAACGCAGCACGGCAAGCTTTAAGAGAGCCAAAGCCCCCACGCCGCTCCGCTTCGCGGGTCGCCGCGTTGGGCTCAGTGTCCGTCGAAATCCACCAGGGTGTGCAGCTTGAGACCCGATTCGCGCAGCTTGGCCGAGCCGCCGAGCTCCGGCAGGTCAACGATGGCGGCGCCTTCAACGACCTCGGCACCCAGTTTTTCCAGCAGCCTGCGCCCCGCCATCATGGTGCCGCCGGTGGCGATCAGGTCGTCGATCAAGACCACCCGGTCGCCCGATTTCACCGCGTCGGTGTGCAGTTCCACTGTGGCGCTGCCGTATTCCAGCTCGTAGGTTTCTTCCACCGTGGTGAAGGGCAGCTTGCCTTTCTTGCGGATGGGCACGAAGCCCACTCCCAGCTCGTAGGCGATCACCGAACCGATGATGAAACCCCGTGCGTCCAGGCCCGCCACCACCGTGGGGCGAAGTGCCGGGTCCATGTAACGGTGCACGAAGGTGTCGATCAGCACGCGAAACACCTGGGGGTTTTGCAGCAGCGGCGTGATGTCGCGAAACTGCACGCCGGGCGCAGGCCAGTCGGGCACGGTGCGGATGTGGGCTTTGAGGTAGGCGGATGTGTCCATGGCGCGAGCCGATCAGCAGCAAGGTTCGAAGGAGTGGCCATTATGGTGCGGGCGAAAAAAGCCCCGGCTTGTGACCGAGGCAGATGTCGACAGGTGAGCAGCGAAGTGCTCAGGTCACCGGCACAAACTGATAGCCCTTGCCTGCGGCCTCCAGCGTACCGAAGGCAGGGAACGGGAAGTGGAAGCCGCCGGCGACCATTCTTTCCTTGACCACCTGGTCGAAGATCCGACGCCGCGTCTGGCGCGCCATCTCGGCGTCCATGTCGAACTGCACTGCCCACTCGGGGCTGCGGGCAAACAGCGAAGGGATGTTGGTGACATCGGCCACGTACATGAAGCTTTTGCCTTCGGAGGTCACGGTGAATACCGCCATGCCCGGTGTGTGGCCGAACGCGGCCGAGGACACGATGCCCGGGGCCAGCTCGGCGCCCGGCTGGAACTGCACCAGCTTGTCGGCCGGCAAGCCACCCAGCACACGGCGCACATTCTGGAACGCGCCTTTCATCGCCGGCGGCGCGGCTTCCATGCGGGCATCGTCCATCCAAAACGCGTGCTCGGGCGCTGGCACGTGGATTTTCGCGTTGGGATACACCAGCGAGCCATCTTTGGCGCGCACGCCATTGATGTGGTCACCGTGGTAGTGGCTCAGGATGACGTGGTTGATGTCTTCCGGCTTGAAGCCAGCAGCGGCCATGTTCTCACGCAACCGGCCGGTGGTCGGCGGGCCGTTGTCTGCAAAGCCGGTGTCGATCAGGAAGCGGGTGTTGCCGCTCACCACCAGGAAGGCTGTGAACGGGATGTCCACATACTCGGTGGGCAGGTTTTGCGAGGCCAGCAGCGATTTCACCTGCTCCAGCGGCACGTTGCGCACGAATTCCTCGCCCAGCGGGCGCCGCAGTGCGCCATCGTTCAGCGCGATGATTTCCATGGCGCCCAGCTTCATGCGTTTGAAGCCGGTGGCGGGCAAGCTGGGTGCGCCTAGGCTGGGCGTGCTCTGAGACCAAACCGAACTGAAGGTCAGGGCGGCGGCACTGGCCATGCCGGTGGCGAGAAAATGGCGTCGATGCAGCATCAAAAAGCTCCAGAGGGTGGGGAGGATCGCATTAAATACCCCGCGGTCACCTTTCAGACTCTCTAAGTCACAATCCCGTCAGAAAACAGGGGTATTGCAACGAAGGACCGCCGGCGTCAGCCCGCGAGCAGTTTTTCTTCGGCCAGCGCCAGCGCTGGAGCCTTGCCACTGAGCACCAAGGTGTCGCCGTTGTGGCACACCGTGTGGTCGTCAAAGGGCATGGGCTTGCCGCTGGCGCTGCGCAGGCTCACCAGTTGCACGCCCACCGCGGCCAGGGCCAGATCGCCCAGCGATTGGCCCACGGTGCGGCTGGCCGCAGGCAGGGTCACGGTGAGCAGGCGCTCGTGCTCCAGCTCGTCGGCGCTGCTGTCGTCAGCGCCGTGGAAATAGCCTTTGAGCAATTTGTAGCGCGCGTCGCGCTGCTCCTGCACCACCCGGATCACACGCCGCATCGGCACGCCCACCAGCGCCAGCGCGTGGCTGGCGAGCATGAGGCTGGCTTCGATGGCTTCGGGCACCACCTCGGTGGCGCCGGCCTGGCGCAGCTTGTCCAGGTCGATGTCGTCCACCGTGCGCACCACCACCGGCACATTGACCGCCTGCACCTGGGTGTGGTGCAGCACCTTGAGTGCGCTGGCGGTGTCGAGATAGGTGATGACGACCGCGCTGGCGCGGTGCAGGCCAGCGGCCATCAGCGCCTGCAGACGGGCCGCGTCGCCGAACACCACCGAGTGCCCGGCGGCAGCCGCCTGGCGCACGCGATCGGGGTCGAGATCGAGCGCCATGTAGGGAATGCCCTCAGCCTCCAGCAGCCGCGCCAGGTTTTGCCCGCAGCGGCCATAGCCGCAAATGATCACGTGGTGGTCGGTGTTCATCGCCTTGCGCGCAATGGTGGTCATCTGCACCGACTGCATCAGCCAGTCGCTGCCGACCAGGCGGCTCACAATGCTGTTGGTCTGCATGATGACGAACGGCGTGGCCAGCATGGAGAGCACCATGGACGCCAGGATCGGGTTGAACAGCGCCGGCGGTACCAGGTTGTTTTGCCCGGCCAGGGTGAGCAGCACCAGACCGAACTCGCCCGCCTGTGTGAGGTACAGGCCGACCCGCAAGGAGGTGCCCATGGGCGCACCGAAGCTGCGCGTGAGCCCAGTGATCAGCGCGAGCTTGAAGGCGAGCGAGAGTGTGAGCAGCAGCAACACCAGCGGCCAGCGCTCGATCACCAGCCGCCAGTCGAGCATCATGCCGATGGTGATGAAGAACAGGCCGAGCAGCACGTCGTGAAACGGGCGGATGTCGGTCTCCACCTGGTGCTTGTATTCGGTCTCTGAGATCAGCATGCCGGCGACAAACGCGCCGAGTGCCAGCGACAGACCAGCGTGTTCGGTCAGCCAGGCCAGGCCCAGCGTGATCAGCAGCAGGTTGAGCATGAACAGCTCGTCGCTCTTTTGCCGCGCCACCAGCGTGAGCCACCAGCGCATCACCTTTTGCCCGCCGGTCAGCAGCACGCCCAGCAGCACCACCGCTTTCAGCAGCGCCAGGCCCAGTGCGGTCAGCAGGTCTTCGGGCGCGGCGCCCAGCGCCGGGATCAGCACCAAGAGCGGCACCACGGCCAGATCTTGAAACAACAAAATCCCCACCACCCGCTTGCCGTGCTCGCTCTCCAGCTCCAGCCGCTCGGCCAGCATCTTGATCACGATCGCCGTGCTGCTCATGGCCATCACGCCCCCCAGCGCCAGCGCGATTTGCCACGACACATCCCACCAAGTGGGCAGCACCAGCGTCAGAAGCAAAGACGCGCCACTGGTGATCAGCACGGTGAGCACCACCTGCGACAGGCCCAGCCCGAACACGTGGCGGCGCATGCTGCGCAGCTTGGGCAGGCTGAACTCCAGCCCGATCACAAACATCAGAAACACCACGCCGAACTCGGCCAGGTAGCGCACGCCACTGGAGTTTTGCGCCAGCGCCAGCGCGTTGGGCCCGATCAAAACGCCCACCACTAGGTAGCCCAGCATCGGCGGCAACTTGAACTGCCGGCAAGCCACCACACCCAGCACCGCAGCGAGCAGGTACAGCAGGGTGATGTCGAGCGAGGTCATCGGCGGATATTAGCGGCTGCCCTCACCACAAGGCCGAGCCGCTACCGCATGATGGGATGCCGGCTGGTGCTGCCGCCGCGATAATCCGGCCATGCCCGATACCCCCACATTCGACCCCGCCCGCGCCCTCTCCCTGGCCGCAGAAACCCTGCGCATCGAGGCCCAGGCGATCACCGACATGGCGGCGCGGCTCGACGAGCGTTTCGCCCGCGCGGTGGCCTTGGTGCTGGCCAGCCGGGGTCGCGTGGTGGTGATGGGCATGGGCAAAAGTGGGCATGTGGGGCGCAAGATCGCCGCCACACTCGCGTCCACCGGGAGCCCGGCCCTGTTTGTGCACCCGGCCGAGGCCAGCCACGGCGATCTGGGCATGATCATCCCCGGCGATGTGGTGCTGGGCATCAGCAACAGCGGCGAGAGCGAGGAGCTCACCACGCTGTTGCCGCTGATCAAGCGCATGGGCGTGCCGCTGATCGCGCTCACCGGGCGCGCCGAATCCACCCTGGGTCGCCATGCCGATGTGGTGCTGGATGCCTCGGTGGCGATGGAAGCCTGCCCGCACAACCTCGCGCCCACCGCCAGCACCACCGCCCAGCTGGCGATGGGCGACGCGCTCGCGGTGGCTTTGCTGGATGCGCGCGGCTTTCGTGCCGACGATTTCGCCCGCTCGCACCCCGGTGGCGCGCTGGGCCGCAAGCTGCTCACGCTGGTGAGCGATGTGATGCGCTGCGGCGCCGAGTTGCCGCGCGTGGCGCAAGACGCCGATCTGATGGCGCTGATGCGCGAAATCAGCGCCAAGGGCCTGGGCATGAGCGCGGTGGTCGATAGCGATGACCGCGTGCTGGGTGTCTTCACCGACGGCGACCTGCGCCGCCTGATCGAGAAGAGCGGCAACAGTGTGGATCTGCGCAGCCTGCGGGCACAAGACGTGATGCACGTCAATCCGCGCACTGTGCACGCCGAAGCGCTCGCGGTGGAGGCCGCCGGTCTCATGGAGGCCAACCGCATCACCAGTGTGCTGGTGGTGGACGACAACGGCTGCCTGATCGGGGCGCTCAACAGCAACGACTTGATGCGGGCGAAGGTGATTTGACCCCCCGCAGGATGTGGCTCCCCCCGCGCCGCCTGCGGCGTCACCCCCCAGGGGGCGGCGCTGGCGGCCGGGCAAAGCCCGATCCGCGGCGCCCTGGGATCGAGCGGCCTTCGGACCGCTCTCTGGCTTCCCCTCACTCTCGCTATATCCCTCTCATTGCCTCCAGTTAGCATCGCTGTATGTCTTCTGAACTTCCCCCGCTGCGCCCGGTGCTGAACTTTGCGCCTGAGCTGTTGCTGCGCGCGCAGCCGGTGCGGGTGGTGTTTTTCGATGTGGACGGGGTGCTGACCGATGGCGGGCTGTATTTCACCGAGTCGGGTGAAACCATGAAGCGCTTTCACACGCTGGATGGCCATGGCATCAAGTTGCTGCAGCGCGCCGGCATCGTGCCGGCGGTGGTCAGCGGGCGCGACTCGCCGGCCCTGCGGTTGCGCCTGGCGGCGCTGGGTGTGACGCAAATCCGTCTGGGCACCGAAGACAAGCGGCCAGCGGCCGAGGCCATTCTGGCCGACCTCGGCCTGGGCTGGTCGGCAGCTGCCGCCATGGGCGACGACTGGCCCGATCTGCCGCTGTTGCGCCGAGCGGCCTTCGCCTGCGCGCCCGCTGGGGCCCATGCGGAGATCCTGGCGCTGGCGCACCACGTCACCACCCGGGCGCCCGGAGCGGGCGCGGTGCGGGAACTGTGTGACCTGCTGCTGGTGGCGTCAGGCCGCTACGCAGCCGAACTTGAAGCGGCTGCCCGGTGAACGCCACGCTGTCCGCCCCGCCCGCCCCGCCGAAGGCCGTGCGTCCGACCGCGCACCGCTGGGCCGATCAGCTCACCGTCTACCTGCCGGTGCTGCTGATGGGGCTGTTGGCCCTCGCGTCCTACTGGCTGCTGCGCGCTACGCCACCCCCGCCCGAGCCGGTGGTGGCGCGGCCGGTGACCAGCGAGCCCGATTACTTCATGCGCCGCTTCTCGGTCAAGGTGTTCGATGTCAACGGCATGCTCATCAACGAGGTGTTTGGCAGCGAGGCACGCCACCGCCCCGACACCGACACGCTGGAGGTGGACCAGGCCCGTATCCGCGTGGTGGGCGACGACGGCGTGATCACCACCGCCACCGCGCGCCGCGTGATCAGCAATGGCGCGCGCACCGAATTTCTGCTGGAAGGCGATGCGGTGGTGGTGCGCGAAGGCCGGACCCTGGCCGACGGCAGCGGCGCGCCGAGGCTGGAATTCCGGGGCGAGCAGCTGCGGGTATTCACCGACCCGCAACGCCTGCTGTCCGAACTGCCGGTGACGGTATTGCGCGGCAATGACAAACTGCAATCGGACACGCTCGACTACGTGGGCGTCGATCAGGTGGCGCTCATGCGAGGCCGGGTCAAGGTGCAGCTCGCGCCCCGTTGATGCCCGCCTTCGATCGGAACCCCGCATGAACACCCCGTCTGCTCCCCTCGCGTTCATCACCGGCGCCTCCAGTGGTATCGGCCAAGCCTTGGCCGCGCGTTACGCGCAGGCCGGCTACCGTCTCGCCCTGGTGGCGCGACGCACCGCCGAGATGCAGACCTGGGCCGATGCGCAGGGCCTGGATGCGACGCGCTGCCGCGTGTACGGCGCCGACGTGGCCGAGGTTGAGAGCATCGTCGCCGCAGCCCAGGCCTGCATCGCCGCGCAGGGCGTGCCCGACGTGGTGGTTGCCAACGCCGGGGTGAGCATCGGCATGGACACCGCCGAGTTCGAAGACATCGCCGTGATGGCGCGCACCTTCGCCATCAACAACACCGGTCTGGCCGCCACTTTCCACCCGTTCGTGGTCGCCATGCGCGAGCGCGGCAGCGGCACCCTGGTGGGGATCGCCAGCGTGGCCGCCATCCGGGGCCTGCCGGGCCACGCCGCCTACTGCGCCAGCAAGGCGGCGGTGGTGGCCTATTGCGAGAGCCTGCGCGGGGAGTTGCGCGGCTCAGGCGTGGCGGTGGTCACCCTGCTGCCCGGTTATGTGGACACGCCGCTTACCCGCAAGAACCGCTACAGCATGCCTTTTCTGCTCAGTGCCGAGGTTTTTGCTGCGCGCGCTTTTGAGGCGATCACTGCGCAGACCAGCTACCGCGTCATCCCGTGGCAGATGGGTGTCGTGGTCAAGTTGCTGCGCCTGCTGCCCAACGCGTGGTTCGACCGTCTGCTGGTCGGCCGCGCACGAAAACCACGCCAGTCTGCCAAGTCGCCGCCGTCCCACTGACAGCTCTGCCAGCCCACTTTTGCTTGCCTGACCATGCTCGACGCCGTCGTCCTGTTCTTTTTGCTTGGCCTGTTTGCGCGCTTGGTCAAGAGCGATCTGCGCCTGCCCGAAGCGCTGTACGAAACCCTCTCCATCTATCTCTTGCTGGCCATTGGTTTGAAGGGCGGTATCGAGCTCAGCAAACAGCCCATGCTGGAACTGCTGCCGCAGATTCTGGCCTGCATGGCGCTGGGCTTTGCGATTCCGCTGGTGCTCACGCCGCTGCTGCGCTTGCTCGGCCTGTCGCGGGTCGACGCGGCCTCGCTGGCCGCGCACTATGGCTCGGTGAGCGTGGTCACCTTTGCGGTCGCCAGCGCTTATTTGGTGGCCCAGGGCGAGCCGGCCGAGTCTCACGCTGCGCTCTGGGTGGCCATCATGGAAGCGCCAGGCATCGTGGCCGGCATTCTGCTGGCGCGACTGGGCGCCAGGGGCACGGATGGCCAGCCGGCACCGCGCGTGGCCTGGGGCGAACTGGCCCACGACGTGTTTCTGGGCAAATCGGTGCTGCTGCTGGCCGGCGGGCTGCTGATCGGCGCGGTGATGGGTGAGGCCGGTACGGCGCCGATCGCGCCCGTGTTCATGGCGCCGTTCAAGGGCGTGCTGGCGCTGTTCCTGCTGGAGCTGGGCCTGGTGGCGGGCGGCCGCCTGGGTGAGCTCAGGCGCTATGGCATGCGGCTGGTTGGCTTTGCGTTGCTGATCCCGCCCTTGTTGGCCGTGGCCGGCGCACTCACCGGCTTGGCGCTGGGCCTCTCCACCGGCGGCATTGCGATCTTTGCCACGCTGGCGGCCAGCGCCAGCTACATTGCCGCGCCCACCGCCATGCGCATGGCGGTGCCCGAGGCCAATGCTGCCCTGTCCATCACCGCCGCGCTGGGCATCACTTTTCCATTCAACATCGTGCTCGGTGTGCCGCTCTACTTGGAGCTGGCACGCTGGCTGAACAAGGTCTGATTCGCCATGGAAAAACACCCCCGCACCCTGCTGGTCATCATCACCGAAGCGGCCATTGAAAAGCGCCTGGTGGCCGACAGCCTGAGGCTGGGCGCCCAGGGCTACACCGTACACGACGTCCGCGGCGGCAGCCGCTTGAGCACGCGTGAAGCCCTGTGGGAGGCCGACCGCAGCATCGAATTGAAGCTGATCTGCACACCCGAAGTGGCCGATGTCATTGCCAGTCACGTGCTCATCGCCTACGCCCCCCATTTCAGCCTGACCTTGTTTTTTTCCGGTGTCGAGGTGGTTCGACCCGAAAAATTCTGAGCCTGCAGGCTGGTGCACGCGAGCCACTGGTCGCCTGATCTGCCTGGTTTGTCGGGTTACATGGCTCCCCCGGCTTGACATCTGGGTTGGGTGTTGGAATATGGAAACACTTGTAACGCCCACCCAGTTTTTCACATGGACATGACCCACAAGCGTTTGATCGACAGCCCGCCTAGTTTGGCAAAAGCCGCCACAAGGCTCGCGTTTCTCGCCGCAGTTGCCTTGCCTGCGAGTGCTTTGGCGCAAGCGCCAAACGCACCAGACGCCGCCGCGTTTCAGGTCAAGCTGTGGGCCGCCAGCTGCATGGCTTGCCATGGCACCGACGGGCGTGCCGAGGGAACTGGCCTGACCATCGGTGGGCTCCCGGCCAAGGATTTGCGCGACAAATTGCTGGGTTACAAACGCGGCACACTGCCCGCAACCATCATGCACCAGCATGCCAAGGGGTACAGCGACGAAGAGCTGTCTCTCATCGCGGACTATTTCTCCAGACTGAAGTGAGCCCCGCATGACCCAAAGACGCGTTTTCCTCAAGGCAGGTCTGGCGGTGACCGCCGCTGTGGCGGCGCCGCATCTGGCAGCCCAGACCGGTGAGCGGGTGGTGGTGATTGGCGGTGGTTTCGGTGGCGCAACAGCCGCCCGTTATTTGCGCCGCTTCAATCCTGCTTTGCAGGTGACCCTGGTGGAGCCAGCAGGTGAATTCATCATGTGCCCCTTGAGCAACCGGGTGGTTCACGGCGGTCTTCAGCTGCGCGACATCACGCGTCCATACAGCCGCTTTGTGACGAACAACGGTTTGCGCTGGGTGCGTGCGCGGGCCGACGGTATCGATGTTTCGGCGCGCGAAGTGCGGGCTGGCGCTGAGCGACTGCCCTACGACCGGCTGATCGTGTCACCCGGTGTGGACTATGTGTACGACGGTATTGAGGGCATGGGCACGCTGGCCCAGCAGGCGCGCGTGCCGCACGCCTGGAAAGCCGGTGAACAGACCCAGCAACTGCGCAACATGCTCCAAGCCATGCCCGATGATGGTGTGGTGGTCATGACCATTCCAAAGGTACCCTACCGCTGCCCGCCAGGGCCTTATGAGCGGGCCAGTCTGATCGCTCACTATCTCCAGACCCGCAAGCCCAAGGGCAAGCTTCTGGTGTTTGATGCCAACCCCGAAATCCAGGCCAAGAAGGGGTTGTTCGAGGCGGTTTGGAAAACCCGCTACGGCGATCGAATCGAATACGTCCCCAATGCCGATCTTAAAGGCGTGGACACCCAGGCGGGGGTCCTCGAATTTGATGTGCACGGCAAAGTCAAGGCCCAAGTCATCAATGTGATTCCGCCCCAGCGGGCCGGCGCCATTGCCCGCAGCAGCGGGCTGGCCAATGTGGCCAACCGTTGGTGCGGCGTGGATTTCCTGAGCTACGAGTCAACCGTGGCAAAGGGGGTTTACGTGCTCGGTGACTCCATCGCGGGTGCGCCGGGTATGCCGAAGTCGGGCCACATGGCCAACCAGGAGGCCAAGGTTTGTGCTGGCGCCATTGCGGCACAGTCATTGGGCATGGACGTGCCGTCAAACCCCATCATTGCCAACACCTGCTACAGCTTTGTGTCGCAAAGCGAGGTGATTCATGTTGCGTCGGTGTACCGTTACGACCCAGTCAAGAAAATCATGGTGTCGGCCCCGGGTGCTGGCGGCCTGTCTTCCCAGCCCAACACACTGGAAGCCCTCTACGCCATGTCCTGGGCCACCAACATCATGAACGACACCTTGGGTTGAGCGTTTCGACGCTCGTCGAGCACGCGCGACGCTGACCGAAGACCACCCCTTTCAACCAACGAAAAAAAGCCCCGCGGCGTGCCACGGGGCTTTTTTCTTGCTCGTTCGAATTTCTCAGCCCAATGTGTCGTTCATGATGTTGGTGGCCCAAGCCATGGCGTAGATGCCTTCCATGGTGCTAGGTTGGGCAGAAACACCGCCAGCACCGGGGGCAGGCACCA
>JBBSDB010000062.1:0-14532 GCA_038249735.1 Burkholderiales bacterium
GCCATGGGGACGGGCTGCGCAACATGCGCTCGCGTGCAGCACAGATACCCTTGGGATTGGAGATCAGCAGCGGCTTGGGCGGGACAACGGTTCGGATGGTGGCGAAATGACGGGGGCGCCGACGTTGCGTGCATGGGTCCAGGAGATCGCCCGACGCTTGATTGGGCGCATGGCCACCTGCCAGGTGGCCTTGATGCGCTGTGCTCTCCACACCTGCCCGCCCCAAGCAGCCTGAGTCGGCGAGCTCATCCGGCCACGCACGCCACGCACTGGCCTGAGTCTCGACAGCGATGCGTTATCCACATCGGTTGAAGTGCCCCCGCGTGCGCAACCGGTCCGAGTGGGGATCCAATCTAGGCGCGCCGTCGGTGGCGACCCAGGCGACGAACGGCAAGGGAGGATCTGTTTCGTCAAGGAGAGCGAAACGCCAGACTTTCGTCGGTGGGGGCACAAACGGGGGCACAAGTTAAAAGTTGATTGCCCAAACGCTCGCGTGATATGGCCTCTCTGACGTTCATATGAATCCCTCCTTCGCCAAAACGATAACGGCCTGATGCTGCTGAAGCTTCAGGCCGTTTTTCATGGTCTGAGCGCCTGCGGTGCAGGCGGTTTGATTGAAGGCGGGTTCAGCCGCTGGGGCTGGGTGAGCCAATCGCACGGCGGAGATGCTCTGAAGGGATTCGCATGCGCGAATGGCTCGATTGGCCAGTTCGCGAGCCGCAACCAAAGCACCGGAATGCCGCACCAGCCGTGTCGGCCCAGTCCTACCGCAGCCCACGCGTTTGGCCGACAGCCAGTGGCCGACCCGCTTCCTAAACTGGTTCCATCGCAACGGTTGGCGTTGCGGTCACAACCACCACAGGGCAGCGGCGATGACGCTGTCTGGCCTGACACAGGAGCCCACCATGTTGCATTACGCCGTTGTTTTTCTGGTCGTTGCGCTGATCGCAGCGGTCCTCGGTTTTGGCGGTATCGCCGCTGGGGCTGCAGGCATCGCCAAGATTCTCTTCGTGGTCTTTTTGATCATGGCCGTGGTGTCATTCATCTTCGGCTACCGCCGTCGCTAAGAGCCTGGCCGCTCGGTATCGGGCGCCCCGCTTCACACCGCCCGCCCATCCCTTTCACTCAACATTCAGGAAATCCCATGAACAACGACACCCAAAACTTCGCCAAAGACACCCAACAAATGGTCGATCGTGGCGCCGACAAAGCAAACCAGATGGCATCCCAGCTTGCCGACAAGGCCGACCAGATGATTGGCGCAACGAAAGACGCCGCAGCCCATGCGGAGCAGTCGATTCAAGGCGGACTGAACCAGATTCGCGAAGCGGTGCCAGCCACCCTGTCCCGCGCCGCCCACCAGGCCGAAGATTTGGCGCGGGCCGGCATTGACAAGGCACGTGCCGCAGGTCAGTCCATGTCCAGCCAGGCAAGCCACATGCGCGAGCAAACCGTGAGCTATGTCCGTGAAGAACCCACCAAGGCTTTGTTGATGGCGGTCGCCGCCGGTGCCTTTGCCACCTTGCTGATCGGCTGGGCCACGCGCGGCAACGGCCACTCCAGGCACTGAGCGTGTGCCGGTCGCCTTGGGCGTGTTTTGCCTGAACGATCGTGTGCGATTTACGAGGGGCGCGGCAGCCGGACTCTTCCGGTGGCCGCGCCCTTTTGTTGTGCCAGTCTTGTCATGCAAACCATGAGGGAGCCCCCGCGTGATTCACCCCCTCTTTATCGCGATGGCCAAAAAGCCCGGCCTGTTTCTGGAACATGCCGATGCCTACGCCGATCTTGCTGTGGCCGAGCTCGCCTGCTGGCGCAACCGCCTGCAGCGGCGAGCCGCGCTCACCGTGGCGGCCATCTTGTTTGGGTTGTTGGGCCTGGGTCTCGCGGGCGTGGCCGGGCTGCTCGCGGCCGCGCTGCCCGTGAGCAACATGCCCATGCCCTGGGTGCTTTGGGCTTTGCCGTTGATTTTGCTGGTTTTGGCGGCTTACCTGGCTTGGCGGGTGCGGCAGCTGGACGATGGCACCACTTTCGCCACCCTGCGCCAGCAGATGGCGCAAGACTTGGCCACGCTCAAGATACTGGACGAAGAAACATGAACACAGCTGCCTTTTCCGCTGCCCGCTTTCACACCGACAACCGGACGGAGCAGCCAAGCAATCCGCTGACGGCCGAGCAGCGAATGACAGAGGCGGTGACGCGCATCGAGTCGTCTCGCTCTGCGCTGATCGTGTGTCTCTCGCCAGACCCGCCCGAGCGAGACGACAGGCCAGCGGGGTCGCCCAACGATGGCAGCGCCGAACAGTCGTTTGCCCAAACGCTGGCGGCACGCATAGAACGCAATGGGCTGCTGGAGGGCAGTTGGCGCACCCTTCGCGCGCTCGCCCGCCGCTGGTGGAAACGCCAGCCCTGGCACAGCTCGGTGGACCTCGTGGGCCAGACCCTGGCACACCAGGCCCGTCCCTTGATGCAACGCCATCCCCTGGGAACTTTGGCTGTGGGCGCGGCCGTGGGCGCTGGGCTGGTGGCGGTGGCCTCAGCCATGCGGCCCTGGGCCTTGCACCAGATTCGCGGAAAAGCCTCGCCCTGGGGCAGCCGGGTGGGCAGCATGATCTGGACACAGCTCGCCTCGGCACCCGTGCAGATGGCGCTGGCTGGCGCGCTGGCGGCGTGGCTGGCCGACCAGGGCAGCCGCAACACCCAGTCGAGTGGCGAAGCGGCCGCGACGCGCCACACCCGGGCCGGTGACGACAGACCAGGCGCTGAGGCGCTCTCTGTCCCCTGAGAAAACAAGGTCAGCGGTGGGTCGAGGCGTTGCAGAGTAAAAAAACCCAGCAGGTTTACCGGGCTTTCTTCGGCGCCTCTTTTCAGCGCTGCACATGCAAATTCGATACCAACTGTCTTTCAGCGCCCCGCCAATTTCTCACCGGTCAATGACAGCAGGCGCATCGCGTCAACACCGCCGGCCGACATCTCGCCTGGCGGCATTGGCGAGCCTGATGTGCGTTGATGCGCGCGCCGCAACTCACCGCGCTCGGTGATGTCGTCGACCACCGCCGTGAACCCGACCAGGAGCAAACCTGCCACCACCAGCAGCACCCAGAGCAGTGCATGCGTCCAGGTCCCGGCCGATGATGCATCGGGCGAATCGCGGCGAGGCGAGGGACGGAGGGGGGTGGTCATGGTGCAATCCTGGATGGCCTGTGGAATGGACACATGTTCCGCCTGAACAGGCAGGCCAACTGTCGGCGCGAGGCGCTGAACGCTGTAGGAGCGAGCCGACAACTCAGGGCCACACCAAAAACGCCCCGCTTGGCGCGGGCATCCCGGTATCGGTCCTGGATCCACCGGGACCTGATCAGCGCCTTTTTGGCGCCGCCGCGTCAAGCGCGCGCAGCAGAACGGGAACCCCGGGCATTGGCGTGGACCCAGGTGAATTCGGCGCCCAGCAAAAACACCTGCGCCGAGTAGTAGACCCATAGCAACACCAGCACCAGCGACCCTGCTGCACCGTAGGCCGATGCCACCCCGCTGGCGCCCAGGTACAGGCTGATCAGGGCTTTGCCCAGGCTGAACAGCAGTGCGGTGACGACAGCGCCCACCCACACGTCTTTCCACTGCACGTTCGCGCGCGGCATGAGCTTGAAGATCATCGCAAAGAGGGTTGCAGTGATCACGAAACCCAGGCCGAGGTTGAGCGTCTGCGCCAGGAACAGCCACTCGCCCAGCGTGTCACTCCACCAGCGGCCCATCGCGGTGATCAGCGCCCCGAACACCAGCGAGACCATGAGCAGGAAGGCCAAGCCCAGGATCACCCCGAACGACAACACGCGGGCCCGCAATAAAGCCCACAGCCCGCCGCCCGCCGGGCGCTCGCCCGCCTGCCAGATGCGGTCGAGCGAGCCCTGGAGTTCAGCAAACACGGTGGTGGCGCCCACCACCACCACCCCGAGACCGATCAGCGTGCCCCACCAGTTCTCCGCCGGCTCGCTGGCGCTGGCCACCAGCGCCTGGATGGATGCCGCAGCCGTGGCACCAAACAAGCCGCCGAGCTCTTCCATCAATTGTCCCTGCGCAGCCTCTCGCCCCAGCAGCAGGCCCGACACCGAGATCACGATCAGCACCAGCGGAGCCATCGAGAAGAAGGTGTAGAAGGCCAGCGCGGCGCCCATGCTGGCCGCGCGGTCGTCGATCCAGCCTCCCGCCGCAGCCCGTGCCATCGCCCACCAGCTCAGGCGAGCGCAAACGGCGACCGCTTGGCCAACCTGTGCGGTCACGGCGGGCGACTCATCCAAGGAGCGCCGGGTTGGTCCACCACAGGGCCGCGTTGAGCACGCCGGCAAACGACACCCAAAGCCACAGCGGCACCATCAGCCATCCAAAGACCGGGCGAATGCGCCAGAAGGCCCGTACCGTGAAGCCGACCAGCAACCACAGAACCCCGATGTCGACCTGCGCCCACAGGCCCAGATGCCAATCGAAGAACAGCCAGGACCAAAGCGCGTTGGGCACCAGGGCCACGCCATAAAGTGCGAGCCCGCTGGAGCCTCGCACGGTGTGGCGGTGGCGCCAGACCAGCCACGCGGCCAGCGCCATCAACCCATACAACACACTCCACACCGGTCCGAACAACCACGCGGGTGGCGCCCAGGGCGGCAGCCGCAGTGCGTCGTAGAACTGCGCGGCGCGCGCCGAGGCCAGACCGCCCAGTACAGCCGTCAAAAACGTCAGTCCAACCCAGAGCAACGCACCGCGTGCGCTGTCTAGCGACCAGAATGGCGAGACCGCCGTGTGGCACTGAATGGCAGGGCCCGACAAGGGCGCACCGGAGAGGGAGGTTGCCATGAAATTTTCCAGACATCGGCCTTCGGCCGCAGCTTGCAAAACGAGCACCGGATGCTGGGCCCCCATGCGACGGCGCCAGCATTCAAACAGCACCAGCGTAGCGCCGACTGTGGGTTTCCCATGTCAGACAAGGCCCACAGTGCACGCCCGGTCCCACGCGATCCGACGAAAATAGACCCTCGTCTGGCAGGTGCACGCGCGCAGCGCGCCCAGACTTGGCAACCCACCCAGCGCCCTTCGGATCGCTGCTGCCCCGGTGTGCCGCGCCACGCACCAAGCCCCTGATCGACAACATCCCCCGCCACGCCCCGCCGAGTTTCGCTAGGGACAAGGTGCCGGCCCGCCTGCTGGACAAGGTCTGTGACCTGCTCTCGGCGCTGCCCACTGTCCTCTTGGTACTTCTCGTGGACTGGGTCGACTGGAAGCTGGGCGACCCGCCGAGGTCGATCTCGGCGGTCAACCTCACCGTCAACAGAGACCTGCAACAGCAGATCGACAAAGACCGCGCCTGCCCAGCGACCAGCCGAACCTGCTCGATGCCAAGGCGCCGCGCGAATAGCGAGTAGGGACCTTGTCCTACAAGGCGACACGCACCTGACCGACGGCGGCTGCCTGCAGGTCTGCCTACAGTGACTCCACAGCGAAACAAAAGCTGTCAGCGCTGTGATCGACACCGGCCCCTGCGGGTCGCGTCACCTCACCATCCAAGGAGAAATCAATATGAACTGGGAACGCATCGAGGGAAACTGGAAACAGGTCAAAGGCAAGGTCAAAGAACAGTGGGGCGACCTCACCGACGACGACATGGACGTGGTCGCCGGCCGCCGTGACCAGCTCGCCGGCAAGATCCAGGAGCGCTATGGCGTGGCCAAAGAAGAGGCCGAAAAGCAGGTCAGTGCCTGGGAACGCAGCGCCACCGACGACTGGTTCCGTTGAACCACCGGCCACCCCGCCGCGTGGACCACCCGCGCAGTGGGGTTGCCACCCCAGTTGAGCACCTGCTCACACCCCCATTTCCGCTCGGGTCGGCACCTCCCGACACAGCCGCAAGAAGGGGCCTGATGCCTCAGACGCAGCGCCCCCGCAACAGAACGCTGCACGCATCGCCCTTCCCCGCTACAGGAGTTACAACGCAATGAACACGACACAACGCACCCTCTCCCTCCTCACCCTCAGCGCCGCCGCCCTGGTGATGGCAGCCTGCGATCAATCCGCACCACCGACCGTGGGTGAAAAGGTCGACGCTGGCATCGAGCGCACCCAACAAGCCGGCTCCGAGGTCAAAAAAGACGCGCAGGCTGCAGGCAATGAGATCAAGCAAGAGGCTTCGCAAGCAGGTACCGCCATCGCCGATGGCGCTGCCGACATGACCATCACCGCCAAGGTGAAGGCAGCGCTCGCCGGTGACGACCAGCTCAGCGCGTTGGCCATCGAAGTCGACACGACCAACAAGGTGGTCACCCTCTCAGGCCCCGCGCCGACCCAGGCCGCGTTCGACCGCGCCAGCTCGCTGGCCCAAGCAGTAGACGGTGTGAGCAACGTCAAGAACCAGCTCACCGTGGCTGGCAAGAACTGAACCTCTGACGAGAACTAGGACACCGCATGAAACAAAACTCGCCAAAAACCGCCGTCACCACCCACAGCGGGTCACCGATGAAGCTCGACGAGAGCGGCTTGGCCGCGGCCCGCAACAACCTGCAAGACGGTGCCATGACGCCGGCTTACGGACCTTGGCGCGACGACATCGTGAGCCTGCTCAACGACGCACTCGCCACCGAGCTGGTCTGTGTGCTGCGCTACCGCCGCCACCATTTCACCGCCGATGGCCTGGACTCGCCCAAGATCGCCGAAGAGTTCATGGTGCACGCCAACGAGGAACTCGGACACGCCGACCGTTTGGCCGAACGGATCGTGCAACTCGGGGGCAAGCCCGACTTCAACCCCAAGGGCCTGCTGGATCGCAGCCACGCCGACTACGACGACTCAAGCGACCTGAATGCCATGATTCGCTCCAACCTGGTTTCTGAACGGGTCGCGGTGGAGAGCTACCGCCAAATGATCGACATGATCGGCGACAAAGATTCGACCACCCGCCGATTGCTGGAAGACATCCTGGCCGATGAAGAAGAACACGCCGATGAGCTCTCCGACTGGCTGACTGCTTGACGCCTGCCTGAAGCCACCCACGATCACCCCGTCCCCGCAACCCCAACCACCGTCCCAATGACTCAGGAGAATCCCATGATCAAGAAAATCGCCCTCGCCTCTGCCCTCGCCATCGCTGCGGTCACCTTCACCGGTTGCGCCGTCGTGCGCGACCAGCAATCTGCAGGCTCCTACGTCGACGACGCCGCCATCACGACCCGGGTAAAAGCCCGTTTTGCCGAAGATCCCAGTGTCAGCGCGATGGCCATCCAGGTCGAAACCCTGAAGGGCGCGGTGCAACTTTCCGGCTTCGCCAAGTCTTCCGCCGAACGCGCCAACGCAGAAACCATTGCCAAGGCTGTGCCCGGTGTGACGCGCATCATCAACAACATCACCGTGCGTCCGTGACGCCATGCCTGACACGGGTGGCACCCCGCTGGTGTCAGGCCTTGCGCCAACGCTCGAGCCTCGGGGCAGCGTCGGCAAAGCCAACGGCTCCTCACTTCAGTGCAGGAGCCGTTGGCTTTGGTGAATGCTGGGAAAGTTTTTATAAGACGATTCCTACACAGATCCGCGTCATTCGCCGTTAACGTCCCGACACAGATTGGGGTAAGGTCAAACGGTCCCCAAAGCCATGATCCCGCGTCTTGTTTCAGCAGGCCAAAACGCCTGAAACCCCATCGGCCCACCCATCCGGTTTCACCACCCATGTCCACGCTGAGAACCTTTATCGTTGAAGACAACCCTGTCATCCTCAACAACCTGATCGCCACGCTGGAAGAGCTGTCGGACGTTCAGGTGGTCGGCTCGGTAGGCAGCGAGCGCGAAGCGGTCAGCGAGCTGCTGCAGCGCAACGGCCTGGTGGACCTGGTGATCGTGGATGTCTTCCTGACCTCGGGCAGCGGGCTCGGTGTGCTGCGCAGCGCGCTGGACATGAATTTACCGGCTCGCCGGGTGGTGCTCAGCAACTACGCCACTCCCGACATGCGTCGGCGCTGCCTGGAGCTGGGCGCCGACCGGGTGTTCGACAAGTCAAGTGAGCTTGAAGAATTGATTGCTTACTGCGATCACGCGGCCGCGTCCTGAAGGCCGAGTGATGGGCGAGTGATGGCCGCGTTCGCCTGCTGCACTGTCGTTGCAAGGCATCGCTTGGCGCACAAAGTCAAGCGCGAACAAAGTGCCCAACCCAGGGAAATGTGACTGCTGCGAAGGCTTTGGCCTGCGGTGTCACTGACGGGTCTTGGCGCTGCCGCTCGCTGCGAAGCGCAAAAAATGCGGTTACTCCTGACCGCATTTTTCTTGGCGCCTGCCTGGGCACCGTGCCCATTCACACCCGGTGCGCGTCGAGATTTCGCAGCACTTCGTGGTCGCCCAGATCGACCGGCTTGCCGGTCACCACCGAGCTGGCGAGCGCCAGCAAGCGCACCACGGTGTTGTCGGGCGAGTCCCAGACCTCGGCTTGCGTGGGCTCCAGACACAGCAGGGTCAGATCGGTGTCGTCCGCGCCATCGGGAAACCAGGGTCGCGCCATGGTCGACCACAGTTCTTGTTTGCGCTTCGGGTCATCGCTCAGCTTGGCCCGTGCGGTGATCGACACATAGGTCGAATTGCCTTCGTCACTGAAGGCCAGGTTCACCGTGTCTGCTGGCAAATGGGCCTTCACGTGCGAAGCGGTGCGCCCACTGCGGCTGATCATCAGCCAGATCGCGCCGCTGGCATCCATCTCCAGTGGCGTCATGGGCTGACTCACCAGCCGGCATTCCGAATCGCGGATCGACAACATCGCGATGCGCATGCCTTGCAGGTGACTGGCCAGGGCGGCGCAATCTGGAAGGGTTTGGTCAACGAATTTCAAATGGTTCTCCTTGGTGGGTCGGCGGTACAACACGGGGCCACCGCGCCACTGTCAATCTAGGCTTTGTGGTGCGATCGCCCGGTCGGACATTTCATCGGCGCCCTGTAGGACAACGCCGACACCGCGTGCCAAGTTCTGCGCCCCACAATGACGGGCTATGTCCACCGCCCGCACCACCTCTCGACGATTTCAGCATTCGATGGAGGCGGTGGCACGCGGTCGCTATGTGATGCCGATCGTGCTGGTGCTCGGCGTGCTGGCCATGGTGGTCAACGAAAGCACCTACCTGAACTCCCACCGCGCCCTCACCAACGGCATTGCGTTGACCGACGCGCGGCTGCAGGCAGGTGAGACCTTGCAGCTGCTCACCGACGCCGGCCTTTACGCGCGCTCATTCATCCTGGCGGGTACCCCCGAGGAAGCGCTGGAATACCGCAAGGCGGCGAGCGCCGCGCAAGTGAGCCAGCAGAAAACCCTCGAGCTGGTGGCCATGCTGGATCCAGCGGGCCTTGTGTCCAGCCAGGAAGTCGAGCGCCTCGTGAAGGACCACCTCGCTGACACCGACCGCTGGGTCGATCTGAGGGAAAGAGGCCAGCCCGAAGCGGCTTTGCAAGCCGCGATCAGCGGCCAGAGCCGCGCCCGGCGCGAACAGCTGCGAGACGAATTCGACAAGCTGCTCAAAAGCGCTGCGCAGATGCAGGAAAAGGCGCGCTTTTCGCTTTACGAGGCGAATTTCATGAGCCGCTGGGCGGTGCATGTTCTGGCGCTTGCCGCGATCCTGGGCATGGTTCTGTTCCGCCGACAACTCCGCCGTGGCGATGAAGAGCTGGCGAAAGAGCGGCTGCTGCTGGCCGATCGCGTGCGCGAGCGCACAGCAGAGCTGACTGAGATGACCGGCCACCTGGTGCACGCCCGGGAAGACGAGCGCGCACGCGTCGCACGCGAGCTGCACGACGAAATGGGCGGTCTGCTGACCGCGATAAAACTCGATTTCGCGCGTCTGCGCCGCCTGACCGACATGCCGCCCAAGGCGCTGGAGCGCATGTTGGCCATCGAGTCGCGGCTCAACGAAGGCATCGCGCTCAAGCGCCGCATCATCGAGCACCTGCGCCCGTCTTCACTGGACCACCTCGGTCTGGTGCCCGCACTGGAAATTCTGTGCAGCGACATGTCCGAGGTGTTGGGCGTGCCGGTGCGCACCGACCTGCAGGACGTGTCTGTCGGCAAAAGCGCCGAACTCACGCTTTACAGAGCCGCTCAGGAAGGACTCACCAACATCGGCAAATACGCGCACTGCCGCCTGGTACAGGTATCGATGCGCCAGCGCGGCGCCGAGGTTCATCTGACGGTGCGCGACGACGGACGTGGCTTCGAACCCACCCAGGTGGCTCACGGCCACCACGGCTTGGTGGGCATGCGGGTGCGGCTGGAGCTGCACGGTGGTCGGCTGAAAGTGGAGAGCGCACCAGGGCGCGGCACCACCGTGACCGCCGAGCTGCCGGTGGAAAAGCCGGCAAACGAGCCGGTGACCTGAACGCGGCCCACCCTCGCGCTCACGTACAGTGCGGCGCATGTCCGACGCACTGCCACCCCTGATCCAGTCCCTGTTGTCACCCAGCAGCTACCCGCATCCGGTGGATGCTGTGGAGTTGATCGAAACCCACGGCGCCTGGGTGCTGCTCGCAGGCGACCAGGCCTACAAAATCAAGAAGCCGGTTCGCTTCCCGTTCATGGACTTTGGCACGCTGGCGCTGCGCCGCGCCGCCTGCGAAACCGAGCTGCGCGTCAACCGCCGCTTTGCCAGCCACACTGCCGCCACCCAGCTCTACCAAGACGTGCTGCCGCTGCTGGGCAGCGCCGAAGACCCGCGCTGGGGAGCGCCGGGCGAAGAAGGCGAGGCGATCGAGTTCGCGGTGCACATGCACCGATTCATTGAGGCGGGCCGTCTCGATCACCTGTGCGCGCGCGGCGCCCTGACGGCCGACCACCTGCAAACGCTCGTGCAAGACCTCGCCACCTTCCAGGCCTGTGCCACGGTCGCGCCTCCTGAGAGCCCCTGGGGCAAACCCGCAGGCGTGATCGCCTTCGCTCGCGACAACTTCGGCACCCTGCGCGAGCACCTCACGCACACCAAAGACACCCAGGCGCTGGGTGCACTGCATCGCTGGACCGAGGCCTGCTTTGATCAAATAGAACCGCTGCTGGCCGAGCGCCGCGGCGGTGGGCGCGTGCGCGAAGGCCATGGCGACCTGCATCTGGCCAACCTGGTGTTGATCGGCGAGGCGGTGTTGCCGTTTGATGCGATCGAGTTCAACGACGCATTGCGCTGGATCGACACTGCCAGCGACATCGCCTTTCTCTGGATGGATCTGCTGCACAAGCGCCAGACCGGCCTGGCCAACCGCTTCCTGAGCGACTGGCTCGACGCCAGCGGTGACACCACCGCGCCTGCGGTGCTGCCGTTTTTTGCCGCTTACCGCGCGCTGGTGCGCGCCAAGATAGCGGTGATTCGCAGCGCCCAACCGGGGGCAGATGCCAGCACCACGCTGGCCGAGGCACAGGCTTACCTCGCGCTGGCGCTGACCATCGCCGAGCCACCAGCGCCGCAACTCGTCATCACCCACGGCCTCTCGGGCAGCGGCAAAACCTGGGCGTCTGGCCGCTGGCTGCTGGCCGAGCCCAGCGGCCAAGCCATTCGCCTGCGGTCGGACGTGGAACGCAAGCGCCTGAACGGCCTGGGCGCGCTGGCCGCCAGCGGCTCGGGCCTGAACACCGGCCTCTACGCACCAGAAAAGCATGGCGACACCTACGCCAGCCTGCTCTCGCGCGCAGCCGAACTGCTGCGCCAGGGCTGGAGCGTGCTGGTGGACGCGGCGTTTTTGCGCCAGCGCGAGCGCCAGGCTTTCGCCGATCTGGCCGCTGACCAGGCGGCGCCGTTTCACATCCTCGCGCCCGAGGCGCCGGTGGCCGTGCTGCGCCAGCGCATTGCCGCGCGCCAGGCGCGCGGCAACGACGCATCGGAAGCCACCTTCGCCGTGCTGGAGCAGCAGCTGGGCTGGGTCGAGCCGCTGACCGATGCCGAGCGTGCGCATCGCTTGCCCACACCAGACTGACACCGCGCACAAGATATTTCACAAGCAATGCGCGGGGTTTCACAAGCCAGAAACGGCGTGGCTGGCTACCATGCGGGCACACCACAAAAACCCCGGAGACCTTCCCCATGCCTGTGATCACCACCATCGAAGACCTGCGCGTGCTGGCCAAAAAACGCGTGCCGCGCATGTTCTACGACTACGCCGACTCGGGCTCCTGGACCGAGGGCACCTACCGCGCCAACTCGGAAGACTTCCAGAAGATCAAGCTGCGCCAGCGGGTGGCGGTCAACATGGAAAACCGAAGCACCGCCACCACCATGGCGGGACAGGCGGTGAAGATGCCGGTGTGCATCGCGCCGGTGGGCCTGACCGGCATGCAGAGCGCCGACGGTGAGATCAAGGCGGCCAAGGCTGCCGAAAAATTCGGCATTCCGTTCACGCTCTCCACCATGAGCATCTGCTCGATCGAAGACGTGGCCGAGCACACCACCGCACCGTTCTGGTTCCAGCTCTACATGATGCGAGACCGCGAGGCCATGGCCCGCATGATCGAGCGCTGCAAGGTGGCCAAGTGCAGCGCGCTGGTGCTCACGCTCGATCTGCAGGTGATTGGCCAGCGCCACAAGGATTTGAAGAACAAGATGCGCGCCTCGGTGATCCCCTCGTTCGGCAACATGGTCGATATCGCGACCAAGCCACGTTGGGTACTGGGCATGATGGGCACACGCCGCCACACCTTCCGCAACCTGGTCGGCCACGTCAAAGGCGTGAGCGACATGGCCTCGCTGGCCTCCTGGACCAACGAGCAGTTCGACCCGCGCCTGTCGTGGGAAGACGTGGCCTGGGTGAAGCAGCAATGGGGCGGCAAGTTCATCTTGAAGGGCATCATGGACGCGGAAGACGCCAAGCTCGCGGTGGCCAGCGGGGCCGACGCGATTGTGGTCAGCAACCACGGCGGGCGTCAGCTCGACGGCGCACCCAGCAGCATCGACGCGCTGCCCGCCATCGTGGCGGCCGTGGGCGACAAGATCGAGGTCTGGATGGACGGCGGCATCCGCAGCGGCCAGGATGTGCTCAAGGCTTGGGCACTCGGTGCGCGCGGCACCATGATTGGCCGCGCATTCGTGTACGGCCTGGGCGCTATGGGTGAAGAAGGCGTGTCAAAAGCGCTGGAAATCATTCACAAGGAACTGGATGTGACCATGGCCTTCTGTGGCCACACCGACATCCGCACGGTCGACAAAGGCATACTCCTCCCCGGTACCTTCCCGACCTGATAGCAACCCGAAAGCGAAATGTCCGACACCTCGACCGACTCCCCCACCTTCAAACGCGTCAGCACCTGGTGGCGCGCCCTCGCCATCCTGCTGCTGCTGGTGCTACTGCTCGGCTGGGCCGTCAACGTCAGCATGGTCGAGCAGCTCAAGGCCCAGCTCGGACACCAGCAAGCGCGCCTGGTGCAGGTGCCACAGGTGCGTGAGGTCGCGGTGTTGCTTGATCAGCAGCAGCGACCAGCCATGCTCATCACACACGACCCCCAGCAGGGCGCGCTGCTGCTGCAGCGCCTGAGCGAGGTGCGCGAAGGCCGGCAAGACAGCATGCAACTCTGGGCCCTGGCAGGTGACGCCAAGCCGCGCTCGCTGGGCGTGATCCAGAGCAAATACAAGACCTTGCAAATGCCTGTCACCGACGCAGCGCTTCAGGGTGTGACCCGACTCGCGATCAGTGTGGAAAACAAGGATGGCGTGCCAGAAGCTGCGGGCCCCAGCCTGCCGTATCTTTTCCAGGGCTGGCTGGTGCAGAAGTCGATTTAGCGGTACAGGCCTGTGACCCGTTCACATAGACCTGCGCGAAACGCACCTCCGTTGGGCCGCGAACGGAGATGCGACCTGGCCTGAAAGGCTGTCGGCAGCACCGAATGCCGCAGGCGCCCCCCGCCAAGGGCCCCTGCAAGTCGCGGCGAGCGACGGCTCGGCGATAAGCTTGCTCAGTGACGATCTCCACCACCGACACCAGCGCCCTGCCTCGCCGCATCGCTCACCTCGACATGGATGCATTTTTTGCGTCGGTCGAGTTGCTGCGCTACCCGCAGCTCAAGGGCCTGCCGGTGGTGATCGGCGGCGGTCGGCGCAAGGAAGACGACCTGCTGGTTCGGCTGCGCGATACCTACCCCGATCAGGACTGGAGCGGCACCACGCTGGACCGCATCCCGGTCGACTTCTTCCCGCGCCTGGCCGGCTACACCGGGCGCGGCGTGGCCACCACCGCTACCTACGCCGCGCGGCAGTTCGGCGTGGGCTCGGCGATGGGACTGATGAAAGCGGCCAAGCTCTGCCCGCAGGCGATTCTGCTACCGGTGGATTTCGACGAGGTGCGCCGCATCTCGCGGCTGTTCAAGAGCACCATCACCGAGATTGCGCCGGTGATAGAAGACCGGGGCATCGACGAGGTCTACATCGACTTCACCCAGGTGCCCGGCGGCCAGCGCGAGGGCGGCCGGGTGCTGGCGCGGTTGATTCAGAGATGCATCTTCAACGCCACCGGCATCACCTGCTCGATCGGTGTGGCGCCCAACAAGCTGATCGCCAAAATGGC
>JBBSDB010000063.1:0-14477 GCA_038249735.1 Burkholderiales bacterium
CGTGCGCGCCAGCGCGAAGCTGTTGGGCGGGATGACGCAAACGTCTTTGTTGATGTCGACGAAGCTGTTTTCATCAAAATTCTTCGGGTCCACCACCGTGCTGTGGATGTTGGTGAACACCTTGAATTCGGGCGCGCAGCGGATGTCGTAGCCGTAGCTGCTGGTGCCGTAGCTCACGATGCGCTCGCCTGCCGCGTTCTGCCGCACCTGGCCGGGCTCGAAGGGCTCGATCATGCCGTGCTGCTGGGCCATGCGGCGGATCCATTTGTCGCTTTTGATGCTCATGGTTCGCGATTGTAGGGAGGTCAAGGCCCTGCCGAGCGTCCAGTCATTTCAGTAATCTCTGAAACTTCAGAACGTTCTGGCTAAGATCACGGCCATGACACTGCAGGACCAACTCCCCAGTTTGAACCGCGAATTCATTGCCCACTTTGGTGAGATGGGCAGCAAATGGGGCATCAACCGCACCGTGGGGCAGATTTACGCACTGCTATACATCTCAACCCAAGCGCTCAACGCCGACGAGATCGCCGAGACGCTGGCGGTTTCACGCTCCAACGTGAGCGTGGGCCTGAAAGAGCTACAGGCCTGGCGACTGGTGCGCCTGCGCCACCAGCCGGGCGACCGTCGTGAATACTTCGAGGCGCCCGACGATGTGTGGGAGATCTTTCGCGTGCTGGCCGAAGAACGCCGTCGGCGCGAGATCGAGCCCACGCTGTCGATGCTGCGCACCGCCTTGCTGGAAACGCCACAAGGCGACGCCGAGCGCCACGCCCAGCAGCGCATGCGCGAGATGCACGACCTGATCGACAGGCTGATGAGCTGGTTCGACGACGTGCAGAAGCTCGCACCCGAGACCGCCCTGCAACTCATGGGCATGGGCAGCACCGTGACCAAGGTGCTGGAGTTCAAAGACCGCCTCACCGGCCGCGGCTCGCGCGCCGCCAGCGCAATGCCAAAAAAACCCGACTAACGACGGTCGCAACGCCGACCGATCGCCCACCCAAGAACACCGCATCATGGAACTCGACGCCCTCATCCTTTCGCGCATTCAGTTCGCCGCGAACATCAGTTTTCACATTCTGTTCCCCACCATCACGATTGCGCTGTGCTGGTTCCTGGTTTTCTTTCGCGTGCGTTTCGCGCGCACCCAAGACACGGCCTGGGAAGAAGCCTATTACTTCTGGACCAAGGTGTTCGCACTCACCTTTGCGCTGGGCGTGGTCTCGGGCATCGTGATGAGTTTTCAGTTCGGCACCAACTGGCCAGGCTTCATGGAGCGCACCGGCAACATCTCGGGCCCGCTGCTGGGCTACGAGGTATTGACCGCGTTTTTCCTGGAGGCCAGCTTCCTGGGCATCATGCTGTTCGGCCGTGGCCGGGTGAGCGAGCGGGTGCATCTGACCGCCACCGTTTTGGTCGCTTTTGGCACCACCATGTCGGCGTTCTGGATCCTGAGCCTGAACTCGTGGATGCACACGCCCGCAGGCTTTGAAATCGTCAACGGCCAGTTCATCCCCACCGACTGGCTGGCGGTGATCTTCAACCCGTCGCTGCCGTATCGGCTGGCGCACGTGCTGCTGGCCTCGGCGCTCACCGCCTCGTTCCTGATCGCTGGCCTGAGCGCTTGGCAGTTGCTCAAAGGCAGCGCCACTCGGGGCACCCACAAGGCCTTGCGCGCTGCGGTTTTCACCGCTGCCGCTGTGATGCCTATGCAGTTTCTGGCCGGTGACATGCACGGGCTCAACACACTGGAGCATCAACCAGCCAAGGTGGCGGCGATGGAAGGCATCTGGGAAACGCAGCGCGGCGCACCACTCACACTGTTTGGCATTCCAGATGAAAAAGAGCGCACCACCCATTTCGCTATCGAAATTCCCAAACTCGCCAGTCTGGTGCTGACCCACGACCTGCACGGCGAAATCAAAGGTCTCAACGAATTCAAAGGCTCGCACCCGCCGGTGGCGCCGGTTTTCTACGCCTTCCGGGTGATGGTGGGCGTGGGCACGTTGATGCTGCTGGTTGCAGGCTTCACCGCTTGGCGGCTCTGGAAGCAACGCAAGCAAGCCGAGGTGGCGCTGCCCCGGCCGCTGCTGTGGGTGCTGTCGGGCATGGCGTTTTCCGGCTGGGTGGCCACGCTGGCCGGCTGGTATGTGACCGAAATCGGCCGCCAGCCTTATCTGGTTTATGGCCTCATGCGCACCAGCGAAGCCGCCACCACGGTGCCACCGCCTTACATCGCGCTCACCCTCACCGCCTACCTGGTCGTCTACGGTCTGCTGCTGGTCACCTATGTTGGCGTGCTCAAGTACATGGCCGAGCATCCGAAGGAGCACGCACCGGAGGCGCCGCGCGGGGCCGTGCTAGGCAAGGCGGGAGTCTAGAAATGGTGCCCCCACGCTCCACCGCTGCGCGGGTCGCTGCCCCCCGAGGGGGTTGTTTCGCCTTGGGGCGGCCCGGCGGTGAAACGCTCCATGTTCAACGCTTCGCTTTTGAAAGATCCGAATGACTTGGGCCGAATTTCTACCGCTGTTTTTCTTAGCTGTGATGGGTCTGTCGCTGCTGGCGTATGTGATTCTGGACGGCTACGACCTGGGTGTGGGGCTGCTGCTGCCGCTGGCGCGCGACAGCGAGAAGGACACCATGATCGCCAGCATTGGCCCGTTCTGGGACGCCAACGAAACCTGGCTGGTGTTGGGCGTGGGGGTGCTGCTGATTGCGTTTCCGTTTGCGCACGGCATGGTGCTGCAGGCGCTGTACCTGCCGGTGGCGGTGATGCTGATCGGGCTGATCCTGCGCGGCGTGGCGTTTGACTTTCGGACCAAGGCGCCGACGCGCTACAAGCGGTTCTGGAACCGCGCTTTCTTCATCGGCTCGCTCATGGCCAGCACATCGCAAGGCTGGATGCTGGGCAGCTACATCACCGGCTTTGCGCCCGGCGCGCTGGGCTGGGCGTTCAGCCTGGGCATTGCGCTCACGCTGCCGGCGGCCTATGTGTTGCTTGGTGCTGGCTGGTTGATCATGAAGGCCGATGGCGATTTGCAACAGCGCGCGGTGCACTGGGCGCGCAAGGTGATGTGGCCGATGGCCGCTGCCTTGGTTGCCATCTCGGCCGCGACACCGCTGGTGAAAGTCGGCGTGCTGGACAAGTGGTTCGGCGTGCCGCAGGTGTTCGCACTGTTCCCAGTGCCGCTGATGTGCGCGCTGGCCTTTTTTGCCATGCGCTGGGTGGTGACCCGCCCGGCGCTGGTAACGGCAGGCTATGGCTGGCTGGTCTTCGCCAACACGGTGCTGATCTTCGTGCTCGCGTTCTTCGGGCTGGCGTACAGCATCTTTCCCGACATCGTGATCGGCCGCATGACAGTGTGGGAAGCCGCGATCAGCACCGCCTCGCTCAACGTGATCTTCTTTGGCGTGGCCATCACCCTGCCGGTGATCATTGGCTACACCGTGTTCATGTACCGGGTGTTCTGGGGCAAGGCGACCGAGCTCAAATACGGCTGATCCAGTGGGTTGTTGAAATGCGATCTGTGGGATGGCCGAGGTGGGGTGGGGCATGGCGGGAGACCGATCCGGGGTACTGGCTAGACTCTTCGCTGAAACAGAAAACAGAAACCAAGGACACGACGCCATGACTTCATTCAACCCAACGTCGACCCTTCGCCGCCGCGCCGGTTGTGCGGCTTTGGCGTCGTTGTGGCTGCTGGCCTCGCCGCCCGCAACCGCGCAGCTGTTTCAGCTGGAACAACCCGTGTTCGAAGTTTTGAAGAAAACGGCTGAGTTCGAACTGCGCAGCTACCAGCCCATGGTGGTGGCGGAGGTGGTCGTGCAGGGCGCCATCGCCACAGCGGGCAAGGAAGGCTCGCGATTGGTCAAGGACTACATCTTCCGCGAAGGCGCCAACGAGCCCGCGGGCACCGGTCAGAAGGAAGGGGAAGGCGGGAAAATTGCCATGACCGTGCCGGTGACCATGGAAAAAACAGCGGAGAAGATTTCCATGACGGTGCCTGTGACCATGGAATCAAGTGGCGGGTCTGGCTACCGCCTTCACTTTGTCATGCCGTCCCAGTACACCCTGCAGACCCTGCCCAAGCCAACAGATCCGCGTGTGTCCTTGCGAGAGATACCCGCACAAAAGGTGGCAGCTGTGCGTTTCTCCAGGTTCAGCACGGAAGCCACGGTGGCGGCGCAAACCGCCCTGCTGCAGGACTGGATGGCGAAGAAAGGCCTCAAAGCAGCCGGAAAGCCCCAATTTGCCCGCTACGATCCGCCGTTCGTTCCGCCACTGCTGCGGCGAAGCGAAATTCTGATTCCTGTGGAGTGAGCGCTGCCCTGTCATTGGCTGGCGATCACGGTGCGGGTGACGACCCGCTCGTCCCCCAGCACGATCAGCGCAAACAGCATTTCTTCCAGGCCGTTGGACTGAGCGGTGCGACGCGCCAGCAAAGGCGTGGCCTGCGGATTGAGCACCACGAAGTCGGCCTCGCAGCCTGGCTGTAAATTGCCGACCACGCCCTCCAAGCCCAGCGCCTGGGCCGCACCTGCGGTGTGTTGCCACCAGAGTTGCGACGGTTTGAGGCTCAGGCCCGCTTTGGTCTGGCCTTCTCGCGCCACGCAGTAAGCCGCGAGCATGGTCTTGAACGGTGAGAAGCTGGTCCCGCCCCCCACATCGCTGGCCAAGCCGTAGCGCATGCCTGCTTCGTCGGCCGCTGCGTAGTCGAAGAAGCCACTGCCCAGGAACAGGTTGCTGGTGGGGCAGACCGCAGCCGCCGCGCCAGACCCGTGCATCAACACACGGTCGTTGATGCTCAGGTGCAGGCAGTGGGCGTAAATCGCCCGCTCGCGCAGCAACCCGAAATCGGCGTACACGCCGAGGTAGCTCTCGGCCTGCGGAAACAGCTTGTGCGCCCAGCGCACCTCGTCGAGGTTTTCGGCCACGTGCGACTGGATCCAGACCTCGGGGTACTTTCCCGCGAGTTCACCTGCACCACGCAGTTGCGCTGGTGTGCAAGACGGCGCAAAGCGCGGCGTGATCGCGTAGCCGAGCCGGTCCACGCCGTGCCAGCGCGCGAGCAGCGCCTCGGTGTCGATCAGGCTTTGCTCGGTCTCATCGCGCACACCGTCAGGGCTGTGGCGGTCTTGCAGCACCTTGCCAGTGATGAAGCGCAGGCCGCGTGCCTGGGCGACTTCAAACGCGGCGTCGACCGAAGCCACGTGCGAGGTGGCGAAGGTGAGCGCGGTGGTGACGCCGTGGCGCTGCAGCTCGTCGAAGAAGAAGTCGGCCACACCGCGGGCGTAGGTGACGTCACAAAAGCGGGCTTCGTGCGGAAAGGTGAAGTTTTCCAGCCAGGGCAGCAGGCCGTCGGCTGGCGAGCCGATCACGTCGATCTGCGGGTAGTGCACATGCAGGTCGATGAAGCCGGGCGCGATCAACTGGCCTCGCAGGTCCTGCACCGACAGGTCGGAAAACTGGTCAATCAAGGTGCTGTGGTCGCCGAGCGCCAACACCCGCTGAACACCCTGGGCATCGGGGCCGGTGACCAGCAAGCCGTCGCGCTCAAAACGGGGTTGGTGCTGGTCATCAAACGACAGCAGTGCGGCACGGTAGGCATTTTTCATGGCGCCACTGTAGCCAACTGCTGAAGACTTTTCATATCGCCACCCGCATGGTCGGCATGCCAGACCAAACCAGCCCAAGTCGCATGCGGCCCAGCCTGTCTCAAGGGGCGAAGCGCCCAACCACGCCTTCAACCGCCCAGTCCATGTTCAATATCGCGGCATCGCTGAGCGCGTTGCCAGGCGCGATCACTTGGCGACCGGTGTTGTCCTTCACACCGGTCTGGCCACCGGCAAACACCACCACCTTGCCCGCCGCCATCTCAGCCTGGCGCTTCAACACTTCTTGGCGCACCGCAGCCGGCACCTTGGGGCCGAAGCCTTCGACGCGGACCATGCCCTCGCGCACACCGCCCCACACGTTGCCACTGGCCCACTTGCCATCGAGTACCGCCTGCACCCGCTGCGTGTAGTAATCGCCCCAGCGGTGGGTCACAGCAGCGATCTGCGCGTCAGGCGCGAAGCGGCTCATGTCGGAGTGGTAGGCCACGGCGAGGCGCCCGCGCTCCTGGGCCGCGACCATCACGGCGGTGGAGCCAGTGTGAAACGCCAGCACCTCGGCGCCCTGGTTCATCAGCGTCATGGCCGCTTCGCGTTCGCGAGGCGGGTTGAACCATTCACCCAGAAACACCACGCGCACGGTAGCCGCTGGGTTGACCGAGCGCATGCCCAGCGCGAACGCGTTGATGCCCTGCACCACCTCGGGGATTGGGAAGCCGGCCACGTAGCCCGCTTGCGTGGCGAGCCGCCCCGCCGCGATGCCCGCGAGGTAACGGCCTTCGTAATACCGCGCGTTGGCCGTCGCCACGTTGGGCGCGTTCTTGTAGCCGGTGATGGACTCGAACTTCACCGCCGGGAACTCGCGCGCCACCTTCAGCGTGGGCTCCATGTAGCCAAAACTGGGCGTGAAGATGATCTGGTTGCCCTGGCGCGCCAGGTCGCGGATCACCCGCTCGGCGTCTGCCCCCTCGGCCACGTTTTCCACGTAGGTGGTCTGCACCCGATCGCCCAGCGCAGACTCGACCGCCAGTCGCCCGCGTTCGTGCTGGCGCACCCAACCCGCTTCGGTGAGCGGCGCCACATAGACAAAGGCCACCTTGAGCGGCGGCACAACCACTGTCGAAGACTGGGCCGACGCCTGAAGGGCAAAGAAAGAGAAAAAGCTGGTGACCGCCAAAGCGCAGACGCGCCGGGCCACGAGGTTTTTGTACATGGTGTTCCTCGACATGGCTTCCGACAATGAAAAAGCGAACCGGGGAAGCACCGGTTCGCCAAGCCGAGATTGTATGCCTGGCCAGCCGAGCGCAGCGGGATGGAACGCGAAGGTGACGGCATCCCATGGGGAGCGTATGCTGACAAGCCATGGCAATCCCACACGCTCAACCCGGTCAGCCCGTCGATGTTTGTGCAGCCGCCAGCCCTGGCGTTTTGACCTCGACGGCTTTGTTCAAATCACGCGATCTGGAGGTGATTCGCCTGCTGATGGGCGCTGGCAAAGGCTTGCCGCCGCACCGGGTGCCGGGCGAGATCACGATCCAATGCGTGACAGGCCATATCGAGGTCGGTCTCGACGACGGTCCGGCGGTGTTGCAGCCCGGGCAAATGCTTTATCTCAAGGGCGATGCGATGCACAGCGTGCTCGCGTTGAGCGATGCCTGCGCGCTGGTCACCATCGCCTTGTCGGCCGCGTCTTCACCCGCCTGAATCCAGCGCGCTCAGGTCGAACCTGCCAGTACCGCCTGCAACTGCTGCAGACAGGCGCTGCGACGCTCGGTGTCCATGAAGCCCGCCTCAAAGCTGTTTTTGGCCAGCGTGACGACCTCGTCGCGGCTCAGGCCCAGCGCCTCCACTGTCTGCGCGAAATTGGTGTTCATGTAGCCACCGAAATAGGCTGGATCGTCCGAGTTGATGGTGACGCACAGGCCAGCGTCGAGCATCTTCTTCAACGGATGGTCGCGCAGGTCGCTCACCACCCGCAGCTTGAGGTTGGACAGCGGGCACACGGTGAGTGGCAGGCGAGTGTGGGCCAGCTCGGCGACCAGCAACGGGTCTTGCAGAGAGGCCACGCCGTGGTCGATGCGCTCCACTTTCAGGAGGTCGATCGCTTGCCACATGTACTCCGGCGGGCCCTCTTCGCCGGCATGCGCGACCACGTGCAGACCCAGCTCGCGACAGCGCGCGAACACGCGCTCGAATTTCTCCGGCGGGTGCCCCAGCTCGCTGGAGTCGAGCCCGACGCCGATGAAGTGTTCACGGTGCGGCAGCGCAGCCGCCAGCGCGGCGAAAGCATCTTCTTCGCTCAGGTGGCGCAGAAAGCACAGGATGAGCGAGGCGCTGATGCCCAGCTTTTCTTTCGCATCAGCGCAGGCACGCGACAACCCGTGGATCACGCTGGCCATGGGCACACCGCGCACGGTGTGGGTCTGCGGATCGAAGAACAGCTCGGCGTGGATGACGTTGTCGGCGTGGGCACGCTCGAAATAGGCCCAGGCCATGTCGTAAAAATCCGCTTCGTGAAGCAGCACGCTGGCACCGGCGTAGTAGATGTCGAGAAAGCTCTGCAGGTCGGTGAAAGCGTAGGCCGCGCGCAACGCTTCAACGCTGGCATACGGCAAGCTCACGCCGTTGCGCTGCGCCAGCGCAAAAATCAGCTCGGGCTCCAGCGAGCCTTCGATGTGCAGGTGCAGCTCGGCCTTGGGAATGACGCGGGCGAGTTCGACAGCATTCATGGTTGGGTCCTCAACACACGCCGTGCGTGATGCCGGCGTTTTTCAGATAGCGGCGGTAGGCCGCACTCAGCCGGTCGGCCGCGCCCATCACCTCCCCGCCGTGGATCGGCAAGCGCGCCGGGCGCTGAGATTCGAGAATGGGCCGGTCCTGCGAAAAAATGGTTTCTTGAAACACGCGCAACTCGTCGTCGCTGGATGTGTCGTCGCTGGTGTATTGAGCGAACCAGAGTCGGCAGTGTTCGTCGTCGGTCGGGCAGGCCCAGGCCACGTAGCTGTCTTGCGGGCCGCCCCCTTCAGCGCGCTTGGTGAGCAGCGCGCTGTAAGGGCCGAGGACCTCGTAGCGGTAGTTCACCCAGTCGCCGTGGGCACTGCTGGCGGTGGCGCGCGGCTGCCAGGCTTGGTATTGCTCGATGACAGGTCGGCCATCGGCGGTGTGGGTCACGTCATATGGCGGCACCTCGGGGTGCGAGGCAGCGCCCAGCCAGTCTCGGTGAACAAAGGCGAAGTGCGCGGTGTCGAGGAAGTTCTCCACTGCGCGCGGCGCGCTGGTGGCCACATCGAACGGGCCGTAGATCAACCGGCGCGCGGGCAGCCCGGGCAAGGCGGGCGTGTCGCCTGCCGGTTCAACCAAACAGGTCCAAATGAGGCCATGGGCAAGACGGGTTTCGTACCGACAGGCGCTGTGGCCAAGCGGTGGCACAAAAGCGGGTTGGGCCGGGATGCTCACGCAGCGCCCGCTCGCATCGAACCGCCAGCCGTGATACGCACATTGCAGTGCCCCGTCTTGCACCTGACCAAGCGAGAGCCGAGCACCGCGGTGCGGGCACTGGTCCTTCATCACCACCGGCTCCCCGGCGGCATCGCGCCAGAGCACGAGTTCGCGCCCCAGCAGGCGCAGCGCCAACGGCTGCTCTTGTAGATCGCCCTCCAGCGCCAATGGCCACCAGAGCTGCTGTTCCACCACCGTCACTTGTTCCATTGCCGTCCACCCCAGTAAAAAAAAGACCACCCTACCAGTGGGAACCGGTGGGGTGGCCGTGCCGACACCCGACAGCTGTCGGGGCGGCCCTGTGAGCCTGAAGGCTTACTTGCCAGCGGGCACCTTGCCTTCAATGCCCTTGACGAAGAAGTTCACCTTGTCGCGCCAAGCCTGGTCGCCGGTGGCGCCAGCGGCCAGCACTTCCTTGCCGGTGTTGTCCACGATCGGGCCAGTGAACACCTCGAAGGTGCCTGCCTTCATGCCGGCCTTGATCTCATCGACCTTGGCGCGCGTCTCGGCCGGCACCTTGTCGGATATCTTGATCAGGTCGTTGAGACCTTCCTTCACGCCCCAGACGGTCCGCTTGGTTTCCCAGGTTCCGGCTTTCAGCTCTTCAATCGCCTGGATGTAGTAAGGCGCCCAAAGGACGACGGCAGAACCCAGGTGGGCGTTCGGCGCGAAAGCACTCATGTCGCTGTCCCAGCCGAAGGCGAACTTGCCAGCTCGCTCGGCCGTTTCCAGCACAGCGGTGGAGTCGGTGTTTTGCAGCAGCACGTCAGCGCCCTGGTTGATCAGACTTTGCGCGGCTTCGGTTTCCTTCGGCGGGTCGAACCAGGTGTTGACCCAGACCACATTGACCTTGATCTTCGGGTTCACGCTCTGCGCGCCCAACGTGAACGCGTTCAGGTTGCGAAGCACCTCGGGGATGGCAAACGAGCCCACATAGCCCAGCGTGTTGGTCTTGGTCATGGTGCCAGCGATGACACCGGCCATGTAGGTGTCTTGGTAGAAGCTGGCGTCGTAGATGCGCATGTTGGGCGCGGTCTTGTAGCCGGTGGCGTGCTCAAACTTCACGTTGGGGAAATCGGCCGCGACCTTGAGCATGGGCTCCATGAAACCAAACGAGGTGGCGAAGATGATCTGGTTGCCCTGCTGCGCCAGATCGCGGATCACGCGCTCGGCGTCCGCGCCCTCAGGCACGCTCTCCACAAACGTGGTCTTCACCGCATCGCCAAACTTTTCCTCGACTGCTTTGCGACCCAGGTCGTGCGCAAACGACCAGCCGGCGTTGCCCACGGGGCCCACATACACCCAGGCGGCCTTCAGCGGCTCGGGCTTGGGTGCTTCGACCACAGCGGGGGCGGGAGCAGGCGCAGGCGCCGCTTCTTCTTTTTTGCCGCAAGCCATCAGCAGGCTGGCGGCCAGCGCACTGGCGGCAGCGGCTTTGAACAGGGAACGTTTGCTCAGGTCAGTCATAAAAACCTCGGTTGGGTGGAAAAACAGACAGGAAACACGGCTTGCATTATCTGCGCCAAAGCGCGAAGTTTCAGCTTCCAGGATAGAAGGGTTTGCCGATGGAAGTGGGCATGTTGACGCGAATCCAGGTGGGGTTGCGAGAGATCAGCACCAGCACAACGATGGTGGCCAGGTACGGCATCATGTTCAGAAACTGGCTGGCCATGTTCACACCGGTCGCCTGCAAGTGAAACTGCAACATGGTCACGCCACCGAACAGATACGCACCGAGCAAGACGCGTGCCGGGCGCCAGGTGGCGAAGGTGGTGAGCGCCAGCGCAATCCAGCCCTTGCCAGCGATCATGCCCTCAACCCACAGCGGGGTGTAGACGGTTGAGACATAAGCGCCAGACAAACCGCAGAGCGCGCCGCCCGCCATCACAGCCAGCAGGCGGATGCGCCGCACTGGATAGCCCAGGGCATGCGCCGATTCGGGGCTCTCGCCCACACTGCGAAGCACCAATCCGGCGCGCGTGCGGTACAAAAACCAAATCGACCCCAGCACCAAAAAGATGCACACATAGACCATCGGGTGGTGCTTGAAAAAGGCCGAGCCCAAAAACGGAATATCGGACAGCACCGGAATAGAAAAGCGGGGCTGCTCGGGCAGGGAGGCTTTCACATAGCGCGCGCCGGCAAAGGCCGAGAGCCCGGCACCAAACAGGGACAGGGCCAGGCCCGTCGCATACTGGTTGGTGTTGAGCCAGATCACCAGCACGCCGAACACCGCCGCCAACAACGCACCGGCCGCCATGCCGGCGGCAAAACCAGCCATCCCGCTGCCGGTGTGCACCACCGCAGCAAAACCCGCCAGCGCCGAGCACAGCATGATGCCCTCGGCCCCGAGGTTGACAATTCCAGCCTTCTCGTTGATGAGCAAGCCCAGCGCCGCAATGGCGAGCACAGTGCCCGCGTTGAGTGAAGCGGCAATCAGCAGAGCAATCGGTTCCATCTTTTAGCTCCTCTTCCAAACCAAGCGGTGGTTGATCAAGGTATCGCAGGCCAGCAACGCAAAAAGCAACAGCCCTTGGAACACGCCTGTGATCGACCGGGGCAGGCCCATGCGCGACTGCGCCAGTTCGCCACCGATGTAGAACATGCTCATCAGCAAGGCCGAAAACACGATGCCCACCGGATGCAGCCGGCCGACAAACGCCACGATGATGGCCGCAAACCCGTAGCCCACCGGCACATGCGGTGTGAGCTGCCCGATGGGCCCGGTCACCTCCAGCGCGCCGGCCAAGCCTGCCGCGCCGCCAGAAACCAGCAAAGCGGTCCACAGCGCCCGGCGCGAGGAAAAGCCGGCGTAGCGCGCGGCGGCTGGCGCCAACCCGCCGACCTGCTGGGCAAAGCCAGCGCGGGTGCGGAACAGGAACACCCAGACCAGCACCACGCCCGCCAAGGCCAGCAGTATCCCGATGTTGACCCGAGAGCCGGCCATGAGGCGCGGCATCTGCGCCGCCGCCTCAAAGGTCTGGGTTTGCGGAAAGTTGAAGCCTGCCGGGTCTTTCCAAGGGCCATAGACCAGATAGTTCAGTACCTGAATCGCCACATAAACCAGCATCAGGCTGACCAGGATTTCGTTGGCATTGAAGCGGTCGCGCAGCAGCGCGGTGATGCCCGCCCACACCATACCGCCCAGCGCGCCGGCCAGCAGCACCGCCACCACGATCCAGCGGCTGGTGTCGGCATCGGCCTGCAGCGCCACCCAGGTGGCAAAGATCGCGCCGATCAGGTACTGGCCTTCGGCGCCGATGTTCCACACGTTCGAGCGAAAGCACACCGCCAAACCGAGACCAATGATGAGCAGCGGCGTGGCCTTGACGATGAGTTCCGACCAGGCATAACCGCTCTTGATCGGCTCCCAGAAAAAGATCTGCAGCCCGCGCACCGGATCTTTGCCCAGCAGCACAAAAAGGCCCACACCAACCACCACCGTGATGACCAACGCCAGCAGCGGCGACGCGTAGGCCCAGCCGGTCGATGGCTGCGCGCGTGCCTCAAGCCGCAACATGATCGGCCTCCGTTGCGTGGCGCTGATCCGCCGCATCCCACAGCCCGGACATCCATTGTCCGATCAACTCGGTGCTGGCATCGACCCGATCCACCGAGGGCGACAAGCGCCCCTTGGCAATCACATGCAGGCGGTCGCAAATCTCGAACAGCTCCTCCAGCTCTTCGCTCACCACCAGCACCGCGCAACCCGCGTCGCGCAGCGCCAGAATTTCGCCGCGAATCTGCGCTGCGGCGCCCACATCAACACCCCAAGTGGGTTGGCTCACGATCAACAAGCCGCTGTGGCCCCCAGCCCTGGCTTCGCCAGGCCCCCCGAGGGGGTGCGCCGATGCTTGGGGCGGCCCGGCGAATCGTCGGATGGCTTCGATCTCGCGCCCGACGATGAACTTCTGCAGGTTGCCACCTGAGAGCGACTTGGCCGCCGCGTTCGGGCCGTTGGCCTTGACCTGGTAGCGCGCAATGATGTCGGCCGCCTGGAGGCGCAGCGCGCCGACGCGAATCCAGCCGAACGCGCCGACCGCATCGCGGCGCGTGAGCAACAGGTTGTGCGCCAGCGACAGGGTGGGCACTGCGCCACGGCCCAGCCGCTCTTCGGGCACAAAGTGCAGACCCAGCGCACGGCGCTGACCGGGACTCAAGCGCGCGGCGTCCTGAATGCCTACCCGAATGCTGCTGGCTGGCGCGCGCATGTCTTCGCCGGATAGCGATCGCAGCAACTCGCTCTGGCCATTGCCCGACACACCGGCGATGCCCACCACCTCGCCCGCGCGCACCCGAAGCGCAATGTCGTGCAGATCGGTGCCGAACGGCTCGGCGCTCTTGAGGCTCAGCCCATCGACCGACAACACGGTGGCGCCGGGCTGCTGGGCACGCACCTTGAGCGCGGGCGGTTCGGCGCCGATCATCAGGCGTGAGAGAGAAGCGTTGCTCTCTTCGCGCGGGTCGCAGTCGCCGGTGACCTGACCACCGCGTAACACGGTGCAAGCGGTGCACAAGGCGCGAATTTCATGCAGTTTGTGGCTGATGTAGAGGATGCTGCAGCCCTCAGTGGCGAGCTTTCTGAGCACGGTGAACAGCTTCTCCACCGCCTGCGGCGTGAGCACCGAAGTGGGCTCGTCCAGGATCAGCAGCTGCGGGCTGGTCAGCAGCGAACGGATGATCTCCACCCGCTGCATTTCGCCGACCGAAAGCGTGTGCACCGGGCGCGCCGGGTCGATATCGAGCCCGTACTCGGCCGCCTTCGCGGTGATGCTGGCGCTGACCTCGGCCAGGGACAGAGATTTGTCCAGCCCGAGCCACACGTTCTCGGCCACGGTGAGTGTGTCGAACAGGCTGAAGTGCTGGAACACCATGCTGATGCCCAGCGCGCGCGCCTCCTGCGGGTTGCGCACCTGCACCGGCTGGCCGTTGAACACCACCGCGCCCTCGTCGGGCTTGACGGCGCCATATATGACCTTCATCAGTGTCGATTTGCCCGCGCCGTTTTCGCCCAGCACCGCGTGAATTTCGCCGGGCAGCACCGTGAGTGAAATGTCCCGGTTCGCCACCACGCCGGGGTAGCGTTTGGTGATGCCGGTGAGCTGGAGTCGGGGCGTGGTCATGCGGCGGGCTTTCTGAAATCGAAAGGAAGGGGCTCAGATGGCTTGAGGTTCAAGCCGGGGCAGCGCGGCGGCCACACCTTTGATCTGCTCGCGCAACCAGCGCCCGGCGTTCGATGCGTGTGTGCGCTCGTGCCACAGCTGGTAATACATCATGCGAGGGAAATCGACCGGGCACGGGAGGATCTGCACCGGTAGCGCCTCCACAAAACGCTCGCAATACTGACGCCCGGTGGTCAGCAC
>JBBSDB010000064.1:0-14301 GCA_038249735.1 Burkholderiales bacterium
GGTCAGCGTTTGGGCCGGGGCCACGGTGATCGAGTCGCCGGTGTGCACGCCCATGGGGTCGAGGTTTTCAATGGCGCAGACGATGATGCAGTTGTCCGCCTTGTCGCGCACCACCTCCATCTCGTACTCTTTCCAGCCCAGCAGCGATTCCTCGATCAGCAGTTCGTTGGTGGGCGATGCCTCCAGGCCGCGCTTGCAAATGGTCTCGAACTCTTCCGGGTTGTAGGCGATGCCGCCGCCGCTGCCGCCCAGCGTGAAGCTGGGCCGAATCACGGTCGGGAAACCCAGGGTTTTCTGCACAGCCCAGGCTTCGTCCAGGGTGTGGGCGATGCCCGAGCGCGCCGAGCCCAGGCCGATCTTGGTCATCGCGTCCTTGAACTTCAGCCGGTCCTCGGCCTTGTCAATCGCTTCTGGCGTGGCGCCGATCAGCTCCACCTCGTACTTCTCCAGCACGCCGTTGTGCCAAAGATCGAGCGCGCAGTTCAGCGCAGTCTGACCGCCCATGGTGGGCAAAATCGCAAACCCGCCGGCGCAAAGCGGGCGCTCCTTGGCGATGATTTTTTCTACCGTCTGCCAGGTGATGGGCTCGATGTAGGTGACGTCGGCCGTGGCCGGGTCGGTCATGATGGTGGCCGGGTTGCTGTTGATCAACACCACGCGGTAACCCTCTTCGCGCAGCGCCTTGCAGGCCTGCACCCCCGAGTAATCGAACTCACAGGCCTGGCCGATGATGATGGGGCCGGCGCCGATGATGAGGACGGTCTGGATGTCGGTTCTTTTGGGCATGTCGGTCCGGTAGCAAAGAGCGGTGGGTCGGAGAGAGAGGCAGGCAGCTCAGGTCTGGCGGCGGCTGTCCAGCTGGCGGAGCAAGGCCTGCACCCGCTCGGCGGGCATGTTCTTCTGCATCAGTTGCAACAAGCCATCGCCCTCGATCATGGGACGCAGCACCTCGGCCTCGGCCGGATGGAACAGCACGTCCCAGGCGGCCAGCTCGCCGTTAAAGGTCTCGTCGTCCCAGGTCTTGCCTTTGGCCAGCAGGGTCACCAGCGGCATGGTCTTGTTCTCAACGAAGGACTTGCGATAAGGCTTTTGCGCCCAGCGCTGGGTAAACCATTCTTTGTGCGGCGCCGTCAGCGAGAGCATGCGCTTGGCAATCGCCTTCTCGACCGCAAACACCGGAAAACTGAACAGCTTCATGTCACTCCCCGGCGGTTGTCGCCATCACAGGCTGGCGGTGGCCAGCTCGACCCCGAAGCCAACAAACAGAACGCAAACACCAGCAACGCAATGCCCATCGCACCAATGGCGCAAGTCCAGATGTCGGTAACCCCGCCAAAACTCATGCGGCTTTTTCCATCAAACCGATGAAGCGGTCGAACAGGTAGCCGATGTCATGCGGGCCGGGCGAGGCCTCGGGGTGGCCCTGAAAGCAGAACGCAGGCCTGTCGGTGCGGGCCAGTCCTTGCAGCGTGCCGTCGAACAGGCTGATGTGGGTAGCACGCAGATTCGCAGGCAAGCTGGTTTCATCGACCGCAAAACCGTGGTTCTGGCTGGTGATGCTCACACGGCCGCTGTCCAGATCCTTCACCGGGTGATTCGCGCCGTGGTGGCCAAATTTCATCTTGAAGGTTTTGGCGCCGCTTGCCAGCGCCAGGATCTGATGACCCAGGCAAATACCGAAGGTGGGCACACCGCTGGCCACGATCTCGCGTACCGCGGTCACCGCGTAGTCGCAGGCCTGGGGGTCGCCCGGACCGTTGGAGAGGAAGACGCCGCTCGGTTTGAGCTTGGCGACATCGCTGGCGGGCGTCTGCGCCGGCACCACCGTGACCTTGCAACCGCGCGCGCTCAGCATGCGCAGGATGTTGAACTTGACACCGAAGTCGTAGGCGACCACGTGAAACTTTGGCGCGATCTGCTCGCCGTAACCAAAGCCCAGCTGCCACTCGGTCTGGGTCCAAGGATAGGTCTCATTGACTGAGACCACGCGCGCCAGATCCAGCCCGGTCATGTCGGGCACCGCCTGCGCGGCGGCGATGGCCTGAGCGCGGTGGGCGTCGGTGATGGCCTCGCCAGGCGCCAGCGCCAGGATGCAGCCGTTCTGTGCGCCGTGCGTGCGCAGGCGGCGCGTGAGAGCGCGGGTGTCGATGTCGGCAATGGCCACCGTGTGCTCGCGCACCAGGTACTGCGACAGCGTTTCCGTGCTGCGGAAATTCGACGCCAGCAGCGGCAGGTTCTTGATGATCAGGCCGGCGGCGTGGATGCGGCTGGCCTCCACGTCTTCCGGGTTGACGCCGGTGTTGCCGATGTGCGGATAGGTCAGGGTGACGATCTGCTGGCAGTAGCTCGGATCGGTGAGGATTTCCTGGTAACCGGTGAGCGAGGTGTTGAACACCACTTCACCAACGGTCTGGCCGGTGGCACCGACAGAGGAGCCAGTGAGGACTGTGCCGTCGGCGAGCGCAAGAAGGGCTTTCGGGTGGACGGGCAGCAAGGTGTTCTCCAGATATTTTTTTGAGCGCACACCAGCCCCAGGAAGGGCACAACCAGGGAAAATCGGATCGGTCGGTCGTGCACAGGGCTTGCCGAGCATGGATACAACCGGGCCAGCCGCCAGGACTGACAGCCAGGTGGACGCGGAAACTGCGTCGGGTGCGGGTAAACCCCGGAATTATAGCGAGAGCGCTCAGCGCGCCGCAGCACTGGCGTGCAGGCAGATCGCGGCTGCCGCCGCCACGTTCAGCGACTCCTCGCCGCCCGGCTGCGCAATGCGCACCGAACGCGCCGCCAGCCTGGCCAGCGCCGGGGCCACGCCCTGCCCCTCGTGCCCGAGCACCCAGGCGCAGGGCCAGGGCAGCGCGGACAGGTGCAGGAAATCGCCTTCGTGCGAGCTGGTGACCAGCAACGGCAGGCCCGCGGCCGCGACCTCGCCGATCGACAAGCCTTCCACCAGGTTCAGCGCAAAGTGCGCGCCCATGCCCGAGCGCAGCACCTTGGGCGACCAGAGCGCCGCTGTGCCCTTGATCGCCAGCACCTGACCAAAACCCATGGCAGCAGCGCTTCGCAGAATGGAGCCGACGTTGCCCGCGTCCTGCAAACGGTCCAGCACCACACTGGCCACACCCGGCTGTACACACACCTGCGGCGGCAAGTCCCAGACAAAGCCCATGGCCGCGGGCGACTCCAAGCCGCTGATCGCTGCGATCAGCGCGTCGGGCACCAGATGCACCTTGGGCGCTGCCTCGCGCAAAGCCGGATCTGCCTGTGGCCAATGCGACTCGGTGAACAGCGCCAGCACCGGGCGCTGAGAGCGCGACAACAGAGCGCGACAAAGGTGCTCGCCTTCCAGCCACACCTGGCCTTGCTTGCGGTAGGCGGTGGTGTCGTTCGCCAGCAGACGAAGCCGCTTGATGAGCGGGTTGTCGCGCGAAACGATGGTCTGCGGCAAGGGTGGTGCGGTCATGCGGCACCCGACTGGCGCTGCAGCGCAAGAGCCACCGGCGCAAACGAGCGGCGGTGCACGTCGAGCGGACCGAGGGTTTGCAAGGCCAGCAGGTGCTGCGCGGTGCCGTAGCCCTTGTGGCGGTCGAAGCCGTAGTCCGGGTGCAAGGCATGCAGCTCATCGAGCAGACGATCGCGCGTGACCTTGGCGACAATCGACGCCGCCGAGATCGCGGGCACCAGCGAATCCCCCGAGACCACCGCCTCGGCCAGCACCGCCAGCGACGGCAGGCGGTTGCCATCCACCAGCACCCTGTTGGGCTTGAGACGCAGCCCTTGCACCGCGCGCTGCATGGCAAGCATGGTGGCCTGCAAGATGTTCAAGCGGTCGATCTCCTCCACCGATGCCTGCGCGACGCTGCAACACAGCGCCTTGGCCCGAATCTCATCAAATAGCTGCTCGCGCCGGCGCGGGCTCAGTTGTTTGGAGTCGGCCAGGCCACGAATGGGCGAGCGGGCATCCAGGATCACCGCTGCCGCCACCACTGGGCCCGCCAGCGGCCCGCGGCCGGCCTCGTCGACACCCGCAACCAGGCCGGGGATGTCCCACAGGAGCCTGGCTTGTTTAACGGACAAGCATTTTTTCGATCGCATCGGTGGCCAGTTGGGCGGTATCGCGGCGCAGCGTGTGGTGCAGCGTCTCAAAACGTTGCTGCAAAACGGTGATTCTCTCAGGTGCGTCGAGCCAGTCGAGCACCGCCTGAGCCAGTGCCTTCGGCGTGGCGGCGCCCTGCAACAGCTCGGGCACCACGAAGTCCTGGCAGAGGATGTTGGGCAGACCCACCCAGGGCTGCATTTGCTGGCGCCGCATGATCTGCCACGACAAGGCGTTCATGTTGTAAGCAATCACCATGGGCCGCTTGAACAGCGCGGCCTCCAGCGTGGCGGTGCCGCTGGCGATCAGGGTCACGTCACAAGCCGCCAGCGCGGTGTGCGATTGACCCGCCAGCACCCGCACCGAGGCGCCCAGGCCGCTGGCCTGCGCCAGGGCAGACATGCGCTCTTGCAAGGCCGGCACGGCGGGCACCACGAAACGGGTGGCGGGCCGGGCCGCCAGAATGCGTGCCGCCGCATCGAAGAAACGCTGGCCCAGGTACTGCAACTCCGAGCCGCGGCTGCCCGGCAACAGCGCCACCACATCGCCCTCGGCGGGCAGATCCAGCGCGGCGCGGGCAGCGGCTTTGTCGGGCTGCAACGGAATGACCTCGGCCAGCGGGTGCCCCACATAGGTGGACGCGATGCCATGCTGCGCCAGCAGCGCAGGCTCAAATGGAAAAATGCACAGCACATGGTCGACACTTCGGCGGATTTTCTCCACCCGCTCGGGCCGCCACGCCCAGACCGACGGGCAGACGAAATGCACCGTGCGAACACCTTGCGCTTTGAGGTCGGCTTCGAGGTCGAGGTTGAAATCGGGTGCGTCCACGCCGATGAAAAGGTCTGGCCGCTCAGGCCCCAGCAAGCGCTCACGGAGCTGGTGGCGAATGGCCACGATACCCCGGTAGTGGCGCAGCACCTCGATGTAACCGCGCACCGCCAGCCGTTCGCTCGGCCACCAGGCATCAAACCCCTGCTCTGCCATGCGCGGGCCGCCGATGCCATAGCTGCGCTGGCTTGGCCAACGCTCGCGCATGCCGCCCAGCAACAAACCTGCCAGCAGATCGCCCGAGGTCTCACCCGCCACCAGGGCAAACCGTTGGCTGTCTTCCATGGGAACTCAGCGGACGATGCCGCGCCGGGGTGAGCTCTGCTTGAGGAAGTCGAGCATCAGCGCCACATCGGGCGCTATGTCGAGCGCGGCAGCGGGCGTTTTTTCGGGCAGCGCGGCGATCTGCTCCATCGCTCGCTCCAGCGTGAGATCGTCTCGGTACAAGGCCTTGTGCATCGCTTTCACCGCAGCGACGCGCTCGGGCGAAAAACCGCGGCGGCGCAGGCCCTCGTAGTTCATGGAGCGCGCCTGGGCTGGCTGGCCCTGACACATCACAAACGGCGGCAGGTCTGCAAACAGCAGCGAGCCCATGGCGGTCATGGCGTGTGCGCCGATGCGCACAAACTGGTGCGCCACCGTGAAGCCACCGAGGATGACCCAGTCACCGACCAGCACATGGCCGGCCAACTGGCTGTTGTTCGCGAAAATGGTGTGGTTGCCCACCCGGCAGTCGTGCGCCAGATGCACGTAGGCCATGATCCAGTTGTCGTCGCCCACCGAGGTGATCGCGCCGCCACCCGGCGAGCCGATGTTGAAGGTGCAGAACTCGCGCACCGTGTTGCGCTCGCCAATGTGCAGCTCGCAAGGTTCACCCGCGTACTTCTTGTCTTGCGGCACCGCGCCGAGCGAGTTGAACTGGAAGATGCGGTTGTCGCGCCCGATGGTGGTGTGACCCTCGATCACACAATGCGCGCCAATCGTGGTGCCCGCGCCCACCTTCACATGCGGTCCGATCACGGTGTACGGACCGACCGTCACCGAACCGTCAAGCTCGGCGGCGGGGTCCACCAAGGCGGAGGCGTGGATGAGCGTCACGGTCAGATTCCCGAACAGGTCAGGCGATGCTGCGCATGGTGCACATCAGCTCGGCTTGGCAGACGATGTTCCCCTGCACCCGGGTCACCCCGGTGAACTTGAAGATGCCGGCTTTCATGCGGTCCAGCGTCACATCCATGATGAGCTGGTCGCCCGGCTCCACAGGCCGCTTGAAGCGCGCATTGTCGATGCCAGCGAAGTAGTACACCGTCTTGTCGTCGGGCGTTTTGTCGACCGCGTCAAACGCCAGCAGAGCGGCAGCCTGGGCCATCGCCTCCAACATCAACACACCGGGCATCACCGGGCGGTGCGGGAAATGGCCAACAAAAAACGGCTCGTTGATGGTGACGTTTTTCAACGCCTGGATGCGCTTGCCTTTTTCCAGTTCCAGCACACGGTCCACCATCAGGAACGGGTAGCGGTGCGGCAGCTGCTTGAGAATTTCGTGGATGTCCATCATGGTGCGGGGATGTCTTTGTTGGTCTTCGCAAGCACCTGTTCCAAAGCTCGGAGGCGCTCGCGCAGGCGGTGCAGTTGCTTCACCGAAGCGGCGTTTTTTTCCCAGCTCGCATTGTCGTCGATGGGAAACATGCCGGTGTAGTGGCCGGGCACGCGGATCGAACGCGTGACAACCGAGGCCGCAGATATGTGCACGCCGTCGGCCAGGCTGAGATGCCCCAGCACCACCGCACCGCCGCCCACCGTGCAATGCGCACCGATCACCGCGCTACCCGCCACACCGACACAGCCCGCCATGGCGGTGTGCGCGCCCACGCGCACGTTGTGACCAATCTGGATCAGGTTGTCCAGCTTCACCCCGTCTTCGATCACAGTGTCGTCGAGCGCGCCGCGGTCGACGCAGGTGTTGGCCCCGATCTCCACGTCGTTGCCGATACGCACCGCTCCGAGTTGCTCAATTTTTATCCACTGGCCCTCGTGGGGCGCGAAACCAAAGCCATCGGCACCAATCACCACCCCCGAATGCACGATGCAGCGCGCACCGACATGACAGGCTTCGCCCAGCGTCACGCGGGGATGCAGCACCGAGTTTTCACCCACGCTGGCACCATCGCCAATCACCCCGTGGGCGCCAATGCGCGCACCGCGCGCCACCCGAGCGCCGGCGCCGATCACCACAAACGGACCGATATCGGCCAAGGGATCGACCAGCGCGTTGGGATGGATGCTGGCCAGCGGGTGCACCCGAGGGGGTGCGACGGGCGCATGCTGGGCGCGCCACCATTGGGTGAGGCGGGCGAAATACAGGTAAGGGTCGGGTGTGACGATACAAGCCGGGCGGGCCATTGCGGCCTCGCGTAACGCAGGTGACACGATCAAGGCCGAGGCCTGGGTGCTGGCGATCTGTTTGGCGTAGCGGGCTTGCGCCACGAAGGCAATCTCACCCTCGTGTGCCGTAGCCAGCGGCGCCAGCCTGTCAATGGACAGCCCGGGGTCTCCGATCAACTCGCCGCCGAGGGCCCGAACCATGGAGCCCAGCGATTGGGACACCCGAAAACCTCGGCTTACTTGGCGTTATTCAAGCCGGTCAACACCTTGTCGGTGATGTCGTGCTTGGGGTTGATGTAGACCGCCTCCTGGATCACCAGGTCGTATTTCTCGGCCTCGGCCACCTGCTTGATCACGCGGTTGGCGCGCTCAAGCACCTGTTGCAGCTCTTCGTTCTTGCGCAGGTTGAGGTCTTCCTGGAACTCGCGCTGCTTGCGCTGAAAGTCGCGGTCCATGTCGACCAACTGGCGCTGACGGGCCACCCGCTGAGTCTCAGGCAGGGTAGGTGCCTCACGTTCGAATTTTTCTGACGCGGTCTTTAGCGTCGCCGCCAGCCCTTGCACCTCTTTTTCCCGGCGCGAAAACTCCTGCTCCAGCTTGGTCTGCGCTGCCTTGGCCAGGTTGGCCTCGCGGAAGATACGCTCGGTGTTCACAAAGCCAATGCGGAAATCTTGTGCGATGGCCGCGCCTGCCAGCAGCCCGGACGCGAGCGTGACCAGCAAGACGCGCGGTACGGCGCGATGAAAAAGAGCAAAAGAAGTCTTCATCAGAAGGAGGTACCTATCTGGAACTGGAAGTTTTGAATTTTATCGCCTTCAATCTTGCGGATGGGGGTGGCGAATGCAAAGCGCAGCGGGCCGATCGGTGAGATCCAGCTCAGACCGATACCAACCGAGGAGCGCAGCTGGTCAAAAGACAGTTTTTCATTTTCCCCGTAGACATTGCCCACATCAAAAAAGCCAAACATGCGCAAAGTGCGGTCGTTGCCAGCGCCGGGGAAGGGGGCGATGAATTCGGCATTCAACACAAACTTGCGCGAACCGCCGATATTCACAGCAGTGGAATTTAGAACTGGGGAAGTTGGCCCCAATGTTCCCTGCTCGAAGCCACGCACCGAACCCAGGCCACCGCCAAAGAAGTTCTTGAAAACCGGGAACGGGCGACCACCCAGACCCTTGCCCCAACCCAGTTCGGCGTTGAACGCCAGCGTGTACTGCTTGTTCAGTGGCACGTACTGTTGAAACTGGTAATTGATCTTGGAATATCGGGTGTCCCCAGCGATGCCTAACTCACCGTTGACCCGCTGCAGCCGTCCAGCAGTCGGCACCAGCGCGCTGTCGCGGCTGTCACGGCTCCAGCCCAGGGTGAGCGGCACCGAGGTGCTGCTGTCACCAAATTCTCGAGCGTAATCCACATAAGCCTGAGGAATCTGATTGCCCTCTTCAATCCTGGTCTGCTCAGCCCCGATACCAAAGAACACCGTGTCTTGCTCGGTAAAAGGCACGCCGAAGCGCACCGACACGCCGGGCGTGACGAGTCGATAGTCGCCGCCTTGCTCGCTGAACGGCCGGGTCGTGCGGTAAAACAGGTCGAAGGTGCGAGAGACGCCGTCGGGCGTGTAGTAGGGGTTGGTTGTGCTCAGCACAAGCTGGCGGTTGAACTTGCTGGTGTTGAGGTCAAGACCCAGGAAGTTGCCCGAGCCGAACACGTTTTCCTGTCGGATACCGGCAATCAATGACAAGCCATCGGCTTGGCCATAGCCCGCGCCCAGAGTCAGGTTGCCGGTGGGCTTCTCGGCCACCGACAGCGTCAGATCCACCTGATCGGGTGAGCCGGGCACAGGCTGCGTGTCCACACCGACCTGGGTGAAGAAGCCCAGCCGGTCGACGCGATCGCGGGAGAGTCGAATGCGATCGCTGTCGTACCAGGCCGACTCAAACTGGCGGAACTCGCGCCGGATCACTTCATCGCGGGTGCGGTTGTTGCCCTCGACGTTGATGCGGCGCACATAGACGCGACGCGCCGGCTGGGCTCGCAACACAAAGGCCACGCGGTTGTTCACGCGATCGATCTCCGGCACAGCCTCCACCTGCGCAAACGCGTAGCCGAATGAGCCGAAATAGTCTGTGAAAGCCCTGACCGTGCTCGACACATCTTCTGCGTTGTAAGCCTCCCCGGCGCGCAAGGCCACCAGCGACTGGAACTCGGTCTCCTTGCCCAGGTAGTCGCCTTGCAGCGCCACCGACGACACCACGAAGCGGTTGCCCTCGGTGATGTTGATGGTGATGGTCATGTCTTCCTTGCCCGGATCGATCGCCACCTGGGTGGAATCGATGCGGAACTCCAGGAAGCCGCGCGTGAGGTAGTAGGAGCGCAGACTTTCCAGGTCGGCGTTGAGCTTGGCGCGGGAGTAGCGGTCGGACTTGGTGTACCAGGTCAGCCAGCCGCCGGTGCTCAGATCGAAAAGCCCACGCAGCGTGGACTCGGAAAACGCCTGATTGCCGACGATGCGAATGTCTTGGATCTTGGCCACGTCGCCTTCGGTGACGCTGAAGTTGAGGCTCACCCGGTTGCGGTCGGCAGGCGTGACGGTGGTCACCACCTGGGCGGCGTACATGCTGCGGTTGATGTACTGGCGCTTGAGCTCCTGCTCTGCGCGATCGGCCAGCGCTTTGTCAAACGGCCGGCCCTCGGTGAGGCCGATGTCGCGCAGTGACTTCTTCAGCACCTCGGCATCAAACTCCTTGATGCCGGAGAAGCTTATATCGGCAACCGAAGGACGCTCTTCCACAATGACCACCAGCACATCGCCATTGACCTGCAAGCGCACGTCGCTGAACAAGCCGAGGCCAAACAAAGAGCGGATGGCCGTCGAGCCCTTGTCGTCGTTGTACTGGTCGCCGATGCGAAACGGCAGCGATGCGAAAACGGTACCAGGCTCAATGCGCTGCAGACCTTCGATGCGGATATCGCGCAGTGTGAAGGGGTCAACCGCCCATGCCGGCAAAGCCGCGAGCAGGGAAGACGCGAGCACCGACAAGGTCAGGCCACGCAGACCCATCGTGATTTTTTTCATGAGAAGGAAGCGTTCAGCCAGCCAGGCGGGCCACATCGTTGAACAAAGCGACAGACATGAGAGCCAACAAGATGACAACCCCGCCGCGCTGCAGGCGCTCCATCCAAGCATCGCTCACACTGCGCCCGGTCACACCCTCCCAAAGATAATACATCAGGTGTCCTCCATCGAGGACCGGCAGCGGCAGCAGGTTCAGCACCCCCAAACTCACACTGATGAGGGCCAGAAACAGCAGGTACGAAGTGATCCCTAGGCTGGCGGATTTGCCCGCGTAGTCGGCAATGGTGAGCGGCCCGCTGAGGTTCTTGAGCGAAGCCTCGCCGATCACCATGCGACCCATCATTTTGAGGGTGAGCCACGACACCTCGGCCGTGCGCACTGCGCCTTGCCACAGGCCGTCAAGCGGCCCGAAGCGCACGGTCATCATCTCGGGCATGGCGCCAATGTAGGCGCCCACGCGCGCGACCCAGGCGTCGCCCTGGCGCTCAGGCGCAGGCTGGACCAGCAGGCCCAGCGTCTGCGCACCGCGCCGAATCTCCCAACGCTGCTCAACCGCCTGCCCCGCCGGCCCGACCCCAGCCCGAATCAGGGCCCGCAGCCGCTGCCCATCACCGACAGGTTGGCCGTCGACCTTGAGAACCCGGTCCCCCTCGCGCAAACCCGCCGCAGCGGCAGCGCCTCCATCCATCACCTCGCCAACCACTGGCTCGCTCCAAGGACCGACGATGCCGATGCGTTGAAACAGGCTGGCATCTGCCTCTCGCACATCGAGATTCGCAAATGGCAACGTTACAGCGCGTGTGTTGCCAGCCTCGCTGTCGGACACCCAAAGCGTCATGTCCTGATTGGACAATGCAGCCTGGGTGAGCCGCCAGCGCAGATCTTCGAACGAGTTCACATCGCTGGGCGCTTCATCAGGCTGCGCAGTCTGAAGCACCCACTCACCACCTCGCAAGCCAGCGCGATCGGCCAACGAGGCGGCAACCGGTGAGCCCAACACCGGCTTGGGCTCCTCCACGCCACTCCAGTTGACCACGCTGTAAAGCAATATGGCGAGCAACAGATTGGCAGCAGGCCCCGCCGCCACAATCGCGGCGCGCGAGCGCAGCGGCTGCGTGTTGAACGCCAGATGGCGCTCAGCCGGATCCACCGGTGCCTCGCGCTCGTCGAGCATGCGCACATAACCGCCCAGGGGCAGCATGGCCAGCACGAACTCGGTGGGGTTGCCCTTGCGCCGCCAGGTGAACAGCGGCTTGCCAAAACCGACCGAAAACCGCAACACCTTCACACCGCAGGCCACGGCCACCCGGTAGTGCCCGTACTCGTGCACGGCAATCAGCAGTCCCAGGGCAACAACGAAGGCAACCAGAGTGAACATGAGCAAGCGTGTGGATCGGTTAAGTCAGGGGAAAGTTAGGCAGCCAGGCGCTGGACTTGGGCCATCGCGAGGGCGCGAGCCTCTTGATCGATTGACATCAGATCGTGCAACGAGCCCGGCTTTGAGGGACTGAGTGCTGACAAAGTTGCATGATTCACCGCATGGATGTGGTCAAAGCGCAGGCGCAGACCGAGGAATGCAGCCACCGCCACCTCGTTGGCTGCGTTCAGCACAGCCGTCGTGCCCTCGGGTGCACGCAAAGTCTCCCAGGCGAGCCCCAGACCCGGGTAGCGATGCGCATCGGGTTCACGGAAGGTGAGGGACGCAATCTGGCGGAAGTCCAACGGCTCGGCACCGCTCTCGAAACGCTCCGGCCACGACAGACCGTAGGCAATGGGCACGCGCATATCGGGCGTGCCCAACTGGGCCAGCACCGAGGTGTCGTGAAACTGCACCATCGAGTGGATGATCTGCTGCGGGTGAATCAGCACCTGAATCTGCTCGGGGGCGAGATCGAACAGCCAGCGCGCCTCGATCACCTCCAGCGCCTTGTTCATCATGGTGGCCGAATCCACCGAAATCTTGCGTCCCATGACGAAATTCGGGTGGGCGCAAGCCTGGTCCGGGGTCATGCTTGCCATCTGATCGAGCGGCGCATCCCGAAACGGGCCACCCGACGAGGTGAGCATGATGTGATGGATGCTGCTGCGCCAGGTCGCTGCGTCCGCTGGCAAGCACTGGAAAATGGCCGAATGCTCACTGTCAATGGGCAACAAGGTGGCCCCGCCCTTGCGCACGGCAGACATGAACAGCTCGCCACCCACCACCAGTGCTTCCTTGTTGGCCAGCAGCAGCTTTTTGCCTGCGCGTGCAGCGGCCAGCGAGGGCGCCAACCCGGCTGCACCGACGATGGCGGCCATCACCGCATGCACCTCGGGCGCAGCGCAGACATCGCACAAGGCCTGCTGGCCGGCCAGCACCTCCACCGGCAACCCCAGTGAGCGCACCTTCTCTCTCAGTTGTGACGCGTGCGTCTCACTCGCCATCACTGCGTAACGCGGCGAGAAGCGCTGGCACTGGGCCAGCAGCGCGTCCACCTGCGTGGCAGCGGTCAGCGCGAACACCTGGAATCGCTCCGGGTGACGCGCGATCACATCAAGGGTGTTGCTACCGACCGAGCCCGTGGAACCCAGAATGGTGACGAATTGAAGCGGATTCATGGCATCAGAGTGACAAACATCATCGACAGGGGCAGCACCGGCAACAAGGCATCGACCCGGTCCAACACGCCGCCGTGGCCCGGCAGCAGCTGACTCGAATCCTTGGCACCCGCGCTGCGCTTGACCAAGGATTCCACCAGATCGCCCACCACGCTCATCGCCGTGAGGAACGCGAGCCCCATCGCCGCAAGCAAAGGGCCCAAGGACCACAGTCGCGCGTACAGACTGCCGTGTGCGCCAGCGCCACGGGCATCTGCAGCCACCCAGACGCTGGCCAACAACAGCACCCCAACAGCGCCGCTGATCGCACCCTCCCAGGTCTTGCCAGGGCTCACCGTGGGCGCCAGCTTGCGCCGCCCCATCGCCTTGCCTCCGAAGTAGGCGGCGATGTCGGCCATCCAGACCAGGGTGAGCACCGACAACAAAAACTCCAGTCCGACTTGCCTTGCCTGCACCAGCGCCAGCCAAGAGCAGGCAATCAGCAACAGCCCGCCCCACAGGCGCAATGCAGCAGGCCAAGCGCCCCAGCCGGCAACGCCGCGCGCCAGCATGGCCACCGCCAACAGGACCCAGACCGCAGACAGTGTCAGCCACAGGGCACGCCAACTCTGCGTGAGCCCGCCACCCCACCAAAACAGCAGCAAAACGACACCGAGACCCGCACCCAGCAGAAAAGACGTACCGGTCCGACAACCGTTGAGCCGCGCCCATTCCCATCCGGCAGCAGCGATCAGCAGCAGCGTCAGCACAGCAAACGGTGCGATACGGGGGTAGAACAGCGCCGGCAACAACACGACCAGCAGGAGCAAGGCCGTGACGATCCGCTGCTTAAGCATATTGCTGCCCGGCGGGGGGCTTCACCTGCTCACCAGTCTGACCGAAGCGCCGCTCGCGTTCAGCATAGGCGCAGAGCGCGCGATCCAGCTCGGCAGCATCGAAGTCGGGCCACAGGCAGGACGAGAACACCAGCTCGGTGTAAGCGGATTGCCAAAGCAGGAAATTGCTGATCCTCATCTCGCCACCGGTGCGAATCAGGAGATCGGGATCGCCCACATGCGCCAGCGCGGTGGCTTCGCTCAGACTTTCTTCGGTGATCTCCCGCCCCTCGGCGGCCAGGCGGCGCGCGGCCTGCGCGATGTCCCAGCGTCCGCCGTAGTTGAAGCAGACATTGAGCACCAGCCTGTGGTTGTGCGCGGTGGCCTCCTCGGCAGCCGCCAACCCCTGCACGACCCGTGGCGACAGACCGCTGCGATCGCCCGGAAAATGCAGTCTCACGCCGGCGTCGGACAATTTGGACACCTCGTGCCTGAGCACA
>JBBSDB010000065.1:0-14235 GCA_038249735.1 Burkholderiales bacterium
AAAGCCACGCCATGGTGGCCGAGCGCGACGGCCGCGGCCAGCCCCTGCGCCTGATGGGCACCCACGCCGACATCGGCGAGCGCAAGCGGGTGGAGTCGGACATCGAGCGGGCGCGCGAGCTGGCCGAGCAAGCGAGCCAGGCCAAGAGCGAGTTCCTCGCCAACATCAGCCACGAGGTGCGAACGCCTTTGAACGCACTGATGGGACTCACGCGGCTGCTGATGGATTCGCCGCTAGACACCGAACAGAAAAGCTGGCTGGACCTGATGGACAGCTCCGCCCACGCCTTGCTGTCCCTGCTCAACGATGTGCTGGACCTGTCGCGCATCGAAGCCGGCAAGATGCAGCTGGAACACGAGCGCTTCCACCTGCAGGACGCGCTCACCGAGGTGAGTGCGGTGTACAGCGAGCAGGCGCGCGGCAAGTCGATCACCTGGGCGCTCACCCTGGCGCCCGATCTGCCGGTCCACCTGGTCGGCGACGCGGGCCGGCTGCGGCAGGTGATGGGCAATCTGCTCTCCAACGCGCTCAAATTCACCCCGCGCGGCGGGCGCGTGGAGATGATCGCCTCGCACGCGGCGCCAACCACCGGTGGCGTGCAATGTTGGCAGATTCGCGTGAAGGACAGCGGGGTGGGCATCTCCGCCAAGCAGCAGGTCACGCTGTTCGACGCCTTTACCCAGGCCGACGCATCCACCGCGCGCCGGTACGGGGGTAGCGGCCTGGGTCTGGCAATCTGCGCCCGGCTGGTGGGACTCATGGGCGGCACCATCTCGGTAGAGAGTGCGCTCGGCCAGGGCAGCTGTTTCACCATCTCGCTGCCGCTCAACGAATCGCCCCTCGCCTTGCCGAAGGGTGCGCCGCAGGAGCTCGGCGATCTGGCGGCGGCTGGCGAGCGCTTTGCCGGTCTGTGCGTGCTGGTGGCCGAAGACCACCCGGTCAACGAGCTGCTGATGAACCAGCTGCTCAAGCGCCTGGGCTGCACGGTGCGCAACGCGCGCGATGGCGAACAGGCGGTGGCGCAGTGGGCGCAAGGCGGGGTGGACCTGGTGCTGATGGATGTGCAGATGCCCGGCACCAACGGCCTGCAGGCCACCCAGCGCATCCGCGAACTGGAAAGCCAGCGCGGCATGGCGCCCACGCCCATCGTTGCCGTGACCGCCAACGCGATGTCCGACGACCGCGCGATCTGCCTGGCGGCAGGCATGGACGGCTACACACCCAAGCCGGTGAGTCCCCAAGCGCTGATGGCCGCGATGGATGCAGCGCTGCAAGGCGATCAGACCGCGCCCGAGCCGCTGGCCGCCGCTGCGCGCAACCCCGCGCCCGCCGCCCCGCGCAGCCCGGCTGCCGCTGATGCGCTCGACATCGACAAACTTCGCCGCCGGCTCGATGGCGATGAGGCCACCCTGCGTCAGCTGGCGCTGGCGATGCAGACCGACCTGCGCGAGCGACTGCTGGCGCTGCAGAAAGCTCTGGCCGAGCAAAACGCCGAGGGCGCGGTGGTCCACGCCCACGGCCTCAAAGGCTCGCTGGGGAGCATGACGGCCGAGCGCGGCGCGCGATTGGCCAAGGGCCTGGAGTTGGCGGCCCTGTCGCGCGACTGGACGCTGTTCGGGCGCGCCTTGCCGCTGCTGGTGAACGAGGCGCGCGCGATCGACGCTGGGCTGGCGGCCGTGCTCAGCGCGCCGATTCCACCCGCCGGCTGAACAGGCGCCAGAACGCCGCGTCTTGCGTGGTGGCGAAATTGATGCGCATCAGCGTGCTTGGCGCACGCGCCGCATGAAACAGTGCGCCGGGCGCGATGAGGTAGCCCTCGTCGAGCAGTCGCTGCGCTAGCGCTTCGGTATCCACCCCAGTATCGACCCAGCCGAACAAGCCTGAGGGCTCGGCCACGAAGCAGCAGCCCGCGGCGGTCGCCAGTTTCACGCTGCGCGCGCGAGCGCCGTCCAGCCGGGTGCGGATGCGCTCAGCGTGGCGGCGCAACTGGCCCTGCTCGATGCAGTGGGCCAGCGCCCGCTCCAGCAGGCTGGGCGTGGTGAGGGTGGAAATCAGCTTGGTGTCGAGCAGGCAATCCACCCACTCAACGGGCGCCGCGAGGTAGCCCACGCGCCAATTCGGCGCCAGGATCTTGGCGAAACCGCTCACGTAAAAGGTGCGCTGCAACCCATCGAGCACGCTCATGCGGGTGGCGTGCTCGGGCGCGATGTGGCTGTAGGTGTCGTCTTCCACCACATAGAAGTTGTGCTGTTGCGCGAGCTGCAACACGCGGTGCGCGCTGGCGGGCGTGAGGCAGTGGCCGGTCGGGTTGTGCAACACGCTGACGCTCACGAACAGCTTGGGCGCGTGGGCTTCGCAGTAGCGCGCCATCACCGCCAGATCGGGCCCGGCCGGGCCGCGCGGCACCGGCAGGATGTGCATGCCCAGCGCGTGCAGACGGGCAAACTCGACCGCCCACCCGGGCTCTTCCACCATCACACAATCGCCCGCCTTGAGCAGGGTTCGGCTCACGATGTCCAGTGCGTGGGTGGCGCCCACGGTGGTGATGATCTGCTCGGGCTCGGCCGGCATGCCCAGGTGCTGAAGGCGATCGGCCAGCGCGCGGCGCAGCAGCGGGTCCCCCATCGGCTCACCGTAGCGCAACGAACTGTCTGCCAGCGCCTTCGCACCGGTGACGCGGCGCACAGCAGCGGGCAGGAAACTGGTCTCCAGCCAGTCGGGTGGGAACACGCCCATGCCTGGCTGAGGCCGGTCGCCCGCCATGTGGAACATGCCTCGCAACAAGGCAGCGGCGTTCACCGGTGCGGCCAATCGCGGTGCTGGCTTGGCGGACTTCTGCGCCGATCTCGCATCCGACCGTTCCGCAGCGCGCGCGCGCACAAAAAACCCGCGATTGTGGCGCGCCTCCGCCAGCCCCTGTGCCTGCAGCAGGTCGTAGGCCGCCACCACAGTGGACGGGCTCAGGTTGTGCTGCAGCGCGCACTGGCGCACGCTGGGCAGGCGCGCGCCGGGCACCAGCAGCCGGTCGCGGATGCGGCTGGCGAAACGCTCGGCCAGCTGCTCGGCCAGCGTGAGAGAGCCAGCTCGGATCAGGGGCGGCGGGACGTTGCTCAGGCTGGCAGCAATGGGGGCGGCACGGATGGCATCAAGCATGGTTTTCAGGCGGCTGGAAGAGCGGAGCGCTGTTTGGCTGTGTGGTTGCACGGGACCACACAGTTTGTGTTGCTGACCCGACAAACTGTGTGGTGGGTGTGTGGCTCACACAGCATAAAGTCAAGGTCATGGTTTCGACAACTTTTCTTCTGGTGCCCGCATGACCGCCGCCGAATTCAGCGCCCTGCTGCTGCTCGCCACCGCCAGCAGCTTCACCCCAGGGCCCAACACCACCCTCTCGACCGCGCTGGCGGCCAACGGCGGACTCAAGAGTGCCTTGCACTTCGTCTGTGCGGTGCCGGTGGGATGGGGGCTTTTGTTTGCCGTGTGCGCCGCCGGGTTGGGCGCCTTGGTGGTGGCACAGCCGGTGTTGCGCTGGGCTGTCTTGCTCGGTGGTGTGGCCTACCTGCTCTGGCTGGCGGGCAAGCTCTGGGGCAACCGGCGTCTGGGCCAGGTGGACACGGCCCGGCTGAACGTGAGCTTCTGGCAGGGCGTGGGACTGCAGTTTCTCAACATCAAGGCCTGGATGCTGGCGCTCTCGTTGGTGGCTGGCTGGGTGGCGGGCCGGCCCGATGCGCTGGAGCGCTTTCTGCAAGTGCTGCCAGTGATGCTGGCGTTTGGTTTTTTCAGCAACCTCAGCTATGCGCTGATCGGCTCGGTGCTGCGCCACTGGCTGGCTGGGCCGGTGGTCGATGGCGTGGCCAGCGGCGCACGCCTGCAGGCGTTCAACCGGGTGATGGCCGGTGCGCTGGTGCTCACTGCAGCCTGGATGGTCTGGAGCGGCTCGGGCATGGCGGCAGCAGCAGGCAGCGGCACATGACACGCGGCGCATCGATCACCGCCGACGAGCGCCAGGCCTCGCTGGGCCTCTGGCTGGGTTTTCTGGGCGTGTTTGTTTTTGGGCTCACGCTGCCCATGACCCGCTTGGCCACTGGCACGGCGGACGCGCCGCAGCTCTCGCCTTGGTTCGTCACCTGGGCGCGCGCAGCGCTGGCGGGCGGTCTGTCCGTCGTCTATCTGCTGCTGACCCGCTCGCCCGTTCCTGGCCGCGAACACCGAGTGCCCCTGGCGCTCTCGCTGCTGGGCAATGTGATCGGTTACCCACTGCTGCTGGGCTGGGCGTTGCGCGAGGTCACGGCCAGCCACGCGGCGGTGATCACCGCTTTGCTGCCGCTGGTGACCGCCGCCGCCGCCGCCTGGCTGCTGCACCAGCGTGCCCGTCTGGGCTTCTGGCTGTTCGCGACGCTGGGCAGCGCCCTGGTGGCGCTCTACAGCCTGCTGCGCGCGTACCAGCAGGGGCACGGGTTTGGCCTCAGTCATGCCGACTTGCTGTTGGTCGGCGCGGTGGTGGCGGCCTCGGTGGGCTATGTGGCGGGCGCCAAGGTCACGCCGGCGCTGGGTGCCGAGCGGGTGATCAGCTGGGTCTGCGTGATGGCGCTGCCGCTCACCGTGCCGGGCGCACTGCTCACCTGGCCCGAGCAGCCGATCGCGCTCAGCGCCTGGCTGGCTCTGGCCTACGTGGGCGTGTTTTCCATGTGGGCCGGCTTCTTCGCCTGGTTTCGCGGGCTGGCGCTCGGCGGCGCGCTGCGGGTGAGTCAGATGCTGTTGCTACAACCTTTCATCAGCATGGCCGCCGCCGTGCCCCTGCTGGGCGAATCGCTGGACGCCATGACCCTCGGCTTCGCACTGGCGGTTGTCGCCACCGTTTTCATGGGTCGGCGCATGGCCGCGCCCAGCAAATAAAGACGCACATGAAAACCTCATTGAACGAAGGCCTGGCGCGACTGCCTGGACCGCCGGGCGAGCGCTTTGCCCAGCTGCTGCGACAAGGTTCGCTCTCGGTAGAGGTCTACGCACCGGGCGACCACGATCCGCAACAACCCCATGCACAAGACGAGCTGTACATCGTGCACAGCGGCCACGGCGTGTTCCTCCATGGCGAAGAACGGGTGGCATTCGCCGCCGGCGACGCCTTGTGGGTGCCCGCAGGGCAGGCGCATCGGTTCGAGCAATTCAGCGAAGACTTCGTGACCTGGGTCGTGTTCTACGGTCCCTCGGGTGGCGAGAAGAACGGAGAAAACACATGACCACATGGACCCTGGCGCGCCGCACCGCCAAGATGAACCCCTCGGTGATCCGCGAGATCCTCAAGATCGCCGATCGGCCCGGCGTCGTGAGCCTGGCCGGCGGCCTGCCCTCGCCCAAAACCTTTCCCATCGAAGCCTTCGCCGCTGCCAGCGAGCGGGTGCTGCGCGACGACGGCCCGGCGGCGCTGCAGTACGCCGCCAGTGAAGGCTATGCGCCCTTGCGCGAATGGGTCGCGGCGCAGCTGCCGTGGGCAGTGTCGCCCGATCAGGTGCTGATCACCACCGGCAGCCAGCAGGGCCTGGACCTGGTGGGGAAGGTGCTGATCGATGCGGGCAGCAAGGTGCTGGTGGAAACGCCGACCTACCTGGGCGCGCTGCAGGCGTTCGCGCCGATGGAGCCCGACACCGTGGGCGTGGGCAACGATGGCGATGGGGTGAATCCGGACGACTTGACGGCGAAAGCCACCGACGCCCGATTCTTTTATGTGCTGCCCAACTTCCAGAACCCGACAGGCCGCTGCATGAGCGAGGCTAAGCGCGAATCGTTGGTGCACCAGGCCGCCGCGCTGGGACTGCCAATCGTGGAAGACAACCCGTATGGCGACCTGTGGTTCAAGTCGCCACCGCCATCGCCACTCACCGCGCGCAACCCGGCCGGCTGCATTTACCTCGGCTCGTTTTCCAAAGTGCTCGCGCCGGGCCTTCGCCTGGGCTACCTGGTCGCACCGCCCAGCGTGTTCCCCAAGCTGCTGCAGGCCAAGCAAGCCGCCGATCTGCACAGCCCGGGCTACAACCAGCGCATGGTGGCCGAGGTGCTGAAAGATGGTTTTCTGGAGCGCCACGTGCCGACCATTCGGGCGCTGTACAAGAGCCAATGCAAAGCCATGCTGGACGCATTGGCAGCCGAGATGGAAGGCCTTGATTTGCAGTGGAACTCGCCCGCTGGTGGCATGTTCCTCTGGGTGCGCCTGCCAGAGGGCATGGATGCCATCGAGCTGCTCCCACGCGCTGTCGAACACGGTGTGGCCTTTGTGCCTGGCAGCGCGTTCTACGCTGACCATGCAGATCCGCGAACGCTTCGGCTCTCGTTCGTGACCGTCAGCGAGGAACAGATCTGCATCGGCATCAAAGCCTTGGCGCGCGCGGTGCGTTCGATGGTGGCGGTGAAGGCGGTGGAGGCGGCATGAAGCAACGCCCGTTCAAACAGGTCGATGTATTCACCGCCGCGCCCTACCGGGGAAACCCGCTGGCGGTGGTACTCGATGGCGAGGGCCTGTCGGCCGAGGCCATGCAGCACTTCACGAACTGGACCAACCTTTCGGAATGCACCTTCCTGTTGCCGCCCACGCCCGAAGGCGCAGGCGCAGGCGCCGACTACCGGGTGCGCATCTTCTGTCCCGGTCGCGAACTGCCGTTCGCCGGGCTTCCGACGCTGGGCAGCTGCCATGCGTGGCTGGAGGCTGGCGGCGTGCCGAGCGGGGCGCAGATCGTGCAGGAGTGTGGGGTGGGCATGGTGGCGATTCGCCGCGAGGCCGACCGGCTGGCTTTCGCAGCGCCGCCCCTGATCAGGAGCGGCCCACTGGAGGAAGCCACTGTGGCGCTGATCGCGCGCGGCCTGGGCGTGACGCGCAGCGACATCGTGGCGCACAGCTGGTGCGACAACGGGCCCAACTGGCGCGGCGTGATGCTGGCGAGCGCCGAGAAGGTCCTTTCGCTCAAGCCCGAGGGCGCAGTGCTGGCCGGGCTTGACGTGGGCGTGGTGGGCGCGCGCGGCAAGGTCGGCGTTGTCGAATCGCAAACGACGGACGACACCCAATTCGAGGTGCGCGCGTTTTTCCCCGGCAACAACGGCATGGCAGAAGACCCGGTCACCGGGAGCCTCAACGCCGCACTGGCGCAGTGGCTGATCGGCGCCGGACTGGCGCCAGAGCACTATGTGGCAGCGCAAGGCACGGTGATGCAACGCGAAGGCCGGGTGCACATCGAGCGCGACGCCGACGGCATGGTCTGGGTAGGCGGCGCCTCGGTCACCTGCATCGACGGCCAGGTGATGCTGTGAACGCAGCCATCGACCACCTCGTGATCGCGGCGGCCACGCTGGCTGAGGGTGTGGCCTGGTGCGAAGCCACGCTGGGCGTGGTGCCTGGGCCGGGCGGGGAACACGCGCTGTTCGGCACACACAACCGGCTGCTGAAACTGAACGCAGCGGGTTCGCCCAACGCCTACCTGGAAATCATCGCCATCAACCCCGCGGCAAAGCCCTCGCGCGCGGCGCCGCTCAAGCGCTGGTTCGATCTGGACAACGAAGCCTTGCGCGCGTCGCTCAAGCTTGACGGCCCGCAGTTCATCCACTGGGTCGTCAGCGTGCAGCAGCTCGCCACGGCCTTGACCACCTGGCAGCGCCTGGGCGTGGATCGCGGACTGCCGCTGACCGCTTCGCGCCCCACGCCCCAAGGCCTGCTGCAGTGGCAGATCGCGGTGCGCGACGACGGGCAGCGGCTGCTGAATGGCTGTCTGCCCACCCTGATCGAGTGGGGCGGTGTGCACCCTGCGCGGTCCATGCCAAACAGCGGCCTGATCCTGCAGCGCCTGACCTTGCAACACCCCGAGGCGCCCCGGCTCGACGCGGCGCTGGCCGCCATCGGCGTCATGGGTGCCAGCGTCGCGGCCGGCCCAGCCACGCTGATCGCCGAGCTCCAGACGCCGCGCGGCCCCGTCGCCCTGCGTTCCTTCGCCTGATACCCACCATGACCCTGCCCAGCCTCTCCGAAATCGAAGCCGCCGCCGAGGTGGTCTACCGCGAATTTGCCGCCACACCGCAATACCGCTGGGCCACGCTCGGCCAGCGCCTGGGCACCGAATGCTGGGTCAAGCACGAAAACCACACGCCGGTGGGCGCCTTCAAGATCCGCGGCGGCCTGACCTATTTTGATCGGCTGAAGCAGCGCGGCGAGCTGCCGCCCGAGGTGATGGCGGCCACGCGCGGCAACCACGGCCAGAGCGTGGCCTGGGCCTCGCGCGCGCACGGCCTGGCCTGCACCATCGTCGTGCCCCGTGGCAACTCGGTGGAGAAAAACGCGGCCATGCAAGCCCTGGGCGCGACGCTGATCGAGCACGGCGACGATTTCCAGGCCAGCCGAGAACACGCCGTGCGCCTGGCCGCCGAGCGCGGCGCCCACATGGTGCCGAGCTACCACGCCGATCTGTTGCGCGGCGTGAGCACGTACTGGTGGGAGTTTTTCAAAGCGGTGCCGGCGCTGGATGTGGTTTACGTGCCCATCGGCCAGGGCTCGGGCGCCTGCTCGGCCATCGCGGCCAAGCTTGCGCTGAACCACCCGGCGCGCATCGTTGGCGTGGTGAGCAGCCACGCCACCACCTACGCCGATTCGATCGCGGCCGGGCGCGTGGTCGAGTCGCCGGTGAGCACGGTGCTGGCCGACGGCATGGCCTGCCGCGTGGCCGACGCGCAAGCGCTGGCGGTGCTGCGCGAGCACCTGAGCGGCATCGTGCAAGTGACCGACGATGAAGTCGCCCAGGCCATGCGCGCGCTGTTCGCCGACACCCACAACGTGGCCGAAGGCGCCGGCGCCGCCAGCTTCGCCGCCGCCTGGCAGCAACGCGACCAGCACAAGGGGCAGTTGGTGGGCACGACGCTGTGCGGCGGGAATGTGGACAGCGCACTCTTTGGGCAGGTTTTGACTTCACCCTACCGCAGCTGAAGTCGAGAAACCCTGGGACGGCGCCGCAGGGCCGGTTTTTCGGTGCCCTGGAACAACTTTCCCTCAGTCCATTTGGGCCCCGGCGCGCCGGGGCCAGAACTCAGCATGCGGTGAAACCGGCTCCACCGGGCCGCCAGTACCGCCCCCTTGGGGGTGACGCGCTGCAGGCGCGGCGCGGGGGGGTGGGCCTACCTGGTTTGGTCGGCTGCGCCAACCAGCCGCGCCACCATGGCGCAAAAATCTTCCACCGCATCGGTCTTGAAGACCACCTCACGCACACCAGCGGCCAGCGCGTCGGCCTGTAACTGGTCGGTGATGTAGCCCGAGGCCACCGCCACTGGCAACGCAGGGTTGATCGCGAGCACGGCTTTGGCCACTTCGAGGCCCGACATGCCGGGCATGTTGAAGTCGGTCAGCAGCAGATCGAAGCCGGTCGGGTTATCGCGCACCGCGTTGATCACGTCCTGCTGGTTCAGCATCGCGGTGACGCGGTAACCCCGGCGCTCAAGCAGCCGGCGCACCAGGAACACCAGGGTGTCGTCGTCGTCCAGATACAGGATGTGGCGAGGAGGGGAATCACCGGGGTCGGACATGTCGGTTGTCTCCGCTGGGGTGGGGTCGAGCAGCGAGGCTGGCTGCCTCTCTGAGAGGGATAAATCCATTGTGCCCTTGGGTGCGGGCGCGGCGGGCGAACGCCCTGCGAGAGCTTGCACATCATGCGCAAGAGGGGGGACATCGGCGGGCATCTCTTGTGCAAGGTCTGGGTGCATCGCGGCCTCGCCCGCTGCGGCCACTGCGGGGAAATGCAAAACAAAGGTGGTACCTTCACCGGGCCGGGTTATCAGATCGATCGTGCCGCCCAGCGTCTGCACAATGCCCAGCACCACCGGCAGGCCCAGGCCGGTGCCAGCGCCCACCGGCCGGGTGGTGAAGAAGGGCTCGAAGATGCGCTCGCGGGTGGCCTCGTCCATGCCGCAGCCGTTGTCTTGCACCACGATGCGCACGGCACCCTGGCCGTGCTGGGTCACCAGGTCTGGCGGGATGCGCCGATCGCCCTGCGGCAGCGCGTCGAGCTGAAACGCCACGCGCCCGCCGCGCCCGTCCAGGGCGTGAACCGCGTTGGTGCCCAGATTGAGCAACACCTGGCCGAGCTGGGTGGCGTCTGCCGAGATGCAATGGGGCCGGAAATCGGCCGGGTACACCAGCTCGACCTGGGGCGGCAAGGCGGCCCGCAGCAGATTGCAGGACTCGCTGAGCACCTCCGACACATTCACCGGCCGGCGCTCCATTGGCTGCTGCCGGCTGAAGGCCAGGATCTGGCGCACCAGCTCGCGGCCCCGCCGCGCGGCGGTGCTGATTTCGTGCAGGCTTTCGCGGGCCGGGTTGGTCGGCGCCATGTCTTGACGCGCCAGCTCGGCGTTGCCCAGAATGGCGGCGAGGATGTTGTTGAAATCGTGCGCCACGCCACCGGCCAGCGTGCCCAGCGCCTCCATTTTTTGCGACTGCGCCAGCTGCGCTTGCAACTGCCGCTGCTGCGCCTGCGCCTGGCGCAAAGGCGAGATATCGACAAAGGTCAGCACCACGTGCCGCAAACCGCCTTGGGCGTTGTTTTCGGGGTAGGCGGTGCACAGCGCCCAGCGCGTCTCGCGGCCATCGGCAAACGGCATGCCCATGACCACATGGGTCACCGGCTGACCGGTGGCGAGCACCCGCTCAAACGGCATTTCGTGCCGGCGCATGGGATTGCCGTCTTCGCGCAGAAGCCGCCACGCAGGCCCCAGCGGCTCGGGCAAGGCTGGGTTGGCACCGCCCTCGCTCCAGCCCAGAAAGCGGCGCGCAGCGCTGTTGATGCGAGCCACCGTTTGGTCGGGCCGAAACACCACCACGCCCGCGCTCAGGTGCTCGATCAGTGCGCGCGAATCGGCGCCGCGCTGCACCAGCGCCTGACGGCTGCGGTCTCCCTCACGCTGCAGGCGCTCGGTCACCAGCGCGGTGTAGATCAAGGTGCGCGCCAGCGCCGTGATCAGCAACACCACCAGCATGATGGGCAACGCACGCTCCACCGCCAGCCTATCCAGCGTCTCGAGCCCGCCCAGAACGTAGGCGCAACCCGCCAGCAAGCCCATCAGCTCCAGCACGGTGAAGCGCTTCAGCAAAAGCAGCTCGCGCTGTTGGCCTTGCTCGCCAAGCAAAAGTACGTCGCGCAGCGTCAGCGAGGCCAATAAAAACTGTGCCGCAAAAAAGAGCGTCAGCCGCGGGGCGGAGGACGCCCAGAACTCGAACATGACCAAATTGGCCGCGAAGTAGGCGGCAAAGCCCCACCAAGCGGCACGCAGCGGCAAACGAAAACCAAAATGACTGCGCAGACCCAGCCACCCCAGCAAAGCGGTCAGTGTCGTCAGCAGGTTCGTCAACAAACCTGGTGTGCCGGCGGGCAGCGCCACCCAGGGAAGCCACACCGGCAGGGCCAGGCACACCATCGCTGCCGACCACCAGCCCGGACCGGGTACCGTGGGGTGACGCCGCGATAGCGCCAGGAAGGAATAGGCGGCCATGCTCCCCAGGACCAGCCGTATCAGCAAAATGGTCTGGATCTCAGTCAGCATGCAAGGCAAACAACAACGGCATGCAGACGATTGCAACACATCCGCTGAGCAACCAAGCGCAGAAAAGCGCGCCTGCGCCGGCGCAATTGCCCCGCTGGGGACCCGCAGGCAGTCGCAGCCGGGACAAAGTGTGTGTGTGGGCGCACCCCAAAATCGCCGAATGGGAACGCTTTACCTTGTGCGCCACGGCCAGGCTTCGTTTGGCGCCGCCGACTACGATCAGCTCAGCGATCTGGGCCAGCGCCAGAGCCAGCGCCTGGGCCGATATTGGGCCGAGCGCGGGATTCGCTTTGACGCGGCGATCACCGGCTCGCTGAAGCGCCACACACAAACCTGGGAAGGCATCGCATCGGGCGCAAATCTGTCGTTGGCTCCACTGGTTTGGCCAGGCCTCAACGAATACGACAGCCTTGCGGTGATCCGAACCATTCACCCGCAGCCACTGCCCAAACCCGACACGCCAGAGCTGTACCGCCACCACTTTCGGCTGCTGCGCGACGGCCTGGCGCAGTGGATGGCGGGCACAGTGAGCCCGCAAGGAATGCCGAGCTACGCCGAGTTCGTGGGCGGGATCACAGGCGCGCTGGACCATGTGCGTGAGCAACACCCGGGCCAACAGGTGCTGCTGGTCTCCAGCGGCGGGCCGATCAGCACCGCCGTGGGCCAGGTGCTTGGCTTGAGCCCGGAGCGCACCATCGATCTGAACATGCGCATCCGCAACAGCGCGGTGACCGAGTTCGAATTCAGCGCCAAGCGCCACCGGCTGATGACATACAACACCCTGGCGCACCTGGACAGCACCGAGCATCGGGAGTGGATCACATACGCATGAAGAAGTAGCGCCCCCGCGCTCCACCGCTGCGCGGCTCGCTGCCCCCGAGGGGGCTGATCCGGCTTGGGGCGGCCCGGCGCTGGCTCGGTAGTCCCCTTGCGCTTGTCATCCTGCGGATGCCGTTCGCGGCTCCACCGCTGTGCTGGTCGCTAGTTTCTGGGCTGGAAAGCGGTGTGTTGGCTCAGCACATCGGCGGGCAGGCGGTCGATTTCGGCCAGCAAAGCGGCAAGCGAGCGGCCGGCGGCGTCGAGCAAGGCGCGCCCTTTCTCTGGTGTGGCCGCGCTGGCGTTGCCCACCGCGCCTTCGGCGTTGTAGTCCTGCATCTGCCAGCCGAGCTTGGCGCTTTTGCCGTTGCCTAGGATGGGGAAGTCGGCGGCGCGCCCCTGCGAGGCCGAGCGGAAATAGCCCGCCTGTTCCATGCGCACGCGCTCGGGCTTGAGTGCCAGCATCATGGAGGTTTCGATCTCGCCGGCGTGAATACCGAAACGGTGCTCCTCGGCGCTGAACAGGGCATTCACATTGTTGCCCTGGGCATCGAGCAGCGGCAGGCTGAACCAGCTCACGCTGTAGACCAACAGGCCGAGGCGCGCGCGCAGGTCGCGCGCCACCAGATCGAGCGCCCCCACTTGGCCGCCGTGGGCGTTGAACAGCACCAATTTTTTCACGCCGCTGGCGGCCACGCATTCGCAGATCTCGGTCCACACGCGCATCAGCGTCTCGGCCTTGAGCATGAGCGTGCCGGCAAAGCGGGTGTGCTCGGGGCTGAAACCGACCGCCTGCGTGGGCAGGAACAACGCTGGCAAATGGGGCGCCAGGTGGTGGAGTGCCGCGGCAATCACGCCGTTGACCAGATCGGTATCAACCGACAGCGGCAGGTGGGGCCCATGCTGCTCGGTGGCCGCCACCGGCAGCACCGCGATGGCGCGCGCGGTGTCGAGTTCGGCGAAGTCGGCGGTGGTGAGATCGGACCAGAAAGCGGAGCGAGGCGTCATGGTGGGCAGTTTAGATGCTCGCTCGGCTTCTATCATGTGCAGATGACCCAAGACCTGTTTCGCGACGACGCTTACCGCACCGAATGCCCGGCCACCATCACCGCCCTCACCGAACAAGGCATCGTGCTCGATCAGACGGTGTTTTACCCGCTGGGCGGCGGGCAGGCGGGTGATGCAGGCGAGCTTCGGCTGGCCAACGGTGTGCGCATCGCCATCGCCGACACCCGCAAGGCCAAAGACGCCGAGGGCCAGCCCACGAGCGGCATCGTGCACATTCCCGCGCCGGGGCAGCAGGCGCTGACAGCCGATTTGCGTGTGGGCGACTCGCTCACCGCGCGAATCGACTGGGCGCGGCGCCATCGCCTGATGCGCTTTCACACCACCACCCATTTGCTGTGCCACTTGGTGCCTGTGCCGGTCAACGGCTGCTCGATCACGCCCGACTACGCGCGTCTGGATCTGCACATCACCGAGCCGCTGGACAAGGAAGCGCTCACCGCCGGCATCGCCGCACTGGTGGCCGCTGCGCACTCGATCGCGCTCGGCAGCGTGACCGACGCCGAGCTCGACGCCAACCCGGCGCTGGTGAAAAGCATGAGTGTGTCGCCACCGCGCGGCAGCGGCCTGGTGCGCACCGTGCGGGTGGGCGAGCGCGAGCTGATCGACCTGCAGCCCTGTGGCGGCACCCACGTGGCCAACACGGCGGAGATCGGCCGCGTGGTCGTCACCAAGATCGAGAAGAAGTCGGCCACCACGCGGCGTGTGGTGCTGGGGTTGGCCGACTGATCCATCGGCCCGCATCCAGCGCCGCAGCCAAAGCAGAACCCGCGCGTTTCTGCAAGCCAG
>JBBSDB010000066.1:0-13948 GCA_038249735.1 Burkholderiales bacterium
CCACCCGGCTACCTGTGCTGCGGTTATCCGCAGCGCGGTTCGGGCCAGTTCGACAAGGCTGAGAAAATCATCACCGACAACCGAGTGCTGTTCCACCGCGTGGCTAACACACTCAATTACCTTGACATCAAGACCATTGTGGTGAGCTGTGGCACCTGCTACGACCAGCTGCAGGGCTACGAATTCGACAAGATCTTCCCCGGCAGCCGCATCATCGATATTCACGAGTACCTGTTGGAAAAAGGCATCACCCTGCCGGCGGGCCAGCCCGGGTTTCTGTATCACGAGCCCTGCCACAACCCGATGAAGCTGGGCGATTCGATGCAGACCGTGAAGGCGCTGGTGGGCGACAACGTGGTCAAAAGCGAGCGCTGCTGCGGCGAGTCGGGCACGCTGGGTGTGACCCGGCCCGATATCTCGACCCAGGTGCGCTTTCGCAAGGAAGAGGAAATCAAGAAGGGTGAGCTGGCCCTGCGCGCAGCCGGTTCGGTGGGTCCGCAAGACAACATCAAGATCCTCACCTCCTGCCCTAGCTGTCTGCAGGGGTTGACCCGCTACGGCGATGACCTCAACAACGGTCTGCTGGAGGCCGACTACATCGTGGTCGAAATGGCCAACCAGATTCTGGGCAAGGACTGGCTGCCCGACTACGTGGCGCGAGCCAACCAGGGCGGCATCGAACGCGTGCTGGTCTGATCACAGGAGACCTTCATGGCCGGACTCGACAAAAACACCCCCATCCCGCAAGACATCACCTTGCACAGCCAGTCTCGTGTGCTCGAAATCGGTTTTTCCGATGGACAAACCTTTCGCCTGCCGTTTGAATTGATGCGGGTGTGCTCGCCCTCGGCCGAGGTGCAAGGCCACGGACCAGGCCAGGCGGTGCTGCAGACCGGCAAACGCGACGTGGTCATCGTTGATCTGGCCCCGGTGGGCAACTACGCAGTGCAACCCACCTTTTCCGATGGGCACAGCACGGGAATTTTCTCCTGGGACTACCTCTACTTTCTGGGCTCTCAGCAGGCCGAACTGTGGGCAGATTACAACGCACGGCTGCTCGCGGCGGGCATGCAGCGCGATGCGTCCATGCCGCTGAAGGCGGGATCGTCCTGCAGCAGTCACTAGCGCCTAACATCAGGATCATGGGCACCACACATTTCGGATTCAAGACGGTTGACGAGCAGGAGAAAGCGCAGCGCGTGCGCAGCGTTTTCGATTCGGTGGCGCCCAAATACGATGTGATGAACGACCTGATGTCGGCGGGGCTGCATCGGGTCTGGAAGCGCTACACGATCACGGTAGCCAACCCCCAACCCGGTGACCGGGTGCTCGATATCGCGGGTGGGACGGGCGATCTTTCTCTGGCTTTTTCGCAAAAAGTCGGCCTCAGTGGGTGTGTGGTGCACACCGACATCCACGAAGCCAAGCTGCGCGAAGGGCGCAACCGCCTGCTCGACATGGGTGTGGCCCTGCCCACCAGCGTCTGCGATGCCGAGCAATTGCCGTTTGCCAGCGACTCGTTTGACTTTGTCAGCGTGGCCTTTGGTCTGCGCAACATGACCCACAAAGACCGCGCGCTGGCCGAAATGCAGCGCGTGCTCAAACCCGGCGGCAAGCTGCTGGTGCTGGAATTTTCCCGTGTGGCCAAGCCGCTGGAGAAGGCCTACGACTGGTACTCCTTCAATGTGTTGCCGCGTCTGGGCAAGCTGGTGGCGGGCGACGCCGAAAGCTACCGCTACCTGGCCGAGTCGATCCGCATGCACCCCGACCAAGAAGCGCTGCGTCAGCTCATGAAAACGGCCGGCTTCGGGCATGTGGACGTGCACAACCTGAGCGCGGGCCTGGTGGCGTTGCACCTCGGCATCAAGTGCTGAGGCCGGGTGTTTTGATCGCATGACAAGGAGGCGGCGGTGTTGAGCAGCAAGTTGTGGGCTTTGGTTTTGAGCTGTGTACTGGCCGTGCTGGCGCAGGACGTGGCGGCCCAGGCGCTGGACAGCGCCGGGTCGTTGGGCAAGTCGCCGGCCCCTTTGGCGCAGGTCAGCGATTCGGCGCCCGCGCTCGCTCAAGCAGTGCCCAGTGTGGCGGCTGGTGCGGCAGCGGCGCTGACCGCTGGGTCCAAAAGCCCTTCGGGCACCTTACTTGGCGGCGCGGCGGCAAGCCTCGGTCTGGCCTGGTTGGCCTCTGCCCTCGGCTTTGGCGATGCGGCGGCCCAATTTTTGTTGGTTGCCCTGATCGCGGTGGCCGTTCTGGTTTCGGTGGGGCTGCTGCGGCGGCGCCGTACCGCCGCCCCGTCTGGCCTGGCCTTGCAGGCATCCGGCTCTGGCAGCGGCAGCGGCAATTCGCAGCTGGATCCAGTGACGCCGCGGGGCTACAGCTCGAAAAACGTTGGCAACGACGCATCGGCTCGTCCCTGGGAGCAGTACGCGGCCATGCCCGAGTCTGCTCCTGATCCCTTGATCGGCTCGGCGCTCGGTGACACGCCAGGCTGGGGTGTGCCCGACGGCTTTGACATCGAGGGTTTTTTGAGCGCATCCAAGGCCAATTTCATCAACCTGCAAGCGGCCTGGGACCGTTCGGACATCGCCGCACTGCGCGCCATGATGACCGATGGCATGCTGGAACAGATCAAGGTGCAACTGGCCGAGCGCGAGCAAATACAGGGTGAGGCGGCCAATCAGACCGATGTGGTCATGCTCGAAGCCCGGCTGCTTGGTGTTGAGGAAATCGGTGCGGGCTACATGGCGAGTGTGGAGTTCTCCGGCCTGATCCGCGAGGATGCGTCGGCCGGTCCCAATCCGTTCCGTGAGGTCTGGAACATCACGAGGGCCAATTCGGGGCCTGGTGGCTGGCTGGTGGCGGGCGTTCAAGCGCTGCAGTGACCGCGCCGCGCTGAGCGCGTCATTTACAGGTCCTGTGGCCCTTTGCCCAGCTGGCCCTGGCGCTCATGAGGCCGTTTTCCGTCAAAATCGCAGTCATGAACACAGACTCTTTTGACAATTCGGGGCGCCAAGGCGCTGAAGGTGGCCAGGCGCCGCGTGATTTCCTGCAGTCGCTCTTGAGCAAGCTGCACCCGCCGCAGTGGGTGGTGGATGAATTGCAGAACCGACTGGTGATTTTTCTCAACCATGTGTTGATGCAGGAGCCCGCCGCACAGGAGCGCCTCAAACGGCAAAAGGGCAAGCCGGTGCGCATGCAGTGGGGCGACTTCCACCTCACGCTCGCAGCCACCGCCGCCGGTCTGGTTGAGCGCCCGGTGGGCAGCCCGACACCCGAGCTCACCATGACGCTGACCCAGCACTCGCCGCTGGCGATTGCGCAGCGGATGATGCTCGGCGACAAACCGGAAGTCGATGTCCAGGGCGATGTGCAACTGGCCGCCGAACTGGCTTGGCTGGTGGACAACGTGCGCTGGGATGTTGAGGAAGACCTGTCCCGTGTGGTGGGTGACGCCACCGCGCACACCATCGGCCGTTTCGCCCGCAGCGCAGCCGAGGCGGTGCGCCGTTTTGTCGATCGCGTGCCGCGCCCACCGTTTGGTCCAGGCGCAAAGCGTCCGACAGGATCTGACGGTGGCGCATCTGGTGGCGGTGAGAGCAGCAGCGCATGACGCGTCTTTACCGCGGCGCCTTCATCGTCTGGGTGGTGTTGCGTTACGGGCTGGACGAGTTGGTGCTCTCCAGCTTTCAGCACCCGTGGCTGCGCCGCCTCACCCGCATCGTGCGCTTTGGCCGCAAGCTGGAATCGCCGCGCGGCATGCGGCTGCGCCAAGCGCTGGAGCGCTTGGGCCCGATTTTCGTGAAGTTCGGGCAGGTGCTGTCCACCCGGCGGGACTTGCTGCCGCCGGATATCGCGGACGAACTAGCGCTGCTGCAAGACCGCGTGCCCCCGTTTCCGAGTGCGGTGGCGGTGGCCACCATCGAGCGCGCGTTTGGCAAGCCGTTGGATGAGGTGTTTTCCCACTTCGAACAGGTGCCCGTGGCCAGTGCCTCGATCGCCCAGGTGCATTTCGCCACGCTGCGCGACGGTCGCCAAGGCGGGCGCGAAGTGGCGGTGAAGGTGCTACGGCCCAACATGCTGCCAGCCATCGAGAAAGACCTGGGCCTGATGCGCATGATGGCCGGCTGGGTGGAGGCACTCTCGGCCGATGGCAAGCGCCTCAAGCCGCGCGAGGTGGTGGGCGAGTTCGACAAATACCTGCACGAAGAGCTTGACCTTTTGCGCGAAGCGTCCAACGCCGCTCAGCTGCGCCGCAACATGGCCGGCCTCGACCTGGTGCTCATTCCCGAGATGTTTTGGGACTATTGCCACACCGAGGTGATGGTGATGGAGCGCATGCGCGGTCTTCCCATCAACAAGGTGGCTGAGTTGCGCCGGCTGGGGGTGGACATCCCGAAGCTGGCACGCGACGGCGTGACGATTTTTTTTACCCAGGTGTTTCGCGATGGTTTTTTTCACGCCGACATGCACCCGGGCAACATCCAGGTCAGCGTCGATCCAGCCACCTTCGGCCGTGTCATTTCGCTCGACTTCGGCATCGTGGGCACACTGACTGAGTTCGACAAAGAGTATCTGGCGCAAAACTTCACCGCGTTTTTTCGCCGCGATTACAAGCGCGTGGCCGAACTGCATGTGGAGAGCGGGTGGGTGCCAGCAGACACCCGGATCGACGAACTCGAAGGCGCCATACGCGCCGTCTGTGAGCCCTATTTCGACCGACCGCTGAAAGAAATATCGCTTGGCATGGTGCTAATGCGGCTGTTCCAGACCTCGCGCCGCTTCCAGGTTGAGATTCAGCCGCAACTGGTGCTGTTGCAGAAAACGCTGCTCAACATTGAGGGACTGGGCCGCGACCTGGACCCGGAGCTGGACCTGTGGAACACGGCCAAGCCCTTTCTGGAGAAGTGGATGCTGGAGCAGGTGGGGCCGCAAAAGCTGCTCCAGCAGCTCAAGGCCGAGGCGCCGCAATACGCCAAGCTGATTCCGGCACTGCCGCGCCTGCTCAACGACTACTTGGCCCACAGGCCGCACGAGCTCAGGCGCGATCTGGACGCGCTGCTGGTGGAGCAGCGGCGAACCAACCGCCTGCTGCAGTCGGTGATCTGGGGCGGGGTGGGCTTTTTGATCGGCTTGCTGGTGATGCAGCTGGTCACGCGTTTGCGGATCTGGTAGCGACTGTATTCGCCGCCGACCTTGAGCTGGAGCCTGCGACTTAAAAATCCAGGCCTCAATTTATAATGGCGGGTTTCGCTGCTTCGCGGGCCATGCCCCGCTCATGACGGCTCCGCTGTTTTCCGACCCAGGGTTCCCCATGCCAATTTACGCCTACAAGTGCACTGCCTGTGGTCATGCCAAGGACGTTTTGCAGAAAATGTCCGACCCGCTGCTCACGGTGTGCCCTGCTTGCGGCCAGGCCAGGTTTCAGAAACAGCTTACCGCCGCCGGTTTCCAGCTCAAGGGCTCGGGCTGGTACGTGACCGACTTTCGCAACGGCAACGCCGGCGGCGCCCCTGCGGCCGGCAAAGGCGAGGGTCAAAGCGAAGACAAAGGAGCGGAAGGCAAAACAGCGGGGGAAGGCGCTGGCCCCGCCAAGCCCGCAGAGGGCGCCGGCTCAGCCCCTGCGGCCGCACCGGCTGGCGCTGCTGTTCCCGCTGCCGCGCCGGCCGCTGCGCCATCATCCAGCCCATCGTCATCCTCCAGCACCAGCTGAGTCGAGTCCAACCGCCATGCCTTCTTTGCGCAAATGGCTGTTGTCGGGCCTGCTGGTGCTGGTGCCGCTCATCATCACCCTGTGGGTGCTTGAATGGGTGGTCACCACGTTGGACCAAACCCTCAACATCCTGCCGGTGAGCTGGCACCCCGATCAGTTGATCGGTGTGCATGTGCCCGGTTTGGGCGTGGCATTTGCGCTGATCGTGGTCTTGTCGATTGGCGCGCTGGCGTCCAACTTCATCGGCAACCGGCTGGTGAACTGGTGGCATGCGCTGCTGCACCGCATTCCGGTGGTGCGCTCGATTTACTCCGGCGTCAAGCAGGTCTCGGACACGCTGTTCTCCGAGAAAGGCAACGCCTTTCGCCAGGCCTTGCTGGTCCAGTGGCCACACGAAGGGATGTGGACGATCGCCTTTGTCACCGGAGCCCCCAGCGGCGACTTGCTGCGACAGTTGCAGGCCCAAGGCTCAGCGGCCTCACTGGCCGACGAATTCCAGAGCGTGTTTGTGCCCACCACGCCCAACCCCACCGGTGGCTACTTTGTGCTCGTGCGCAAGGCCGATTGTGTAGAGCTGAAGATGAGCGTGGACGAAGCACTCACCTACATCGTGTCCATGGGCGTGATCGTGCCGGGGGGTCCGAAAAAAATCGGCACCAAGCGCAAGCCGGTGGAGCCGATCTGAAACGGCTCTGCCCGTTGCCTTTGCGCCAGGTGGCCATGACCTGCTCACTTTTTTGTGTGTCTATCCCCTCATTTCCCCGCCGCGCTCTGCGGCGTTCCTGCTGAAAGAATCCTGAGATGTCCATGCGCTCCCACTACTGCGGTCTGGTGACCGAAGCCCAACTGGGCCAGACCGTTTCCCTCTGTGGTTGGGTGAACCGCCGCCGCGACCACGGTGGCGTGATCTTCATCGATCTGCGCGATCGCGAAGGCTATGTGCAGGTGGTCTGCGATCCGGACCGCGCCGAGATGTTTGCCACTGCCGAAGACGTGCGCAACGAGTTCTGTGTACAGGTCACCGGCCTGGTGCGGGCGCGGCCCGCTGGCACCACCAACGAGAAGCTGAAAAGCGGCCAGATCGAGGTGCTTTGCCACGAGCTGAAGGTGCTCAACCCCTCGGTCACGCCACCGTTTCAGCTCGACGACGACAACCTGTCGGAGACCACGCGCCTGACTCACCGCGTGCTTGACCTGCGCCGCCCCTACATGCAGAACAACCTCATGCTGCGCTACCGCGTGGCCATGGAGGTGCGCAAGTTTCTCGACGCCAACGGCTTCATCGACATCGAAACCCCGATGCTCACCAAGAGCACGCCCGAGGGCGCGCGCGATTACCTGGTGCCCAGCCGTGTGCACGATGGCCACTTTTTTGCGTTGCCGCAAAGTCCCCAGCTGTTCAAGCAGCTGCTCATGGTGGCCGGCTTTGATCGCTACTACCAGATCACCAAGTGCTTCCGCGACGAAGACTTGCGTGCCGACCGCCAGCCCGAGTTCACCCAGATCGATATCGAGACCTCGTTCCTGACCGAGCAGGAAATCCGCGACATGTTCCAGAACATGGTGAAGATCGTGTTCCAGAACACGCTGGGCGTGAACCTGGGCGATTTTCCGGTGATGGCTTACAGCGAGGCCATGCACCGCTTCGGCTCCGACAAGCCCGACCTGATGGTGAAGATGGAGTTGACCGAACTCACCGACGTGATGGGCGATGTGGACTTCAAGGTGTTTGCCGCGCCGGCGCAGATGGCTGGTGGCCGGGTGGTGGCTCTTTGTGTGCGCGGCGGTGCAGAGATGCCACGCAGCGAGATCGACGCCTACACCGAGTTCGTGAAGATCTACGGCGCCAAGGGGCTGGCCTGGATCAAGGTCAACGAAGTGACGAAGGGCCGCGAAGGCCTGCAAAGCCCGATCGTGAAGAACATCCACGACGCCGCGCTGACCGAGATCCTCAAGCGCACCGGTGCGCAGGATGGCGACATCCTGTTTTTCGGTGCCGACAAGGCCAAGGTTGTCAACGACGCCATCGGCGCGCTGCGTCTGAAGATCGGCCACAGCGCCCTGGGCAAGAAGAACGGCTTGTTCGAAGACCGATGGGCGCCGCTCTGGGTGGTGGATTTCCCGATGTTCGAGCACGACGAGGAAGCCGACCGCTGGACCGCTGTGCACCACCCGTTCACCGCACCCAAAGACGGCCACGAAGACTGGATGGTCACCGCGCCCGAGAAGTGCATCGCCAAGGGCTACGACATGGTGCTAAACGGCTGGGAAATCGGCGGGGGTTCGGTGCGTATCCACACCGCCGCCGTGCAGCAAAAGGTGTTCGACGCGCTGAAGATCACGCCCGAAGAAGCGCAGCTCAAGTTCGGCTTTTTGCTCGACGCGCTGCAGTACGGCGCGCCGCCCCACGGCGGCATGGCCTTTGGCCTGGACCGCGTCGTCACGCTGATGACCGGCGCCGAATCGATCCGCGACGTGATCGCTTTCCCCAAGACCCAGCGCGCGCAGTGCCTGCTGACCCAGGCACCATCGCTGGTGGATGAAAAGCAGCTGCGCGAGCTGCACATTCGGGTGCGCAACCCGGATACGGTGAAGGCAGCCTGAGTATCTCAGGCGGCAGAATGCGGGGGCGCTGTTTCAGCGCCCTTTTTCTCGTCTTTAGCCGGAGGGAGAACTTGTGGCGATACCCGATTTTCAAAGTCTGATGCTGCCGTTGATGGACCTCATTGCCGATGGCGGTCAGCACGATATGCGAACTGCCACCGATTTCATCGGGAAGCAGTTCAACCTCACGCCTCAGGAGTGGGAGGAAATGCTGCCGAGCGGCAGGGCGCCTTTGTTCTACAACCGAGTGGCTTGGGCCAAGACTCATCTGAAAAAGGCGGGTTTGATCGAGCAACCGCGCAGAGGCGTAATCACCATCTCGCTGCGCGGAAAGCAGTTGCTTGCATCGAAACCGGCGCGTATCGACATTCAGTTGCTCCAGACATTCCCCGAGTACCGGCTGCCCCTTCAGGGGTCGCGGCGCCCAGATGATCCACTGCTTGACGATGCACAAGCGGTGCTCTCCCCAGAGGAGACTTTGGAAAGGGCCTACGCGGCCATACAGAGTGAATTGGCGGCCGAACTTTTGTCGAGTGTTAAGCAGTGTCGGCCTGCATTCTTCGAAGAGCTGGTCGTTCAGTTGCTCTTGAAAATGGGATGCGGCGGTAGCCGCCAGGAAGCCGGGCGCGCGGTTGGTCGCTCTGGCGACGGCGGCATCGATGGCGTGATCAACGAAGACCGGCTGGGACTGGATGCCATCTACCTGCAAGCCAAACGCTGGGAGGGGTCGGTGGGAGAAGGTCAGATCCGCGATTTCAAGGGCGCCCTGGATGCCAAAGGGGCTCAGAAGGGCGTTTTCATCACCACCAGCAGCTTCACGCCGGCAGCCACGCAGGCGGCGGCCCAGAGCCGGTCGTACAAAATCGTCCTCATCGACGGCGCCCGTCTCGCCGACCTCATGATCGAGCACGACCTGGGTGTGTCGGTGGCGGCGACCTACCAGCTCAAACGCATCGACTCCGATTTTTTCGCCGACGAGTGAGATCGGGAACCTGCAGACGGCCCGCGCGATCTGTGAAGAGCAATTTTTGTGCGATGCTGTACGCAGCTTTTTCAACCCACGGAGAACCACCATGAACGAGACCGCCAGCGAAACCCAGATCAGCAAGGAAAAACTGGTGCGCGATCTGCAGCGCGTCATTGCGGATGCCGAGGAGTTGTTGCACGCCACCGCCGGCCAGACCGAAGGCAAGGTGGTGGAGCTGCGCGAGCGCATCCGCGGCAACCTGATGGACGCGCGGCACAAGCTGGGCGACATCGAAGACGCGGTCAAGGTCAAATCCAAGGAAGTGGCGCGCGCCACCGACGACTACGTGCATGAGCATCCCTGGCTGGCGATCGGCACCGCCGCCAGCGTCGGTTTGGTGGTCGGGCTGCTCATCAGCCGCCGCTGATCTGCATGGGCACCACCCCGCCGCTGCGCTTGGCCGCCTCGCTCAAAGGCTTGGCCGGGACCGTGCTCACGCTGCTGCAGGTCCGGCTGGAGCTGTTGAGCGTGGAGGCGCAGGAGGAGGTGGTGCGCGTGGTGGGCCTGCTGCTGTACGGCGCAGTCGCGGCAATCTTTCTTGCGCTGGGGCTCGGGTTTTTGGCGATCCTCATCACGGTGGCCCTGTGGGAGACGCAGCGGCTGCTGGCGCTGGGGGTGTTCGCCACGCTGTTCCTGTCGCTCGGTGCAATGGCGGCTTGGCAGGCCTATCAGCGTGCTCGTCGTGGCTCGGCCTTGTTTGCTGCGAGCCTGGCCGAGTTGCGGCAGGACCGCGAGCAATTGCGACCCTGAACGATGGCGCGCTCTGCTGAACAACTTGCGCAGCATCGCCAAGCGCTGGTGTTGCGCTCGGCCGCGCTGCGTCAGTCACTGGTTGCCGACCTTCGCGGTTTGAAGCCAGTCTTCACCGGCTTGGACCATGTTCAGGACGCCTGGATCTGGCTGCGCGCAAGGCCGTTGGCGGTGCTGTTGCCGGCAGTTGCTGTGGGTGTTGCCTGGGTGGTGAGCAAGCCAGCTCGCCTGGTCACCTTGCCACTGCGGGCCTGGTCGCTCTGGCGCCTTTGGCGGCGCGTGGCGCCTCGGCTCCGATGAGCCGGGCTGTGGCGGCCAAGCGCCCCTACAAAGTCCCCCAGTCTGTGCTGGTCGTGATCCACACGCCAGCGCTGGAGGTGCTGCTGATCGAGCGCGCCGACGTGCCCGGTTTTTGGCAATCGGTGACCGGTGCCAAAGACGACGAGCAGGAGACTTTCGAGGCCACGGCGGTGCGCGAGGTGATGGAGGAAACCGGCATCGACGCCTGGGCACCGGGCAACCAGTTGCGCGACTGGTTGCTGGAGAACGTGTATGAGATTTATCCCCAGTGGCGCCACCGCTACGCGCCAGCGGTGAGTCACAACACCGAGCATCTTTTCGGCCTGTGTGTGCCAGCGCCCTCGCCGGTGCGATTGAGCGCCCGCGAACACAGCGATCAGATCTGGCTGCCCTGGGCACAGGCCGCCGAGCGTTGCTTCTCGCCATCCAACGCCGAGGCCATCGGCTGGCTGCCTCGGCTCGCCAGCGCGGCAGCGCGCAGTGGTTGACCCCTGCCGTGGTTTGTTTATGAAATGATGGACCTATGAGCATTGTTCGGGTTGCCACTTACAACATCCACAAGGGTGTGCAAGGGCTTGGGCCGTCGCGCCGGCTGGAAATTCACAACCTCGCGCACGCGGTCGAGCAGTTCGATGCCGATATCGTGTGTTTGCAAGAGGTTCGCCAGCACAACCGAAAGCTGGAAAAGCTGTTCACCCGCTGGCCCGATCTCGATCAAGCGGGCTACCTCTCGCCCGAGGGCTACGAGTCGGTGTACCGCACCAACGCGACCACCCGCCACGGTGAGCACGGCAACGCGCTGCTCTCGCGCTGGCCGGTGCTGGGCAGTGCCCATTCCGATGTGTCTGACCACCGCTTCGAGCAGCGCGGACTCTTGCACGCGCGGCTGCTGGTGGAGGGGGTGGAGGTGCATGTGGTGGTGGTGCACTTTGGGCTGATCGCTGCAGGGCGCGAGCGCCAGGTCAAGCGCTTGGGCGAGTACATCGCGCGCGCGCTGCCGCCCAGCGCACCGCTGATCGTGGCGGGTGATTTCAACGACTGGGGCGCCAAACTGCTCAAGCCCATGGCCGATCTGGATCTGAAGACTTTCGACAGCATGCGCCTGCCCACCTACCCCGCACGGCTGCCACTGCTGCACCTGGACCGCATTTATGTGCGCGGCCTGCGACCACTGACCGCCCACGTACCGCACGGCCGCAGCTGGACGCGCATGTCTGACCACCTGCCGCTGATCGCCGAGCTGGAGCTGTAGTGCAGCGCGCCTCCCCCGCGCCGCGCCAGCCCCGGCCGGGCAGCATGCAGGGCGGCCACCAGTTGCTGCTGCTCGAAGGGGGCGCGGGCTTGTTCCCGGCGCTGGTGGCAGCGATGGACATGGCGCGCTCGGTGGTGCACCTGGAAACCTACATTTTCGAATTTGCCGGTGAGGCGCTGAGCGTGGCCGAGGCATTGGAGCGCGCCGCAGGCCGGGGCGTGCAGGTGCGGCTGGTGGTTGACGGGATAGGTACGCCCAGCGTCCCGGCCGAATGGCAGCAGCGCTTTGCCCAAGCGGGTGTGAGCTGGCGGGTGTACGCGCCAATGGGTCGCTTTGGCATGCTCATACCGAGCAACTGGCGCCGGTTGCACCGCAAGTTGTGTGTGATCGACGGCACAGTGGGGTTTTGTGGTGGTATCAACATCATTGACGACCAGGACGATGGCGCGTTGGGTCGTTTGAGCGCTCCACGCCTCGATTTTTCGCTGCGGGTGGCTGGCCCGCTGGTGACGGAGATGACCGAGACCATGGAACAGCTCTGGTGGCGCCTGCAGGCGGTGCGCAAGGCGCGCCAGCGCGAGTTTCGCGCCGCTTGGGAAGCCCTTCGCGAAACCAACCCGGTGGGCGACTTTTCGCGACTGTTAGGCAAGATCGAGGCAAGCACGGGTCTGGGACGTCTGCGCAACAGCCGAGCGCATCTGAGGGACGGGGAGGGTGCGACCGAGGTGTTGCTGGGTGTGGACGATGCGCGAGCGGCGCTGCTGCTGCGAGACAACGTGAGCCATCGGCACGATATCGAGCGCGACTATCTCAAGGCGATAGGCGCCGCGCGCCAGCACATCGTGATCGCCAATGCCTATTTCATTCCCGGGCGCAAATTGCGCCGCGCCCTCACGCTGGCCGCCGCGCGCGGGGTGCGTGTGCGTTTGCTGCTGCAAGGGAAATACGAGCATTTTTTGCAGTACCACGCAGCGCGTCCGGTGTACAAAACACTGCTCGATGCTGGCATCGAGATCCACGAGTACGCGCCCAGCGCCCTGCACGCCAAGGTGGCGGTGGTGGATCAGCGCTGGGCCACCGTGGGTTCGACCAACCTCGATCCGCTGTCTCTGCTGCTGGCGCGCGAGGCCAATGTCAGCACCACCGACACGCGCTTTGCCGCGCTGCTGCACGATTGTCTCGACGCGATCTTGCAAAGCGGATGCCACCGCCTCGATGCCGAGTGGCTGGGCCAACGCCCGTGGCAGCAACGAGCGCTCGACCGCCTGGCGTTTGCGGTCATGCGCACCCTGCTTTTCCTGACCGGCCACCGCTACTGAGCGTCAGAAACCCCGGTCCACACGCCAGTATTCAGGGCTTGCAGGCCGGTGGTAGCATCGATCATGCTGATAAAAAACGCCCCATCCACCCTGCCCGCAGAGCGCCCCGATGACGATGTCGGTGTGCCTGTTTCGGTGAAAATCCGCGAGCGCATCAAGGCGGCGCGCAAGCGGTTTCACTCCAATGACAACATCGCTGAGTTCATCCGCCCGGGCGAACTCGATGCGCTGCTCGACGAGGTCACCGGCAAGATGCAGGGCGTGCTCGACAGCATGGTGATTGACCTGGAGAACGACCACAACACCGGTGATACCGCGCGCCGCGTGGCCAAGATGTACATCCGCGAGGTGTTCAACGGCCGCTATGTCACGGGTCCGTCGGTGACCGAGTTCCCGAATGCCGAGCACCTCAACGAGCTGATGATCGTCGGCCCGATCACGGTGCGCAGTGCGTGCAGCCACCATTTCTGCCCAGTGATCGGCAAGATCTGGATCGGCATCATGCCCAACGAACACACCAACGTGATTGGTCTGTCGAAATACGCGCGGTTGGCCGAGTGGATCATGGGCCGGCCGCAGATCCAGGAGGAGGCGGTGGTGCAGCTGGCCGACCTGATCATGGAAAAGACCCAGCCCGACGGCCTGGCAATCGTGATGGAGGCCAGCCACTACTGCATGGCCTGGCGCGGTGTGAAGGACATGGACAGCAAAATGATCAACTCGGTCATGCGCGGCGCATTCCTCAAAGACCCCAACCTGCGGCGCGAGTTTCTGTCGTTGATTCCGCGCAAGTCCTGACCGCCACTGCAAAACCCACGTTAGGTATCCATGCTCGTCCGATTGCTTTACGTGAGCCGCGCTGTCAACAAAGACAGCGCTGGCGTCATCGAATCCATCCTTGAATCTTCCCGCTCTCACAACATGGGCAATGGCATCACCGGCGTGTTGTGCTACGGCGGTGGCGTGTTTTTGCAGGCCATCGAAGGTGG
>JBBSDB010000067.1:0-13742 GCA_038249735.1 Burkholderiales bacterium
GGCGAACATGCCCAAGGCGACGACGCCCAGCTTGCCCACCATCTTGAAGTTTTCTTGTTTCAGACCCATGGCTTTTGCTCAGGAAACGATTCTCTCAGCAGCCTCAGCCGCTGAAGAAGACCATCTTGCCAATGAAACCCAGGAAAAAAACCGCTGCCACCGACGCCAGAATCAGCGCCAGACGTTGGTTGTCTTTCTTGTGTTCGTTCGATTTCATGGGGTTCCCGGCGCCGATCATCCGATCACCCTGGTGGCGGTCACGTCCAGCTTGGGTGGGTTCTCAAAGGTGTGGAATGGCGCTGGCGAGGGGACTTCCCATTCCAAACCTTCAGCACCTTCCCAAGGCTTTTGTGCTGCCTTTTCACCTTTGCCACGCATTGCCGGGATGATGATCGCGACAAAGAAATACACCTGAATGATGCCGAAGAAGAACGATCCAACCGAAGCAATCGCGTTGAAATCGGCGAACTGCATGGGGTAGTCGGCATAGCGGCGCGGCATGCCGGCCAGCCCGAGGAAGTGCATCGGGAAGAAAGTGACGTTGAACGAAATCATGGAGACCCAGAAGTGGATCTTTCCCCTCGTCTCGCTGTACATCACGCCGGTCCACTTGGGCAGCCAGTAATAGATGCCGGAGAACATTGCAAAAAGCGAGCCAGCCACCAGCACATAGTGGAAGTGAGCCACCACGTAGTACGTATCCTGCATCTGCACATCAATGGGCGCCACCGCCAGGATCAGGCCGGTGAAACCGCCCAAGGTGAACACGAATATGAAGCCAACGGCCCACAGCATCGGGGTCTCGAACGTCATCGACCCCTTCCACATGGTGGCGATCCAGTTGAAGATCTTGACGCCAGTGGGTACCGCTATCAACATGGTCGAGTACATGAAGAACAGCTGGCCGGTCACCGGCATGCCAGTGGTGAACATGTGATGAGCCCAGACGACAAAGGACAGAATGGCGATCGAGCCGGTGGCATACACCATCGACGCGTAGCCAAACAGCTTCTTGCGCGAAAACGCGGGAATCACCTGGCTGACGATGCCGAAGGCCGGCAAGATCATGATGTAGACCTCGGGGTGACCGAAAAACCAGAAGATGTGCTGGTACATCACCGGGTCGCCGCCGCCTGCGGGGTTGAAGAAGTTGGTGCCGAAGTGGCGATCGGTCAGCGTCATGGTGATGGCACCCGCCAAAACCGGCATCACGGCGATCAACAGGTAGGCGGTGATCAGCCAGGTCCAGCAGAACATCGGCATCTTCATCAACGTCATGCCGGGGGCTCGCATGTTGAGGATGGTCACGATGATGTTGATCGAACCCATGATCGAGCTCGCGCCAAGGATGTGCAGCGCGAAGATAGCTGCATCCATTGAAGGGCCCATTTGCAGCGTGAGCGGGGCGTACATCGTCCAACCGGCAGCAGGCGCACCGCCGGGCATGAAGAAAGACAGCACCAACATCAACGCGGCGGGAATCATCAACCAAAAGCTGAAGTTGTTCATGCGCGCAAACGCCATGTCGGAGGCGCCAATCTGCAGCGGCACCATCCAGTTCGCAAAGCCCACGAAGGCCGGCATGATGGCGCCGAACACCATGATCAGGCCATGCATGGTGGTGAGCTGGTTGAAGAGTCCTGGGTTCACCAGTTGCAGGCCGGGCTGAAACAGCTCGGCGCGGATGCCAAGCGCCAACACGCCACCCACCATCAACATGGTGAAGGAGAACAGCAGGTACAGGGTTCCGATGTCTTTGTGGTTGGTGGCGTAGACCCAGCGACGCCAGCCGGTGGGGGCGTGGTGGTCGTGGTCGTGTGCGTCGTGGTGGTCGAGAACTGCGCTCATGGTCTATTCCTCAATGGCTCTGGTGATGTTGTTGTTGTGGGGCTGAGGTTACTGGCGAGCTGCCAGCACTTCTGCTGGCTGCACCATGCGCTGTGTCTGGTTCGACCAGTTGTTCTTGGTGTAAGTCATCACAGCCGCCAATTCGGTGTCAGACAACTGCTTCCAAGCAGGCATGGCGCCGTTGTTTTGACCGTTGAGCAACACATTGATCATCTTGCCTTTGTCAACATCAACCACCAAGGCAGATCCGTCGAGCGCCTTGATGGCACCTGCACCTTTGCCCTGCGCACCGTGACAGGCCAAACAGTTGGCGGCATACACCGACTCGCCACGCTGGACCAGCTCGGCCAAGTTCCACACCTTGTTGGGATCGTCTGCCGCCGCTGCCATGGCTTTTTTCTGCTCAGCGACCCATGCGGTGTATTGCTCAGCAGAAACCACCTTTACGTGGATTGGCATGTAGGCGTGTTCTTTGCCGCACAATTCTGCGCATTGGCCGTAGAAATCGCCAGTCTTCTCAGCGCGGAACCAGGTGTCGCGAACAAAGCCTGGGATGGCGTCTTGCTTCACGCCAAATGCCGGCACCATCCAAGCATGGATCACATCGTTGGCGGTGGTGATGATGCGCACCTTCTTGTCCACCGGAACCACCATGGGGTTGTCGACCTTGAGCAGGTAGTTGTCCGTCGGCGGCGGGTTGCCGCTGGCGGACATCTCACGGTGGGACTTGTCGAGCGTCGACAGGAAGCCAATGCCTTCACCCTCGCCGTTGATGTAGTCGTAACCCCACTTCCACTGCATGCCAGTGGCCTTGATGGTGATGTCGCTGTTGGTGGTGTCTTTCTGGGCCACCAACACCTTGGTCGCCGGCAAGGCCATGCCAATCACGATCAGCAAAGGAACGATGGTCCAGCCCAGTTCGACCCAGATCGGTTCAGACAGTGTCTGCGCCTTGTGCCCAACCGACTTGCGGTGTTTGAGGATGGAATAAAACATCACACCAAACACAAGCACGAAGATCACGAGGCAGATGGCCATCATGAACCAGTGGAGCCAGTGCTGCTCTTCCGCGATCTTGGTGACAGCAGGGGCGAAATTGAGCTGGTTGACCGCTGGGCCACCCGGCAAATCGTTGACTTGTTGGGCGATGGCGGCAGTCGCTGCACCCAAGGTCGCCATCAGCGACACACCCACTGCACGAAGCGCATCGCACTGCTTCCCAAGACTCTCAACCGTTGTGATGGACTGACTCACGTTTTCCGCCTCGAATATAAGCATTGATTTATATCAACACCGATTAGAACAAATTTTTCGACCCCTGCGCGTGCAGAATTCACCTAACTCACCGCGACCGCAAGTCAAGCGCCTGCGCTTCGCACAGCCTGCCTCAACTCGCGCGCCAACAGGGGCCGCAGATCGGCACGCAAAAAACGACCGACGTGCACCGAACGTCCGCCGCCCATCACCTCCACCAGACCGTGATGGCCGTGAGGCGCGATGCGAACCCACTCGCGCACGAACTCACAGCGCTCAACCCGACCAGCCTTCTCCACCTCCACCACCAACCGACCGCCGCGAACGCTGATGCATTCGCGATCGGCCGCATGGCGGGCGTGAATCACAAAAGCCACAGCCAGCGCAGTCAGCTCCAGCGCCGCAAACGGCAACACCAGAATGGCTCCGTGAAACCAGAAGAACAGGCCCACAGAAAGCGAAACGGTGCCGAGCAACAGGAAACAAAGGCCGAGTTGGGCCGGCGTCACCGAACAGTTGCGTTGGAGTGTCCAGTCCAAGCCGTCTTCAGAAGCTCTTGCCAATCGAAATGCGTTGCTGGACCGATCCACCACCGACTCCATTCAACGCACCAGCCCATTCATGGGCCAGGCTTGGACCAGGGAACATGCCCTGCAGACCTTGATCTGCGTCAATTGTACCGAGCAACAGCAGCCGATCTTCCGCAAAGTCGCTGCTTCCGAGTCAGACGAGGGGTCAGTTGCTTTCGTGCATCAGCGACGGCCGGCGCGCAACATGGCACGCATGTCATCCATCGCTACTGCTGTCTCACCTGCGGATCCTTTGACGGGGCGCGGAGGCGCCTTGAATGCGTGGCCATAGACCACCTCCACCGTGAGCTGCAGGCGACCGTCGGCATCTCGCGGAAGCCCGGCGTCCAATGCAATGACGAGTCGCTGACGCCAGTGGCGTGAACGCAGGCCAGCGGGGCGACCTGTGTGCAGATTGCGCCCCAGACCGCGCAAATCGTCCAGCAATGCGGCGCCGCTGCTGTAGGTCAGCGTGAGCCGCTCCATGTCCATCACAGGCTCGGCGAAACCGCTGTGCACCAGCATGTCGCCCCAGTCGTGCATGTCGGTAAAAGGATGGTGGGGCAACGGCCAGCCCTGGGCCGCATACACACCGCGCAGCTCACGCAAGGTGTCCGGCCCGAGACAGGAAAACATCAGAAAACCCTGGGTGTTGATGTGCGTGTTCCAGCGCCGCAGCAGGCGTTGTGGCTGGGGCTCCAGATGCAGCACCATATTGGCCCACAGCATGTCGACGCGGGTGTCTTCATCAGCGATCTTCAGCCGATTCCTGCGGGTCCAGGCCAGCGGGCTCCAGGAACGCACCAAGGGGGGCGCCAGCAAGGCCACGGCTTGTCGCGGGTCTAGCGCTCCGATCTGACTCGACGCATGGGGCAGCAGTGCTTGCAGGCGCTGGTGGGCCTTCACACCGCCGGTCTGGGGTTCCCAGTGCAGCCAACTCGCGGGCTGCTGCCGAAACCACTGCAAGCGATCTGCCATGCGCGAAGCGATCTCTTCGTGCAGCCAGGGGCTTTCGCTTCGTCGCAAACCGCGCCAGCGGCGCGCGGCTGTCGAGTCCAGATCGGGTACCGGGGGTTCGAGTTGGGGAGAAGATGTCACAAAAAAAGACCCAGCTTGGGGGGTTTCTGACGCGGCGATGTGGTTCTGCGCGGTGAGAGCCCACTATATTGGCGCGATGTTAAAGGCCTTGTTGCAAGCCACACCCCTGTGGCCAGCGGTTTGCCAGGTGTGCGGGCAGTGGCCGGCGCAACCCGTGTGCGAGGCCTGTGTACGCCGCTTCGCGCTGACCGGTTGGCGCTGCAGAACCTGCGCTGCTCCTCTGACTCAAGACAGCGGCCTCTGCGGCGACTGCCTGACACGCCCAACACCCGCGCCTCTGGACCACTGCCTCGCCGCTGTGGACTACGCCTACCCATGGGACGACCTGATCGCCCGATTCAAATTCCGCGATGAACCGGGCTTGGCGGGCGCGCTGGTCGATCGCATGCTGGCCGCGCCCGGGGCCGAAGACCTGATCGCTGCCAGCGACTGGCTGGTGCCAATACCGCTGAGCCCGCAACGCCTGACAAGCCGCGGCTACAACCAGGCCTGGGAACTGGTGAAGGCGCTGCGCGCAAGGCTCACCCGCGCCCCCGCGGGTCTGGCCGACGCGCTGGTTCGTCTGGGCGATGCACCAGACCAGCACAGCCTGCCGCGCGAGCAGCGCCTGCGCAATCTGCGCGGCGCATTTGCCGCCGCACCGCAACGCGTCGCGGCAATGCGCGGCAAACGCGTGTTGTTGGTGGACGATGTGAGCACCACCGGCACCACGTTGCACAGCGCCGCCATCGCTCTCAGGCAAGCTGGGGTCGCGCAGGTGCAAGGACTGGTGATTGCGCGCACCCTGCCCCACTGACTCCCCCTGTGCAGCTGATCAGGTACTGACCAACTTTCGCACTGGCCATCGGCGTTTGCGAGCGGCTGTGAAGCTATCATGCTCAGCGCAGGGAGAACGCAGAAGTCCAGTCTACTGGTCCGTTCCAACCAAGGGCGCGCTTGCCCTTTCTATGGCTGCCCGATGTTTCACATCGTCCTTGTTGCCCCCGAGATCCCACCCAACACCGGCAATGTGATCCGCTTGTGCGCCAACACCGGCTGCAGCCTGCATCTGATCGAACCGCTGGGGTTCTCGATGGAAGACAAGCAGATGCGCCGTGCGGGGCTCGACTACCACGAATACGCTGCGCTCAAGCGCCATGCCAGCTGGGCCGATTTCCTCGCCAGCGAGCAGCCGGATGCAGCGCCCTGCTTCGCGCTCACCACGCGTGGCAGCCACAACCTGTTCGAAACGCGTTTTCAGCCGGGCGACTGGCTGGTGTTTGGCTCCGAAACACAAGGCTTGAGCGAGGCTGTACGCGAACACTTTCCCAGCGAGCAGCGCCTGCGTCTGCCGATGCGCGAGGGGCAGCGCAGCCTCAATTTGTCCAACGCCGTGGCGATCACCACCTTTGAGGCGTGGCGCCAGCAGGATTTCGCGGGCGCCCTGTCGTGAAAAACCACACCCGAACGCCACTCGGTCTGACGCCTTCCACGTCACAGCACGCCCAAACGCGGTCCAATCTTGTTCGTTTCGGCGGTTTGTCACATCCCACCGAGCACCTCCTCTCGTCCGCGGCTTACCCAGCCCCATGGAGACCCGATTGATCTCAACCCTTGTCCGCCTTCTCGATGCCGCCCAAGGCAACCGCCCGAAGCTCCGCAAAAGGCCCAGTCTCAAGGAGCTGCTCGCCATCCGCCAGGCCTTGCTGGATTGCGTTTCCGACTGCGACAGCCCCACAGCGCAACGGCTGCGCCACAAGATCGGTCAGTCCCAGACGCCACAAGATCTGTGGCAGCTGCGCAATGACGCCTACCAGATCATTTCTCAGCGCCACAACCAGAAGGTGGCAGCCGAGCGAATCAATGCGCTGATGGCGGACTTTCAGGGCTGGGTGGACGCCAAACAACTGGCGCGTATCAAGTGAATCTCGCTCGCCAACGTCGACGCCGCGGGCTCAGGGGTAGCGGCGCACCAGCGATTCCGCGACACACACTGGCTTGTCGGATCCTTCGCGTTCGACCGACACCGCCCAGCACATCTGAAGACCGTCGCCCGCAATCGGCTCGACCGAGAGCAGCCGCAGATGCGCGCGCAAGCGGCTGCCCACCGGCACTGGTGCCGTGAAACGCACCTTGTTGAGCCCGTAGTTCACGCCCATCGCCGAGCGGCGCACGGTCATGGCGGACTCGAAGAACACCGGCAGCAGCGACAGGGTGAGAAAGCCATGGGCCACTGGCGCGCCAAACGGACCCTGGCCAGCCCGCTCCACATCCACGTGGATCCACTGGTGGTCTCCCGTGGCCTGGGCAAACAGGTTCACCTGCTCCTGGGTCACCGTTGTCCAGTCGCTCACTGCCACGTCCTGCCCCACACAAGCGGCCAGTTCGGCCAAGGTCTCAAAGGTTTTCATGGGCGCCACTCTAGCGAAGGGCATGTTTCAGCCCTGTCGGGACCGGGACAGCTACACGCCATCGGCTGGAACGCAGCGGCAGCGACCCGCGCAGCGGCGGGAGCCGCGAACGACATCCGAAGGATGGCGAGCGCAAGAGGGCGCTTCACCTACCCGTTCAGCCAGTCGCAAACGCCCTGCCACTGCCGCAGGTCCTTGTCCACCCGGCTGGGCGCCACGTCAAACAGGGTCAGTCCGCGCGCCGCGAGGTGGATGTAGTTCTGTGTGTCGCGCAGATAAGCGAGCACCGGTAGCCCCAGGCTGTCAACGAACTCGTGCAACTTGTCGGCCGCGATGGTGCGCGCATCGACCCGCATCCCCACAATGCCGATCTGCAGCCGATCAACGTGGCGCGACTCGGCCAGCTCATCCAGAAACGCCCGAGTGGCATAAATGTCAAAGATGCTGGGCTGCAGCGGCACCAGCACCTTGTCGGCCAGCTTGAGCACGTCTTTGAAGCGCCAGCCATGCAAGCCCGCCGGCGTGTCCAGCACCACATGGGTCGCATCTTTCGGCGGGCGGGCGATCAGGTCTGGTGACACGTCCCAGCTCTGGATCGGCCGCGCCATCGGTGGGCGCAGACGAAGCCACAACGCAGAAGACTGCTGCCGGTCCGCGTCACCCAGCATCACGTTGTGGCCCTGGCTGGCGAAATAGCCCGCCACGTTGGTCGACAGCGTGGATTTGCCCACGCCACCTTTGGGATTCGCCACCACCACCACCGGCATACCGATCTCCTCAAGGTCTTGCAAACGAACCCTATGTTACGCCCGCCCTGCGGGCCTCGGAAACGCCAGCACCTTCAACGAAACGCGTCCCAGAGCAGCTTGGTGCCCGTGAGCAACATACCAAGATAGACCATGCGGTAGAACAACACCGGCTGGATGCGGTGGGCAATCCTTACCCCGATCCACACGCCCAGCGGCGCCACCGGCAGCAGCACCAGCGAGGTCATCAGGTTGGCAGTGTCGAGCAGACCCAGCCAAGCGTAGGGAATCCATTTGGCCAGGTTGATGAAAAAGAAAAAGTACGCCAGCGTGCCGGTAAACAGCAGCGGCGACAGCTTGAGCGGAATCACATAGGCGTTGAGTGGCGGACCGCCGGCGTGCGCAATGAAACTGGTGAATCCGGAGGTCACCGTGAGCACCGCGCCCAGCCACCGCGGCGGCGGCGGGCTGTCGGATCGCGGCGGAAACAAAAGGCGCTGCGCGAGAAAGAGAAGCGTGAAAGCACCGACGATGCCAGCCACCCAATGGACGTCGAGCAGCTTGAACAACAGAGCGCCGACCGCGATGCCCACCAGGCCAAAGGGGATCAGAAACAGAAGCAGCGGGCGATCGACGTTGTTGCGAAAGGCGGCCATGCCCAGCACATCCATCAGCAGCAACACCGGCATCAGAATGACCGCCGCCTGCGGCACAGTCACCGCCAGCGCCATCATGGGCACCGCCAGCGAACCGAACCCGGCACCAAAGCCACTTTTGCTGATGCCCAACAGCAGCACCGCCGGAATGGTGACCAAATAAAAATAGGGATCGGTGTTCATGGGCGCGCCATTGTCAACGGGCGCAACACGGATCCCCTGGGGCGCGCGTTGAATGCGCCACAATTCCAATCATGTTCAACCCTTCCCAAGCCGACGTTCGGCGGTTTTTCTGCGAGGTTCACCGCAAACAGTTGGCCGCCGAGCCGATGCAGGCGATCGAAACGCTGGCGGGCCTGTGGATCGCAGAGCATCCCGAGCATCACGCCGCCCTGACCGATGCCGATGCCGCCATCGCGCGCACGGGCGAGGCACAGGATGCGCAAACCAACCCGTTCCTGCACCTGTCCATGCACCTGTCGATCAGCGAGCAATGCAGCATCGACCAGCCCCCCGGCATCCGCCAGGCCGTGGAGCTGCTGAGCTCGCGCCGCGGAGATCTGCACGCCGCACACCACGAGGTCATGGACTGCCTGGGCCGCATGCTGTGGGAGAGCCAGCGAGCCGGCCGACCGCCAGACGGTCAGGCCTACATTGAACAGGTGCGCCAACGCGCCACGCGAGACTGACCCTCTGTGCCGCTCAGCGGCCTTCCTGCGTAGGGGGCCACATCTGGGGCTCGACAAAGCCAGCTCCACGGCAGGTGCTGGTCAAGGCATCTTGCCCCGGACTGCAAGGGTTTGCGCACAAAAAAAGCCGCTCTGGGAGCGGCTTTTTCGGTGGGGCAGACGCTCAGCGGAAACGCGATTGCGGCACCACCGCCAGTTCGCCTTCAACCGTTGCCAGGTACTTGGCCATCTCGCGCAGCTCGGCGTGGGAAAACTGTTTGGCGATGCCGGACATGATGGCGTTGTTGCGCCCAATCACAGCATTGCCTTGAACCGTGTAGGCCTTGAGCGCAACGTACAGGTAGTCGGCGTGCTGGCCGGCCAGTTTGGGGTAGCTCGGATCAATGGGTTTGCTGAAGTTCGCACCATGGCAAGAGGCACACGCGCCTTTCTCGATCAGCGCCGCAGCCGCCACGCTGGCGGGACGGGGAATTTCAGGAGCCGTCTTGCTCACCTGGGTGGAATAGAAGGCTGCGAGGTCGGCCATGTCTTGCTCGGACAGCCCGCCACCGATGCCGCGCATGGTGGGGTGCTTTCGATCGCCCTTCTTGTAGGCGCTCAGCGACGCGATGATGTACTTGTCAGTCTGACCCGAAATTTTGGGCACTTTGTGCACCTCGGGAAAGCTGTTCTGGTAGCCGGGAATGCCATGACACCCGATGCACATTTCGGCCTTGTTTTGGCCTGCCTTCGCATCACCGGTGATGGCCTGGGCGCTTGCGCTGACAGCCACGGTCGCCAGGGTCGCAGCGGTGACAAGGAAACGGACGATCGCGGGCAACTGGAGGTTCATTTTGCAAGCACAATGGGATGGAAATTGCTAAAAATCAACGTCTGATTATATAGACCCGGTACGCGGCTCCCGCCCTGCTGCCCCAGTGCCACGCGAGGTCTAGCCCAAACACAACCTGGTCCTAACCACACGCCGCCATGAAATTCCAAGGTTCTGAAAACTACATCGCTACGCAAGACCTGATGCTCGCGGTCAACGCGGCCATCACCCTGAAACGCCCGCTGCTGGTCAAGGGCGAGCCAGGTACCGGCAAGACCATGCTGGCCGAGGAAGTGGCGCTGGCGCTGAAGATGCCGCTGTTGCAATGGCACATCAAGAGCACCACCAAGGCGCAGCAAGGCCTGTACGAGTACGACGCGGTGAGCCGCCTGCGCGACTCGCAGCTGGGCGACGAAAAGGTCAAGGACATCAACAACTACATCGTCAAAGGTGTGCTTTGGCAGGCCTTCACCGCCGAGGAGCCGGTGGCGCTGCTGATCGACGAGATCGACAAGGCCGACATCGAATTCCCCAACGACCTGCTGCGCGAAATCGACCGCATGGAGTTTTATTGCTACGAGACACGCGAGCTGATTCGCGCCAAACACCGCCCGCTGGTGTTCATCACCTCGAACAACGAAAAAGAGCTGCCTGACGCCTTTCTTCGCCGCTGCTTCTTTCACTACATCAAATTCCCCGACGCCGAGACCATGCAGCGCATCGTGGATGTGCACTTTCCCAAGCTCAAAAAAGAGCTCCTGGCGGCGGCCATGAAAACCTTCTTCGATGTCCGTCACCTGCCAGGCCTCAAGAAAAAACCCAGCACCAGCGAGCTGCTGGACTGGCTGAAGTTGCTGATGGCAGAAGACATTCCGATTGAGGCGCTGCAGAGCGGCGACAGCAAGGTGAGCATTCCGCCGCTGGTGGGTGCGCTGCTCAAAAACGAGCAAGACACCACCCTGTTCGAGAAGCTGGTGTTCATGAACCAGCGCAACCGCTGAGCACGCGATGCTGTTTGCCGCACCCGTTTCGCTGCGCGGGCAACAGGTGAGCCTGGTACCGCTGAGGCAGGATCACCACGACGACCTGTGCGAGGCCACGCGGGACGGCGATCTGTGGCGGCTCTGGTACACCACCGTCCCGTCTCCCGATCACATGGCCGCGGAAATCGACCGACGGCTGGGGCTGCAGGCAGCGGGCGGGATGAACCCGTTTGCAGTGATCGACGCAGCCGGAAAAGCGGTGGGCATGACCACCTACATGAACATCGATGAGGCCAACCGGCGTCTGGAGATCGGCTCCACCTGGTACCGGCACTCGGTCCAGCGCAGTGCGCTCAACACCGAGTGCAAGCGTCTGCTGCTCACTCAGGCGTTTGAGGTCTTGCGCTGCATCGCGGTCGAGTTCCGCACACACCGGTTCAACCAGCAAAGCCGGCGCGGCATCGAGCGCCTGGGCGCCCAACTTGACGGGGTGCTGCGTTCGCACCAGATCAACCGCCATCCCGACGCGCCCGATAGCCTGCGCGACACCTGCGTCTACAGCATCACCGCCGCCGAATGGCCCACCGTCAAGGCCCACCTGACGCACCTGCTGGTGCGCCCGCGGGCCAGCTGAGGAGGTCCCCATGCTGATCGATTTCTTCTACACCCTGCGTTCGGCCAAACTGCCGGTTTCCGTCAAGGAGTACCTGACGCTGCTCGAAGCGCTGCAGCAGGACGTGGTCGGGCCGCGCAACCCCGATGCCTGCACGATGGACGATTTCTACTTCCTCAGCCGCACCGCGCTGGTGAAAGACGAAAAACACTTCGACAAGTTTGACCGCGCCTTCGCCGCCTACTTCAAAGGCGTGGAGATGGTGGCCGATTTCACCAAACCGATCCCGGCCGACTGGCTGCGTCAGGAGATCGAGCGAATCTTGTCCGACGAGCAAAAGGCGAATGCGCCCAAGATGGACTGGGACGAGTTGATGGAGACGCTCAAGAAGCGGCTCGAAGAGCAGAAAGAACGCCACGAAGGCGGTTCGAAATGGATCGGTACTGGTGGTACCTCCCCGTTCGGGCACGGTGGCCAGAATCCGCAGGGCATTCGCATCGGCGGCAAGGGCAGCAACAAGAGCGCGGTGAAGGTGTGGGAACAGCGCGCCTACCGCGACTACGACGACACCCAGGAACTCGGTACGCGCAACATCAAGGTGGCGCTGCGCCGGCTGCGCAAGTTCGCGCGTGAAGGCAACGAGTTTGAGCTGGACCTGCCCGACACCATCCGCGCCACCGCCGCCAACGCCGGCTGGCTCGACATCAAGATGATTCCCCAGCGGCACAACAACGTGAAGGTGCTGCTGCTGATGGACGTGGGTGGCAGCATGGATGAGCACATCCAGCGGGTGGAAGAGCTGTTTTCCGCTGCCAAGAGCGAGTTCAAGCACCTGGAGTTTTATTACTTCCACAACTGCGTCTACGACTTCGTGTGGAAGAACAACCGGCGCCGCTACGCCGAGAAGTTTCCGACCTTCGACATCATCCGCAAGTACAACAAGGACTACAAACTCATCTTCGTGGGCGACGCCACCATGAGCCCCTACGAGATCTTGCAGCCCGGCGGCAGCGTGGAATACAACAACGAGGAAGCTGGCGCAGAGTGGCTGCAGCGCCTGACCCACGCGTTCCCGAAGTTCGCCTGGGTCAACCCGGAACCTCAGGGCGTGTGGCAGTATCGACAAAGCATCAGCGTGATCCAGCAACTCGTGAGCCAGCGCATGTTTCCACTGACCCTGAAGGGCCTGGAAGACACGATGCGCATGCTGTCCAAATAATCCTTTCATGAACGCCGCAGACTCCCACCGTGTGCGGGGCACACGGTGGCTCCTGCTGGTGCCTGCCTGCCTGCTGCCGTTGATGGTGTGGGCACAGACGCCCAGCGGATCGGAAGGCGCTGCGCCAGCCGCCGTCGAAACGCCCGCTGAGGCCGCGTCTGAAGCCGCCGCTGACGAGCCCGCCCCAGCAGCCACCGAGCGCGCGAGCCCCGTCAAGCCGGCCCGCGCCACGCGCAACGGGGCCAGCCGCCTGCCACCCGAGCCGCGCTTTGCCATCGACCTCAAGGCGCCCGAGGCCCTTCGCGAATTCCTGCTGCGCCACCTGGAACTGCAGCGCTTTCGCACCCTGCGCGATCTCGATGCGCCCGAGCTCAACCGCCTGCTCGCGCAGGCGCCCGACAACCTGCGCGATCTGCTCGGCACCCAGGGCTACTTTGCACCGCAGATCGAGGTGGGTCTGGAGCCTGTGGCGCCCGATGCAACGCCAGCACCTGAGAGCCGCAGGCCGTTTTTGGGTACGGTCACCCTGCAGGTGGAACCCGGCACACTGACCCGTATCGCGTCTTCCCAGGTCTATTTCCGTGGCGATATCGCCGCTGCGCCCGAGGCTGCCGCGCAGCGCGCCGACATCGAACGCAGCGCGGCGCTGGACGAAGGCAGTGCGTTCACCCAGGCCGCCTGGAACAGCGCGAAATCGCAGGCGGTGCGCGCGCTCACCGCGCGGCGCTACCCTGGTGGGCGCATCTACAACAGCTTGGCCGACATCGACCCGATCGACCACAGCGCGCGGCTCTACATCGAGCTTGACTCAGGCGCGCCGGTTCAGGTGGGCGCGGTGCGGATCAACGGCATTGAGCGGTACGACC
>JBBSDB010000068.1:0-13709 GCA_038249735.1 Burkholderiales bacterium
GCGACCCGCGTCAGCGGTGGAGCGTGGGGGCGACGGGCCAGCCGCCGGGCCGCCCCAAGGCAGGCCAAGCCCCCTCGGGGGGCGGCGACCCGCGTCAGCGGTGGAGCGTGGGGGCTTTGTCTATGTCTGCGGTGAGCGCCGGCGAAACATGCCGTAGCCCTCCATGTGCAGCACCTGATCGCCGTGCTGGTTGAACATTTCCCATTGCGTGCGCAGCAGGCCCACGTCGGGGCGCTTGCTCATGGCGCGCTTCTCCAAAAAAGTTTGGCGCAGGCTCAGCGTATCGCCAGGAAACACCGGCTTGAGCCAACGGATGTTCTCCAGCCCCGGCGAGCCCAGGCTGGACGACTGGTTCAGGAAGTTGGTCACCATCAGGCGCATCGCCAGGCTGCAGGTGTGCCAGCCGCTGGCGCACAGCCCGCCGAACACCGAGGCCCGTCCGCCTTCTTCGCTCAGGTGAAACGGCTGCGGGTCGAACTGGGTCGCAAAGGCCACGATCTCCTCTGCCGTGGGCGAGAGGCTGCCCAGGTCGATCACCTGGCCCACGGCCATGTCTTCCCACCACACCTTGATGTGCGGGCTTTGTTCGGGGGTGGTGGCGGTGGTCATCTTCAGCGGGCTCCAGAAACGTCCAAAAGGCTCATGGTGGTGTAGCTTGCGGCGTCAGACAGCAGCCAGACAATGGCCTGCGCCACTTCATCGGCGCTGCCACCGCGTTGCATCGGCACTAGGTGCTGCAGGTCTTTCACCCGGTCGGGCAAACCACCCGAGGCGTGGATTTCGGTGTGGATCAGGCCGGGGCGCACGGCGTTGACGCGAATGCGCTCGGCGGCCACTTCCTTGGCCAAACCGAGTGTGAACGCGTCGATCGCGCCTTTGGCCGCCGCGTAGTCCAGGTATTGGGCGGGTGAACCCAAACGCGAGGCCGCGCTGGACACATTCACGATCGCGCCACCCGAGCCGCCATGCCTTGTGCTCATGCGGCGCACGGCTTCGCGGGCGCAGAGCATGGAGCCGATCACATTGATGTCGAACATGCGCCGCCAGCGCGCCACGCTCATCTCATCCAGGCGTGCGCTCACGTCGACCACGCCAGCGTTGTTCACCAGCCCGGTCAATGGGCCGAGCTTGGCGTCGATGCTGCGGAACATGGCCAACACCTGCGCCTCAATGGCCACATCGGCCTGCACCGCCATCGCGGTACCGCCGCCGCTGCGGATGGCGCGCACCACCTCGTCGGCCGCGAGCGAGTTCGTCGTGTAGTTGACTGCGACCTGCCAGCCCGAGCGCGCAGCAAGCAAGGCAGTGGCTGCGCCAATGCCACGGCTGCCGCCAGTGACCAGCAACACGCCACCTTGGCTGGTTTCAATCTTCGCACTTGGCTCGCCCATCACCCGTCTCCTGCAAAAATGGGCCGCAGGGGTGACAACCCCGGGCTGATTTGGCCTGAACAATATGGTTTCATTAAACCAACCCGCGAGCACCCCCATGCGTCACGCAGTCGACTACTACTTTGCCCCGAACAGCCCCTGGACCTACCTCGGGCATGCCCGTTTCGCCGCCATGGTGGCCCAGACGGGCACCAGCGTGCGCGTGCTTCCGATCGATCTGGGGCAGGTATTCCCGGTCTCCGGTGGGCTGCCGCTGCCTCAGCGCGCACCCCAGCGCAAAGCCTACCGCTTGCTGGAATTGAAGCGGTTCGCTGATGCGTTGGCGCTCCCGTTGGTGGTGCAGCCGCGCTTCTTCCCGGTCGCGGGGCTTGCCGCGTCGCAACTGATCGTGGTGACCGAGCAGGTGCTGGGCACCGCGGCTGCGATGCGACTCACGGGTGCCATCGGTGCAGCTGTCTGGGCTGAGGAGCGCGATATCGCCGATGTCACCACGCTGGCGGCCTTGCTGAGTGAATGCGAGCTTGATGCTGGCTTGCTCGCGCAGTCGCAGAGCGCCGAGGTGCAAAACCGCTACGCTCAGAACACCCAGGCCGCGATCGAGGCGGGCGTTTTTGGCGCACCGAGTTACGTGGTCGATGGTGAGCTGTTCTGGGGCCAGGACCGGCTCGATTTCGTCGAGCGCTGCTTGGTCGCCTAACCCCAATCTTTCCCCTTTTTTTCAGGAGACTCCATGAGCCACATGCTTGAAATCACCGCCGCCGACGGCCTCACATTTCCCGCCTACGTGGCCGAACCTGCAGAAAATCCCAAGGGCGGGCTGGTGTTGCTGCAAGAGATTTTTGGCGTGAACAGCCACATCCGCGCGGTGGCCGACGCGTTTGCCGCCGAGGGCTACCGGGTGGTGGCGCCGGCCACCTTTCACCGCGTCAAGCCCGGCGTGGAGCTGGGCTACACCGATGCTGACATGGGCGAAGGCTTTGGCTACAAGGCGGCGGTGGATGCACTGCCCGCGCCCGGCGTGATGCAGGACATCCAGGCCGCAATCGATGAGGCAGCGAACGGCGGTCCGGTGGGCATCGTCGGTTACTGCTGGGGTGGCCTGCTCACCTGGCGCGCCGCCTGCACGCTGAGCGGTCTCTCGGCCGCCGTGCCGTATTACGGTGGCGGCATGACATCCGGCGACGACGCGATCCTCAAACCAAAGGTGCCTGTGCTCGCGCACTTCGGCGACCAGGACCACTGGATCCCGCTGGAGGGCGTGGAGGCGTTTCGCCAAGCGCAGCCGGGCGTGGAAGTCCACGTCTACGCCGCCAACCACGGCTTCAACTGCGACCAGCGCGGCTCTTACGACGAAGCCGCTTCGACCCTGGCACGCCAGCGCACCCTGGCGTTCCTGGCGAAACACCTGGGCTGAGCGATGCGGCGCCGGTTTCTCTGCTGTCTGGCGCTGCTGGCAGCCGGGCTTGCCCCAGCGGCGCAGGCGGCCGAGTACGGCGGCCCGCTGTTCGACGCCCACCTGCACTACAACGACGAGGCCTGTGGGCACGCCACCGCCGCCGCGCCGTGCCCACACCCGATCGCTGACGTGCTCGCGCGCATGCAGGCCAGCGGCGTGCGCGCCGTGCTGGCGAATTCTCGGCCCAACACCGGCACCCTGGCGCTTGCCGCTGCCACCGAGCAGGCCCGCGCCGCTGGGGTCACGGTGTTGCCTTTTGTGCGGCTGTACCGCAACCGCGCCGACTACAACAACTGGTTCCGAGATCCGAGCATCTCGGCCCTGGTTCGCACCGAGCTCGAGCGCGGTACCGCTGCCGGCCCTTACCGGGGGCTGGGCGAGTTCCACCTCTACGACAGCGCCAACGCCGACGGTCCGGTGGCCCGCGAGCTCATGGCGCTGGCCGAGCAACAAGGGCTGGTGGTGCTGGCGCATGTGGACGATGCCGCGATCGATCGGCTGATGGCGCACACCAAGATGGCGAGTGCCGATCCGGCGCTGGGCCGCCCCAAGCCGGATCAGCCCCCTCGGGGGGCAGCGACCCGCGAAGCGGTGGAGCATGGGGGCTTTGCGCTGATCTGGGCCCACACCGGTATCGGCGGCAGTTCGGTGGAGCGCGTCGACGAGTTGCTTCAAAAGTACCCCGGCCTCATGGGCGAGCTCTCTTACCGCCCCGGTCTCACCTGCGAGGGCGGCCAGCTCTGCCCCGCGTGGCGCGCGCTGATGTTGAAACACCCCGACCGGTTTCTCATCGGCTCCGACACCTGGGTCAACCAGCGTTGGTCGACTTACGCCGAGCTCATGCAGGCCTACCGGGTCTGGCTCGGCGGCCTGCCGGCCGACGTGGCGCGCCGCGTGGCCTGGGACAATGGCGCCCGATTGTTTGGCCTGCCCCTTCAGCCATAGCGCCTGTTCACATGCAACTGCATCATTTCCCCAGCACCGCCAGCATGGTGCCGCACATCCTGCTTGAAGAGCTGGGCGTGCCTTTCGAGCGCGTGCTGGTCGACCGCACACACGACGTGCAGAAATCGTCTGCCTACCTGCGTCTCAACCCGAACGGCCTGATCCCGGTGCTGACCGACGGCGACCTGGTGCTCTACGAGACCGCCGCCATCTGCCTGCACCTCTGCGACACCCACCCGCAGGCAGCACTGGCGCCGCCGCTGGGGACACCGGAACGCGCTCATTTCTACAAGTGGTTAATCTGGCTCACCAACACGCTGCAGGCCACGCTGATCATTTATTTCTACCCCGAACGCTGGGTGAAAGCGGGCAACCTGACCAGCCAGGCCGAGGTGAAAAGCCACGCGGAGCACCGCGTGCGCGTGCTGCTCGACCAGCTCGACACCGAGTTCGCGCGCCACGGCAGCCCGTGGCTGCTGGGTGAGGCCTACACGGCGCTCGATCCCTACGTGTTCACGCTGTGCCGCTGGACGCGCGGTTTCGCGCTGACCCCGCCCGCGCGGGAGCGGCGCCACCTGGGCCCGTTTTTGCAGCGCATGCTGGCGCGCCCGGCGGTGCAACGGGCGCTGGCCGCCGAAGGCCTGCAGGCCCCGTTCGTCTGACCTCACGCGGGGAGGCTCAGTTTCGCGAGCGCTCCAGGTAGCGCTTGCGCCAGAAGACCACGCTCAAGCCCACGGCGACGAAAGCCATGGAAGCCATCGCCCACCAGAAGCCGCTTTGTTGGTGAATCAGCGGGATGAAGTCGAAGTTCATGCCGAAGATGCCGGCGATCAGATTGAGGGGCAGGAAGATGGCGGTGAGTGCCGTGAGCGTGCGCATGATGTCGTTGGCGCGGTTGCTCTGCGCCGAGAAGTGCATTTGCACCGCGGTCTCGGCGTTTTGCTCCAGCCGACGCACGTGGTGCACCACCCGCTCGATGTGTTCCAACACATCGCGCGAGCGCACCTTCAGCAGCTCCAGCCCGCGTTGGCCCCCGTTGTAGTCGTTGGGCTCCCAGTTCGTCAGGGACTCGTTCCAGTCTTGAATGGCCGAGCGCTGGTCTTCGCATATCTCGTCAAGCCTGTGTAGCGAGATGCGCGCGTCCAACAATGAGCTCCAGTTGTTGAAGCGAGTTTTGGGGTGCAGCAGCTCGCTCTGCCAATGGTCGAGCTGGCGTGTGAGTTCGCGCCGCAACTCCAGGTAGCCGTCCACCATCTGATTGACGATACGCAGCATCAGGTCGGCCGGACTGGGGGGTAACTGAATGCCAGCCGCGCGTGAGGCCGCGCTGGCCGCTGACATCAGGCGGGCTGTGTACTGCTCCAGCGCTTGGCAACCAGCCGGGTGCACGGTCAGCAACACGCGGTCAAACACCGCGAAACCCACGGGGCTTGTATCGATGCGCCGAAGCACCGGCGGGCCGCTGCGCTTGGCAGCTTGGGTGCGCCCGGCGATGGGGTTGGCCAGGTCGGCTTCGCTGTGACCGTGAGCCAGCCGCCTGAACACCAGGATGTCGTATTGCGAGGTGTAGTCGTAGTGCGAGGGCAACTGGGTGTTGAGCAGGTCCGAGAGGTGCAGATCAACCAGTGTCATGCCGCAGAGCACTTGCAATGTGGATTGCACAGCGCCTTGGTCCAGTTCGAACTGGCGCCGTTCGCAGGCGATCCAGATGTAGCCTTTGTCGGGCAGCACCATTGGCAAGCTCGCGGTCTCGCTTACCGATCCGGGCAGGACATGAAAAACACGCATGAACTGGAGTCTCAGCCGCGCAGCAAACGCGCCGCGTCGCGCGCGAAATAGGTCAGCACACCATCGGCGCCAGCGCGCTTGAAGGCCAGCAAGCTTTCCATCATCACCGCGTCGTGATCGAGCCAGCTGTTTTGCGCAGCGGCTTTCAGCATCGCGTATTCGCCGCTGACCTGGTAAGCGAAGGTCGGCACGCGGAACTCGTCTTTCACCCGGCGCACGATGTCCAGGTAAGGCATGCCGGGCTTGACCATCACCATGTCGGCGCCCTCGGCGATGTCCAGCGCCACCTCGCGCAGCGCCTCATCGCTGTTGCCCGGGTCCATCTGATAAACCTTTTTGTCGGCTTTGCCGAGGTTGGCGGCCGAACCGACTGCGTCGCGAAACGGGCCGTAGAACGCACTCGCGTACTTGGCGCTGTAGGCCATGATGCGGGTGTGCACCAGGCCTCTGGCCTCCAACGCCTGGCGGATGGCGCCGATGCGGCCGTCCATCATGTCGCTGGGCGCCACGATGTCCACGCCGGCCTCGGCCTGTGTCAGCGCTTGTTGCACCAGGATCTCGACGGTGGCGTCGTTGATGATGTAGTTGTGCTCGTCGAGCAGGCCGTCCTGTCCGTGGCTGGTGAAGGGGTCAAGTGCCACATCGGTCATCACGCCAAGCTGTGGAAAGCGATTTTTCAGCTCGCGCACGACCCGCGGCACCAAGCCGTTCGGGTTGGTCGCCTCTTTCCCGTCGGGTGTCTTCTGCGCCGGGTCGATCACCGGGAACAGCGCCATGACCGGAATGCCCAGCTTCACACAGTCCTCGGCCACCGGGAGCAACAAGTCCAGGCTCAGGCGCTCCACGCCTGGCATGGAGCCGACTGGCTCGCGCCGGTTTTGACCGTCGAGCACAAACACCGGGTAGATCAAGTCGGCAGGGCTGAGCCGGTGCTCGCGCACCAAGTCGCGGGTGAAGCTGTCGCGTCGCAGGCGGCGCGGGCGGGCGAGGGGGTAGGGCGGGGGGGTGTGCATGGCCCGTATTGTGGCAAAGCGCTGCGGTCTGAGGCGGGGTGTTGCCAAGCCATCGACTTCAGCGGCTGGCAACAGTTACACGCGTGCATTAAGTGAAGATGTCGTGTCGAACCGCACGAGGGTAAGTCTTTGTGTTGCGTCGCAGGTGCAGTTCCACGCCATCATGCGCACGACACCGCGGGCCGTGGGTCTGTTGTCTTCCAGGGGCCGCGATGCCCTGTGCGCTCCTTTTTTTGGAAACGCAAACTCGATCCCCATTTCTCGCCATGTTGCAATCGAAAAACAGCACCACCAGCACGCCGCTTCCCGTCGGGAGACCGCTGAGCGAGGACGATCAGACCTGGTTGCTGGCAGACCACTGGCCCGAGCTCATCGCCGGGTTGGCCGATCAGATCACCGAGGGCGCCAGCGCTTTGCAAATCGGCCTGGATCAGCTGCTGCAGCGCGAGCGCATCACCCCCGCCGAGCACCGTGCGCTCAGCCTGCCCGCCGATCGCATGAAGGCCGCTGGCCTGAGCGCGCAGCAGATCCACCGCTTTCACAACGGGCGCATCCGCCAATCACACGAAAAAGTGGATATGGCCGAACTGGTCGAAGGCGTCTTGCAGGAGCGCAAGAAGGAGCTGGGGGTTCTTGGCATTTCGCTGCGGCGCAAGCTCAAGCCGGTTGAGGTGCTGATTGATCCCACCGTCGCCCATACCTTTGTCAATGCGGTGCTCGACTGGGCGCAGGCGTTTGGCAACCGGGTCGATGTGCGCATGGATCTCAACCATTGGCCGCAGCACGCGCGGCTCCAGGTGCGCGTGGCCCACGACGGCGCGCCGCCGTCGAGCACGACCTCGCCCGACAACCTCCCCTGGATGCTGATCCGCCAGATCGCGCTCGCTACCGGCGGCGTGGAGATCACGCGCGAGGTGCGCGAAGACGGCGTCAGCGTGACCGCGATGTTCACCCGCACGGTGCAGGCGGTCGATGGCATCTCGGCAGTCGATCTCTCAGACGATCACTCGTCCATGTTCAAGTCGCTCTCCGGTATCTATGTGCTGACCATTTCGCCCAACCTGCAAATCCGCGCCGATGTGCGCGATGCGCTGCGCGAGATCGGGATCGTCTCGGACAGCGTGATGGATTTTGAGCAGGCGCGCGACGCGGCTCGCGGCCGCATGCCCAATCTGATCGTGGTCGATTCAGAGATCAAGGGCCCGGCGTTTCTGGCTTTTCGCGACCACCTGCTGCGCGAGGTATTCGAGTGCCCGTTTGTCGAAATCTCCCCAGACGACAGCTCATTTGACTTGTCGGGATTCGGCGAGTTTTCAATGGCCAAGGTGGGGCGCGGCAACATCCGCGAAGCGCTGGGCACGGCGGTCATGTTTGAGCTAGCCAAGATGATGTGATGCCAACCCCGACTGGCATCGTCGAGACTGTTGACCTGTCAAATCTGACAGGTCAACAGTCCACAAACTGAGTTTCTTGGTGTAACATTCATCCGGGCTTGCCCTTGGTAAGCTCCCCGCTTTTCCTCCCTGAGCGGGTGCCTTCGTGTGTGACAGCAAAAAGGCTTTCTAACCCGGCCCCTGGCCGGGTTTTTTTTGTCTGCTTCACTGGCGCTGAGGGGCGAGGCCATGGCCCGCTTGAACCGCCGCGCGGGGCTACACTGACCCCATGCTCTGGGTCAAAGCCTTCCACATCGTCTTCGTGGCCAGCTGGTTTGCTGGTCTTTTCTACCTGCCTCGCATCTTCGTCAATTTGGCGATGGTGCCGCCCGAAAGCGTGGCGGAGCGCGAGCGGTTGCTGCTGATGTCGCGCAAGCTGATGCGCTTCACCACCTTGCTGGCATTGCCGGCGCTTGGCCTGGGTTTGTGGTTGTGGCTGGGCTACGGCATCGGTCTGGGCGCGGGCAACGGCTGGATGCATGCCAAGCTGGCCGTCGTTGTGCTCATCCTCGCCTACCACCACACTTGTGGCGTCATGCTGCGCCGGTTCGAGCGCGGCCTGAACCGCCGCGGGCATGTCTGGTACCGCTGGTTCAACGAGGCGCCTGTGATCATGTTGGTGATTGCCGTGGTGCTGGTTGTCGTCAAGCCGTTCTGAGTTTGAAACAGCGCTCGTCCGCCTGGCCTCTGGCTCTGCTGTATGCCGGGCTGATTGTTTACGCGAGCTGGTATCCGTTTGAGGGTTGGCGGCTGCAAGGAGTCGCGCCGACAGACTTTCTGTTTGCGCCGCTGCCCCAGTACTGGACCGGTTTTGATGTGCTGGCCAACCTGGTCGGCTACGCGCCACTGGGTTTCTTGCTCGCGCTGGCCCTGCTGCGATCGGGCTGGGCTTCCTGGACCTGGCCGGTGGCTTTGGCGCTCCCGGTGCTGATGTCGCTGGGTGTGGAGACGCTGCAGAACTATTTGCCCATGCGCATCCCCTCCAATGTCGATTTCGCGCTCAACACCGCTGGCGCCTGGCTGGGCGCGGCGTCGGCCTGGGTGCTGGTACGCCTGGGTGCGCTGCAACGCTGGAGCCAGTTTCGAGCCGACTGGTTTGTGCCCCAGGCCCATGGCAGCCTGGTGCTGTTGGCGCTCTGGCCGTTGGCTCTGCTCTATCCGCTCTCGGTGCCTTTTGGCTTGGGGCAGGTGATGGACCGGCTGGAGGCAGGGCTGATCGCTTGGCTGAGCGACACCCCTTTTCTGGTCTGGCTGCCGGTGCGGATTGACGCTTCGGTGCCGCTCAGCCCGCTGGCCGAGGCGCTTTGCGTGGCCTTGGCGCTGCTTGCGCCCTTGCTGATGGGCTATGCCGATGTTCGCAACACCGCGCGGCGCCTGGCGTTCTGGGCGATGTTCTTTGTGTGCGCGCTGGCAGCATCAGGTTTGTCGTCAGCGCTTACTTACGGTCCAACGCATGCCTGGTCCTGGATCAGTCCGCCCGCTGTGCTGGGTCTGGGGCTGGGCGGGATCGCAGGGTTGGTGCTGCTGGCGTTGCCGCGGCGCCTGTATGGGATGCTGATGCTTTTGTGTCTGGCGATTTCCCTCAGCTTGCTCAACCGCGCACCCGCCAGTCCGTACTTCGCGCAATCTCTGCAGGTGTGGGAGCAAGGGCAGTTCATCCGCTTTCACGGGCTGTCCCAATGGCTGGGATGGCTGTGGCCCTATGCGGCCGTGATCGTGGGCGTGCGCGCCGTGGTGTCGCCGGCGCCTCGCGGGTAAGTGCCCACTAGAATTCAGCCATGTCCCAAGATTCCGCCCCCGCCGCTCCGCATCAAAAAGCGGCTTCTTACTACCAGCGGCACATTTTCTTCTGTCTCAACCAGCGCGAGGGCGGTGACGCCTGCTGCTCGCAGCACCAGGCACAAGCGGCTTTCGACCGGTGCAAGTCCCAAGCCAAGTCGCAGGGATTGCTGGGCGCGGGCAAAGTGCGGGTGAACAAGGCCGGTTGCCTGGACCGCTGCGCGGGCGGCCCGATTGCGGTGGTGTACCCGGAAGCGGTCTGGTACACCTATGTCGACCAAGACGATATCGACGAAATTGTGCAGTCGCACCTGCGCGACGGTGTGGTGGTGCAGCGCCTGGTGACGCCCTCCGACGTGGGCCGCTGAACCGAAATGTCTAGGCTGGACGGCTTGCTGGTCGTCTTGTCCGCACTGCGCCATGAACGCCCAAACCGAACACCTGCTGCAAGAAGGTCCCGCTGGTGCGCTGGAGGTGGCCATCGACCGCGCGCCCGAAGCCCGGGGCGCGGTGGTGATCGCCCATCCGCATCCTTTGCACGGCGGCACCTTGAGCAACAAGGTGGTGCAAACGCTGGCGCGTGCCAGCGTGCTCGCGGGCTGGGACGCGGTGCGGTTCAATTTTCGAGGGGTCGGGCGCAGCGAGGGCGGCTACGACGAAGGCCGCGGCGAGCTAGAAGATCTGTTAGCGGTGATCGGCGGGCAAGCGCCCAGCGGCCCGCTGTGCCTGGCCGGTTTTTCCTTCGGCGCATTTGTGACCTCGCACGCGGTGGCACAGCTGCACGCATCGCGCGATGTGCGGCACGTGGTGCTGGTCGGCACGGCGGCCAGCCGTTTCGCGGTGGCCGAGCTGCCGGCGGAACTCCATCGCCGCACCTTGGTCATCCACGGCGAGCAAGACGACACGGTGCCACTTGAATCTGTGATGGCCTGGGCCCGGCCCCAGGTGCTGCCGGTGCTGGTGGTGCCCACCGTGGGCCATTTTTTCCACGGCCAGTTGCCGCTGCTCCGCGACACCGTGCAGCGACACCTTCGCGGCTGAGCCCTCTGAGGCGTAGCCTGCGCCATTTTCTTCTTTCAAACCCAAGGAAACCCGTTTTGTTGTTGCGCCGTACCCTATTCCGAATCCTGCTAGCCTGCCTGCCCCTGGCCGCCGTGCTGCCCGCTGCTGCCCAGACGCCGCAGCCGCCCGAAATTGCCGCCAAGGCCTATCTGCTGGTGGATGTCACCTCGGGGCAGGTGCTGGCCTCGCGGGCGCCCGACGATCCGATCGAGCCCGCGTCGCTCACCAAGCTCATGAGCGCCTACCTGGTGTTCGATGCGCTCAAGGCCGGAAAGATCACGCTGCAGCAAACCCTGCCGGTGAGCGAGCGGGCCTGGAAAATGCCAGGTTCGCGCATGTTCATCGACCCCAAGATGCAGGTGCCGGTGGAGGATCTCATCAAGGGCATGATCGTGCAGTCGGGCAACGACGCCACCATGGCGCTGGCCGAGGGCGTGGGCGGCACGGCTGAGCGGTTTGTGCAGATGATGAACGAGCAGGCCAAGGCGCTCGGCATGAAGCAGACCTCGTTCAAAAATCCTGAGGGCCTGACCGAAGCGGGGCACACCACCACCGCCCGCGACCTTGGGCTGCTCGCCACGCGCCTGATGCGCGACTTCCCGAAAGAGGTGGGTTACTACGCCATTCAGCGCTACAACTACCCCGGCACGCCCAAGTCGAATGAGGTCAACCGCAACCTGTTGCTATTCCGCGATCCGACCGTTGATGGACTCAAGACCGGCCACACCAATGCGGCGGGCTACTGCCTGGTGGCCACCGCCCGCCGGCCGGTGGCGGGTCTGGGCAGCGGAGCGCAGGGCGAGCGCCGCCTGCTCAGCGTGTTGCTGGGTGCGTCCAGTGAAAACGCCCGCGCCACCGAAAGCCAGAAACTGCTGAACTGGGGTTACACCGCGTTCGACGCGGTGCGGCTGGTGGCTGCAGGCGAGCCGGTGGCTTCGGTTCGGGTCTGGAAAGGCAAGGCAGCCGAGGTGAAGCTGGGCCATCCTGAAGGCGTGGTGGTGACAGTCCCCGCCGGTGAAGGCGGACGCATCAAGACCGAGATCACGCGCCCGGAGCCGCTGGTGGCGCCGCTGAGAAAGGGCCAGTTGGTGGGCGTTTTGCGTGTGACCCTGGCCAACGGCTCGCCGGTGAGCGAAATTCCCCTGACGGTGCTTGAGACTGTGGAGGAAAGCGGCGTTTTTGGTCGTGCCTGGGATGCGCTGCGGCTCTGGATTCAGTGATACGCGGGCGTTTGGCGTTCGGTAGCGGTCGCAGCAAGAGTTGCTCGGGCCACAGTCGCGTGCTACAGTCGAGGGCTTTTCGGAATATTCCGAGGAGCTTTCGTTTTCGTTTTTTTCAGACGTTTAGGGACGTTTCATGCCAACCATCAATCAACTCGTGCGCCACGGCAGGGAGGTCGAAAAGACCAAATCCAAAAGCCCGGCCATGGAGAACTCTCCGCAGCGTCGCGGTGTGTGCACCCGTGTGTACACCACGACACCCAAGAAGCCCAACTCCGCTCTGCGTAAAGTCGCCAAGGTGCGCTTGACCAACGGTTTTGAGGTCATCTCCTACATCGGCGGCGAAGGCCACAACCTGCAGGAACACAGCGTGGTGCTGGTTCGCGGCGGTCGTGTCAAGGATCTGCCCGGTGTGCGTTACCACATCGTGCGTGGCTCGCTCGACCTGCAAGGCGTGAAAGACCGCAAGCAGTCGCGCTCCAAGTACGGCGCGAAGAAGCCCAAGGTCAAGTAATTCGTGTGTTTTCGGTGCTGTTTGCCGCGTGGCGCGGTGATGCAGCGCAGTGACCCGAAGCTCGGAATGTTCCGGGTGGGTCGAGTAAGTGAGGGTCTGAATGGCTCTCGCGGTGCCCAAAAGGCACCAACTGAAGCAAATTTGAGGTGAAAAAATGCCACGTCGTCGCGAAGTCCCTAAACGTGAAATCCTGCCGGATCCCAAGTTCGGCAATGTCGAGCTCTCCAAGTTCATGAATGTGATCATGGAAGGCGGCAAGAAAGCTGTCGCCGAGCGCATCATCTACGGTGCCTTGGAGCAGATCGAGAAAAAGACCGGCAAAGACCCGGTCGAAGCCTTTTCTGTTGCCATCAACAACGTCAAGCCCATGGTCGAGGTCAAGTCCCGCCGTGTCGGCGGCGCGAATTACCAGGTGCCGGTGGAAGTGCGCCCGGTGCGTCGCCTGGCGTTGTCGATGCGCTGGATCAAGGAAGCCGCGCGAAAGCGCAGCGAAAAGTCCATGGCCATGCGCCTGGCCAACGAGCTGATCGAGGCCACTGAGGGCCGCGGCGGCGCGATGAAGCGGCGTGACGAAGTGCACCGCATGGCTGAGGCCAACAAGGCCTTCAGTCACTTCCGCTTCTAAGTTCTTTACCCAACCGTCAGCCAAGGCGAGCCCGCCAGCCCCCACAAAGGGCAGCGGGCTTGCCCAATTCAGGAGTATTTCCATGGCACGCAACACGCCACTGGAGCGGTACCGCAACATCGGTATTTCCGCTCACATCGACGCCGGCAAGACCACCACCACCGAGCGCATTCTTTTCTACACCGGCGTGAACCACAAGATTGGTGAAGTGCACGACGGCGCGGCCACCATGGACTGGATGGAGCAGGAGCAGGAGCGTGGCATCACGATTACCTCAGCTGCCACCACCTGCTTCTGGAAGGGCATGGACCTCAACTTTGAAGAACACCGCTTCAACATCATCGATACCCCCGGCCACGTGGACTTCACCATCGAGGTGGAGCGTTCCATGCGCGTGCTTGACGGTGCCTGCATGGTTTACTGCGCCGTGGGTGGCGTTCAGCCGCAGTCCGAAACGGTCTGGCGCCAGGCCAACAAATACAA
>JBBSDB010000069.1:0-13624 GCA_038249735.1 Burkholderiales bacterium
GGTTGTCGTTGTCGATTGCGTACTGGATCGCTTTGCGCACCAGGCGCTCAGTACCCTCTCGGCTGACCGGCTTGATGCCGATGCCCGAGGTGTTGGGGAAGCGGATCTTGGTCACCCCCATCTCTTCGATCAGGAACTTGATGAGCTTTTTGGCCTTGTCCGACTCGGCCTCGTATTCGATACCGGCGTAGATGTCTTCCGAGTTCTCCCGGAAGATCACCATGTTCACCTTCTCAGGCTGCTTCACCGGCGAGGGCACACCCTTGAAATACTGCACCGGGCGCAGGCAGACGTAGAGATCGAGCTCCTGGCGCAGCGCCACGTTGAGCGAGCGGATGCCGCCACCGACCGGCGTGGTCAGCGGGCCTTTGATGGAGACCACGTACTCGCGCAGCGCCGCCAGCGTTTCCTCGGGCAACCAGACATCAGGGCCATAGATCTGGGTCGATTTTTCGCCCGCGTAGACCTCCATCCAGTGAATCTTTTTCTTGCCGCCGTAGGCCTTGGCCACGGCAGCATCGACCACTTTCAGCATCACCGGCGTGATGTCCTGGCCGGTGCCATCACCCTCGATGTAAGGCACGATGGGCTCGTCTGGCACGCTGAGCGACATGTCGGCATTGACGGTGATTTTCTGGCCTTGTTCGGGCACACGAATGTGTTGGTACATGGAAGCCTGTCTCCGGTTTCGATAGGATGGACGGTGTGTTTTCCGGGGGCACTTTTTGCACCTCGCTCGGAACAAAATCATTCTAGTCCTTGCTTTCCACCACCCATCCATGACACAACTTCTCACGATCTTTGGCTCCTCGCAAGGCGTCACCCGATGCCTTGGGGCGCTGCTGCTGGCGTTCGCTGGTTCCGCACTCGCTCAAACGCAGGCCGAGGGCCAGCCTCAGATGAACCTGCCACGCATCCAACTCGCGGCCGGCATGCACCTGATCGACGCCCAGCTCGCGCAGACCCCCGAACAGCGCTCCGTCGGGCTGATGTACCGCCGGGACATGCCCGTCACCGAAGGCATGCTGTTTGTGTTCGAGCAACCCGCCACCCAGTGCTTCTGGATGAAGAACACCCTGCTGCCCCTGACGGCAGCGTTTGTGGCCGACGACGGGCGGGTGGTGAACCTGGTGGACATGCAGCCGCAAACCCTTGATTCGCACTGCTCGACAGAGCCGGTGCGCTTTGTGCTGGAGATGAACCAGGGCTGGTTTGCCAAACGTGGCCTGAAAGCGGGCAGCCGCCTGAGCGGGCCCGCCTTCAAACGCTGAGTTTGGAGGCCACAGCCGAGGCGGCGACGCGCGTCAGTGCGCAGCAGCCAACGCCGCGTTGAAGGTGGCACTGGGGCGCATCACCGCATCAAGCTTGCCCAGATCGGGCTGGTAGTAGCCGCCGATGTCAACCGGCTTGCCTTGCACCGCGAGCAGTTCGGACACGATGGCCTGTTCGTTGTCGCTCAGTCGCTTCGCCAGAGGGGCAAACTGCGCCGCGAGCGCGGCGTCTTCCGTCTGGGCCGCCAGCGCCTGGGCCCAGTACATCGCCAGGTAAAACTGGCTGCCGCGGTTGTCCAACTGCCCGGTCTTGGGCGACGGGTTTTTGTTGGTGTCCAGCAGCTGGCCGGTGGCTGCGTCCAGCGTCTGCGCCAGGATTTTGGCTTTGATGTTGCCAGTTTTCAGGCCCAGATCTTCCAGCGATACCGCCAACGCGAGGAACTCGCCCAGCGAGTCCCAACGCAGGTGGTTTTCTTCCACCAGCTGCTGCACGTGCTTGGGAGCCGAGCCACCGGCGCCGGTTTCGTACATGCCGCCGCCCGCCATCAACGGCACGATGGACAGCATCTTGGCGCTGGTGCCCAACTCCATGATGGGGAACAGGTCGGTCAGGTAATCGCGCAGGATGTTGCCGGTCACGCTGATGGTGTCGAGCCCGCGCCCCACGCGTTCCAGCGTGAAACGCATCGCGCGCACCTGGCTCATGATCTGGATGTCCAGGCCGGTGGTGTCGTGGTCTTTCAGGTAGTGCTTCACCTTCTTGATCAGCTCGTTTTCGTGCGGGCGGTACGGGTCGAGCCAGAACACCGCCGGCATGCCCGAGTGGCGCGCGCGGCTCACCGCCAGCTTCACCCAGTCGCGGATCGGCGCGTCTTTCACCAGACACATGCGCCAGATATCGCCCGCCTCCACGTTCTGGCTCAGCAGCACCTCGCCGGTGGCGATGTCGACGATGTTGGCCACACCCGCTTCGGGCGCCTCGAAGGTCTTGTCGTGCGAGCCGTATTCCTCGGCCTGCTGCGCCATCAGACCCACGTTGGGCACTGTGCCCATGGTCTGGGGATCGAAGTTGCCGTGCCACTTGCAGAAGTTGATCATCTCCTGGTAGATGCGGGCGAAGGTGCTCTCGGGCATCACCGCTTTGACGTCTTTCAAACGCCCATCGGCGCCCCACATCTTGCCGCCGTTGCGGATCATGGCGGGCATGGAAGCGTCAACGATGACGTCGTTGGGGGAGTGGAAATTGGTGATGCCCTTGGCAGAGTCCACCATCGCCAGCTCCGGGCGTCCTTCGTGGCAGGCGTGCAGATCGGCGATCACCTCTTCGCGCTGCGACTGCGGCAGCGCAGCCAACTTGTCGTAGAGGTTGACCATGCCGTTGTTGACGTTCACGCCAAGTTCTTCAAACAGCTTCGCGTGTTTCTCGAACGCGTCTTTGTAGAAGATGCGCACGCAATGACCAAACACGATCGGGTGCGACACCTTCATCATGGTGGCCTTGACGTGCAGCGAGAACATCATGCCGGTCTTGAAAGCGTCCTGAATCTCTTTTTCGTAGAACGTTTCCAGGGCTCTTTTGCTCATGAACATGCTGTCGACCACCTCGCCCGCCTGCAGCGACACCTTGGGCTTGAGCACCAACGTTTTGCCGCTGGTTGTCAACAGCTCCATTCGCACGTCGCAGGGTTTGTCCAGCGTCATTGACTTTTCACCGTGGTAGAAATCGCCCTGGTGCATGTGCGAGACGTGGCTGCGCGAGGCCTGGCTCCAGTCGGCCATGCTGTGTGGGTGCTTGCGCGCGTATTCCTTCACCGCTCGCGGCGCGCGGCGGTCTGAATTGCCTTCGCGCAACACCGGGTTGACCGCGCTGCCAATGCATTTGGCGTAGCGGGCGCGAATGGCCTTTTCCGCTTCCGTCTTGGGTGCCTCCGGGAAATCGGGCAGCGCGTAGCCGTTGCCCTGCAGTTCCTTGATTGCTGCGATCAGCTGACCCACCGAGGCGCTGATGTTGGGCAGCTTGATGATGTTGGCCTCAGGCTTCAAAGCGAGCTGGCCCAGCGCAGCCAGGTTATCGGGCACCCGCTGCGACGCATCGAGCGCTTCAGGAAATGCGCTCAGTACCCGAGCGGCCACCGAAATGTCGCTGGTCTCCACATGGATACCCACCGGCGCGGTGAACGCCTGGATCACGGGCAGAAAAGCGCGGGTCGCCAGCAGCGGCGCCTCGTCGGTCAGCGTGTAGATGATGGTGGGTTGCTGTTGGCTCATGGGGACTCTCGTTTGCTCTCGGTGAAACGGCGGGGGAAGGTCTTGCGATCGCTGCTGCCAGCCCGTTGGGGGCGAAGACCGCATCCACTGAAATGTTGGCCTCACATGCTTGCAAGGCACTGACCTGCGCAGCGATTGACGAATCGGTATCTTACGGCGCGAAAAAATACAGGGCGGATGCCGCGCCCATGAAAAAGGCCCGAAGACTTGACTTCGGGCCTGGCGGAAAACGCGATCGGGAGGTCAGGCGAAATTCGACTCGGCAAAAGACCAGTTCACCAGCTTGTCGAGATAGGTCTCGACAAACTTGGGGCGTGCGTTGCGGTAGTCGATGTAGTAGGCGTGTTCCCACACATCCACCGTCAGCAGTGCCTTGTCGCCGGTGGTCAGCGGGGTGCCGGCAGCGCCCATGTTGACGATGTCGACCGAGCCGTCGGCCTTCTTCACCAGCCAGGTCCAGCCTGAGCCAAAGTTGCCCACGGCACTTTTGACAAACGCTTCCTTGAAAGCGGCGTAGCTGCCCCACTTGGCGGTGATGGCATCGGCCAGCGCGCCGGAGGGCTCACCACCGCCATTGGGCTTCATGCAGCTCCAGAAGAAGGTGTGGTTCCAGATCTGGGCCGCGTTGTTGTAGACGCCACCACTGGACTTCTTGACGATGGACTCCAGGTCCATGTTCTCGAACTCAGTGCCTTTTTGCAGGTTGTTGAGGTTGACCACGTATGCGTTGTGGTGCTTGCCGTGGTGGAACTCCAGGGTTTCCCTGGAGTAGTTCGGCGCCAGAGCGTCGATGGCGTAAGGCAAGTCGGGCAAGGTGTGTTGCATGGTGTTTCCTCTGGGTTTTCGTGAATGGAGTGGGCGAAAGCGCCATCCTGACCGCTTCTGCTCCCGACAATTGTAGGCAGTGACGCCATTGGCGTCCCATCGGCAGGGGTTTAGCGCGACCGGTCTCAGGCTTCCACCGTGAGGTCGACCTGGCCATCGCTCAAGGTGGCGCGTAACACCTGCCCGGGACGGGTCTGCGCGGTTCGGGTGATGGTGTTGCCGGCATCGTCGCTGAGGTAGGCATAGCCGCGCTCCAGCACCAGTTGCGGGTCGAGCAGGGCCAGCGCGCTGGCCTGGCTTTGCCAGCGCTCCTGTTGCTGGCGCAGCGCCCGCTGCAACGCAGGCGGCAGCGCCAGCGCAAGCGACTGAACGTGGTGGCGCTGCTGCTGAGCGGCCAGCAGCAGACCACTTTGCAGACGGTGTTGCAGGCGCGCCAGATCGTGGCGGCCGTCGTGCAGGCGGTTGGAGGGACGCCCCAGGCGCTGCGCGATGCGGTCCAGCCGCTGCGCGTCCTGGTCGAGCGCGGCGTGCACCGCATCGCTGAGCCGCTGGTGCAGATGGTCCAACTCGCCCAGCCGCTGCTCGCGGGCGGGCGAGCAACGTTCGGCGGCGGCGGTGGGGGTGGGCGCGCGCAGGTCGGCGGCGAAGTCGGCCAGGGTGAAGTCGGTCTCGTGGCCGACGCCGCACACCAGGGGCAGCGGCGACTGCGCCACCAGGCGCACCACGGTCTCGTCGTTGAACGACCACAGGTCTTCCAGCGAGCCGCCGCCGCGCACCAGCAGCAGCAAGTCGAATGGTCCGCCGGCGGTGAAATCGGCGTAGGCGCGCTGCAGTGCGGCGCAGATCTCGCCTGGTGCCTGAGTGCCCTGCACCGTGGCCGGGTAGATGCGCACCGGGAGGTGGGGAACGCGCCGGCGCAGCGTCGTGGCCACATCGCGCAGGGCGGCTGCACCCAGCGAGGTCACCACCGCAATGCCACGCGGCTGCGCCGGCAAGGGGCGCTTGCGCGCGGCGTCGAACAGGCCTTCGGCTTCCAGTTGCGCCTTCAGCCGAAGGAACTGCTCAAACAGGGCGCCCTGCCCGGCCGGCTTGAGCCGCTCCACGATCAATTGCAGGTCGCCACGCGGGCCGTACACATCCAGCTTGCCCTGGGCCTCAACCAACTGCCCGTCGCGCGGCGAAAAGTTGAGCTGGTCGGCCGAGCGGCGAAACAGGGCACAGCGCACCTGGCCGCTGTCGTCTTTGAGCGAAAAGTAGCAATGCCCGCTGGTTGCGCGGGAGAATCCAGAGAGCTCGCCGCGCACCGTGACCGGGTTGAAGCGCGCAGCCAGGGTGTCGGCCACCGCTCGCATGAGCGGACCCACCGCCCACACGCGTGTGCTGCCAGGCGCCTCAGGTTCGGAAATTCCATCAAACACAAGGGTTTCCAGACCGAATATGTCCACAGGCCGCGCCGATAGAGGGTGCGGAAGCTGCGCGCCGCGACATCTCATCGGCTGCCGGCCAAGCGGTTGTTTTCAAAGCTTTTTACAGTGCCCGTTTTGTCATCGATCTGTCGAAATCCAGTGTGGGCGCCGCACAGGACCCGGACACGAAGGGGTTTTTCACAAAGTTATCCACAGAATTTGTGCATGTCCGCCGGCGGGCGGCCGGTGGCCGTCACCGGAAGGGCGGAGGTGGCTGGCTCAGGGCTCTGCGCCATAATTCTCGGCTGACAAACTGCCTGTTTTCGCTTGGAGCCCTGTTTTGTTTTCCATCATACAAGCGGCCGGCTGGCCGATCTGGCCCCTGATCGCATGCTCGGTGTTGGGCCTGGCCCTGGTCATCGAGCGCTTCATCAGCCTCAAATCCTCCAAGATCGTGCCGCCGAAGCTGCTCGACGAAGCCATCATGGTGTCGCGCAACGGTCTGCCCGGGCCAGATGTGGTGACCCAGCTGGAGCAGAACTCTGCGCTGGGCGCGGTGCTGGCGAGCGGCTTTCGCACCCTCAACAGCAACCCCCGCGCCACCGAACAAGACGTACGCGCCGCACTGGAAGGTGCCGGACGCCAAGCCGCCGCGTCGCTGCAGCGCTACCTGGGGGCACTGGCCACGATCGCCTCGGCTGCCCCACTGCTTGGCCTGCTGGGCACGGTGATCGGCATGATCGAGATCTTCGCCTCGCAAGGCAGTGCTGGTGGCATGGGGGTTTCGTCGGGTGGCGGCAACCCCGAGCAGCTCGCTCGTGGCATCGCGATAGCGCTCTACAACACGGCCTTCGGTCTGATCATTGCGATTCCCGCGCTCATCTTCTGGCGCTATTTCCGCGGCCTGGTCGACGGCTACCTGTTGGCCATGGAATTGGCGGCCGACCGCTTCGCGCGGCATCTGATGAACCTGCGCAAGTAGCCGCCCGCGCCATCCTGGGAGACCCCATGAATTTTCGCCCTGGCGACCGCGACGAGCCCGAGATCAACCTGATCCCGTTCATCGACATTCTCCTGGTGGTGCTCATCTTCCTGATGGCCACCACCACCTACAGCAAGTTCACCGAGCTGAAGGTGAACTTGCCAGTGGCCGACGCCGAGGCGCAGCGCCAGAACCCGAAAGAGGTGATCGTGGCCGTGGGCAGCGATGGCCGCTACGCGGTCAACCAGACGGTGCTCGACGGCGTCAGCGTCGAGCAGCTCACGCGGGCGCTGGCGGCTGCCGCAGAAGACAACCGTGAGCTGGTGGTGGTCATCAGCGCCGACGCCACCGCGACCCACCAGTCGGTCATCAACGTGATGGACGCTGCGCGCCGCGCCGGTCTGGTGCAGATCACCTTTGCCACCCAGCAACCGGGTGGCGGCCGTCGGCCATAGCGATGACTGGCTCGTCGCACGAGGCGCGGGCCCGGCGTGAAGCCCGCTGGCAAGCCTGGGCACAACACAAGGACTGGCCGGCACGCCTGCTGTGGCCGTTGGCTCAGCTCCTTGCCGCGCTCAGCGCGCTGCGCCGCGCCGGCTACGCCGCCGGCTGGCTGAAAACGGAGCGGCTGCCGGTACCGGTGATCGTGATCGGCAACGTGGTCGCTGGCGGTGCCGGGAAGACGCCGACCGTGATGGCGCTGGTGCAGCACCTGCAGCAGCGAGGCTGGCGGCCGGGCGTGGTGTCACGCGGCCACGGCCGAGCGGGGGATGCGCTGGTGCATGTGAGCCGCGCGAGCGAGCCCAGCGAGGTCGGCGACGAACCGCTGCTGGTTCACCAGACCACCGGCGCGCCGGTTTGCGTCGCGCGCCGCCGCGCCGAGGCCGCGCGTGCGTTGCTGGCGCAGCACACAGATGTTGATTTGATCGTGTGTGACGATGGGCTGCAACACCTCGCTTTGGGGCGCGACCTGTCGATCGCGGTGTTTGACGAGCGAGGCATCGGCAACGGCTGGCCGTTGCCGGCCGGCTTGCTTCGTGAGCCCTGGCCACCGGCCAAAAGCGACCGCTACCGGCCAGACATGCTGCTGGTTCAGCGCCGCGAGGGCGTGCCGGCCATCGAGCTCGACACCGGTGACATCCCCCACTTTGACGCCCAGCGCCGGCTCGCCGACGTGGTCTACAACCTGGCGGGTCAGAAAACCCCGTTGTCGGCGCTGCGCGACCAGGCACTGACAGCGCTCGCCGGCATTGCACGCCCCCGCGTGTTCTTCAACATGCTGGGCGCACGCGGGCTCACGCTGACCCAAGAGATCCCGCTGCCCGACCACGCCGAGGTTGAGGCCTACCGCGATGGGCTGACACGCAGCCCTGGGCTTCTGATCTGCACCGAAAAAGACGCTGTCAAACTCGCCTCCTTGCTGGCGGATCAGGCACCAGCTTTGCGGCAACGCATCTGGGTGGCGCCGCTGGAGTTGAGCCCGGAGGCGGGCTTCTTCGCGGCGGTAGATGCCGCGCTGGATCGGCTCGGCCCAGACCGCCAGTCCAGTGCCTGAACCTCGCGCGCACTATCATCGCGGCATGGACACCAAATTGCTTGAATTGCTGGTCTGCCCAGTCACCAAGGGCCCGCTGATCTACTTGCGCGAGCGGCACGAATTGCTGTCGCGCAGCGCGCGGCTGGCCTACCCGGTGCGTGACGGCATCCCCATCCTGCTGGAGCACGAGGCGCGCACCATCAGCGATGAAGAGGCTGAGCGCCCAAAGCCCCCGCCACAGCCCCCTGCCCCATGAGTGCAACCCGCGCCAGCGCGGGCTTCACCGTGCTGATCCCGGCGCGGCTCGGCTCCACCCGGCTGCCGAACAAACCGCTGGCCGACATCGCTGGCATCCCGATGGTGGTTCGTGTGGCACAGCGGGTGCTTCAAAGCGGCGCAGACCGGTGTGTGGTGGCAACAGACCATGCGCGCATCGTGCAGGCCTGTCAGGCCCACGGCATCCCCACCGTGCTCACCCGCGCCGACCACAGCTGCGGCAGCGATCGCCTGGCTGAAGCCTGCGAGCTGCTCGGGCTGGCCGACGACGCGGTGGTGGTCAACGTGCAGGGCGACGAACCACTGATCGAGCCGGCACTGATCGGCGCTGTGGCGGCCGAGCTGCAAGCGCGGCCCGACTGCGTGATGAGCACAGCCGCATACCCCATCGACGCCGTGGCCGACTTCCTGAACGCCAACGTGGTCAAGGTGGTGCTCGACCGCAACCGCACGGCGCTCTATTTCAGCCGCGCCCCGATCGCCTGGTGGCGCGACGGCATGGCCTCTGGCACACCCGCTGACACCCTGCCCTCTCCAGCGCCGCTGCGCCACATCGGGCTTTACGCCTACCGCGCTGCTTTTCTGCGCCGCTTTCCCACGCTGGAAACCTCACCGCTGGAGCTCACCGAGTCGCTGGAACAGCTGCGCGTGCTGTGGCACGGCGAGCGCATCGCGGTGCACATCTGCGCGCAGGCGCCCGGTGCTGGCGTCGACACATTTGAGGACTTGGTGCGGGTACGCGCTGTTTTCGGCACTGTTTAGGCCCTGTTGAGCGAGCTTGCTCGCTGTAAGCGCAGGCGAAGAAGCTGCGTGCTATCCTCGCTCGCGATACCCCCGGGGCCTCTTCCGCGGGATGGCGGTTCGAGACAAACAGCCCCTGACAACACACCCTACCAAGGACAGCGATGAGACTGATTCTGTTGGGCGCTCCCGGCGCCGGCAAAGGCACCCAGGCCACCTTCATCTGCCAGAAATACGGCATCCCCCAGATCTCCACCGGCGACATGTTGCGCGCTGCGGTCAAGGCGGGCACGCCGCTGGGTCTGCAAGCCAAGGGCATCATGGCGTCGGGTGGACTGGTCGGCGACGACCTGATCATCAATCTGGTGAAAGAGCGCATCACACAGACCGACTGCGCCAACGGCTTCCTGTTCGACGGATTCCCGCGCACCATTCCCCAGGCCGACGCGATGAGGACCGCTGGCGTGAAGCTTGACCACGTGCTGGAGATCGACGTACCCTTCGACGCCATCATCGAACGCATGAGCGGGCGGCGTTCGCACCCGGCCTCGGGCCGCACCTACCACGTCAAATTCAACCCACCCAAGGTGGCGGGCCAAGACGACGTCACTGGTGAGCCGTTGATTCAGCGAGAAGACGACAGGGAAGAAACGGTCAAAAAACGGCTCGACGTGTACAGCGCCCAAACCCGGCCACTGGTCGACTACTACAGCCAGTGGGCCAAGAACGCGCCAGATGCCGCGCCGCAATACCGGGCCATCAGCGGCACCGGCACGGTGGAACAGATCACGGCGCGTGCGCTAGAAGCCCTGTCGAGCTGACACGCCTCGCTTCTCTTCCACCAAAAAGCCCGGCGATTGCCGGGCTTTTTGGTGGTCGATGCCAACCGGTTTTGCAGGCTGTTTCAGGCCGGACTGGAGCGCAACCCATAGGTCATGCCGTTCAAAAACAGGTATTCGCCGCGCAGCACCGGACCGCCCTTTTCGTCCTTGAATGTGAATCCCACCAGAGCCACCGTCTGACCAACCTGGATCTCGGGCACCTGCCAGAGCCCGAGTCGAAACATCGGCGCCAACTCGATCTCCCAGCGGCGATCGCGCCGAGTCGGCGCCACCGCCCGCGCCAGCAGCGCAGTGCCGTCGATGCCCGCCGTCTGCGCCGGTACCGTGCGTGCCGCCAGGTCGTTCGGCACACCCAGTCCCTCGGGCACTTCCAGCACCAACTCGGCGTGGGGATTGCGCCAGGCCACCTCCACCGCTCGCCCTTCGAGGTAAATCGGGCGGTTCTGGTCAAAACTGCTCCAGCCATGGTGTGCCCAAGCGGGTGCGATCGCCCCGCCACAGGCCAACAAACCACCCACCTGAATCATCTGCCGTCTTTGCATGGTTCACTCCATTTCGTTCACTTGCACATCTTCGACTCACGGCCACCCATCACACGTAGCCGATCCACCGTCCACAGGTCAGCACCAGCAACCACAGCAGCGCCGACAGTCCCATGGACAGCTTCGCGGTGCGGTCCAGCCGCTGCAGCGACTCCCGGCTGTGAAACCAGGCGGCGTTGCAGCCCGCGAGCATCAGCAGCGCCATCTTGGCTACGAACACCCGATTGCCCAACAGTTCCTCGGGCTGGGTGCCAAACATCAGCAAACCCGTGGCTGCCGCCAGCACAAAGCCGCCCAGCACCAGCGACAGACTCAACCGGGCCAACGCCTGCACCGGCAGCGCCAGCCCCCAGCCGAACACGCGCAACTCCAGCAGCGTGAGGTTGCCGATCAACAGGCCCACGCCAACGAGGTGGGCCGTTTCCAGCATGGGATAGGCCCAGGGGTGGGCGCCCAGCGCTGCGAGCATGGTCAGCCAGCCAGCAATTCCAGCGCCAGCGCCAGACGCGCCTTGACCGGCGACAAGCCACTGATCTCGGGCAGTGCCTGGCCAGGGCGTGGCCACACCGTGCCCCGCGCGCAGCGGGTGGTTCGCACGACACGCACACCGACGGCCTGGGCCTCAACCAGCGCTGCTTCCAGCGGCTGGTTCACCGAACCGTTGCCTGTTCCAGCCACCACCAGACCACGCAGCGGCTGCTCGGTGGGCTGCGTCAGCAGCGCCCGCACCATATCGCCGTCCGCATCCGCATGGCTGGTCAGCAGAGCCACGCGCGGCAGCGCTGTCGCCGATAGAAAGCGCTCAAGTCGCTGCGTTCCCTGCGGCGTGGACTGAGCCGGCTGCGCAAACGCACGAAACAGCCGCAGCTGACCGGCTTCCATCAGGCCCATCGCGCCCGCATCTCCCGAATCGAAGGCATTCAGGCGGTAGCTGTGTACTTTGCTGACCTCCAGCCCGGTATGGACCTCGCCAGCACACACCACCAACACACCGCAGGCGCCTGGATGACGCGCCAGCGCCACCGCATCGCCGAGGTTTTGCGGCCCGTCGGCCATCAACGCGGTGGCCGGGCGCATGGCGCAGGTGAGCACCACCGGCTTGGTTGGCTGCAACAACGCATGCAGCAGGTAAGCGGTCTCCTCCAGCGTATCGGTGCCATGGGTGATCACCACCGAGCCCACCTCGGGGCGCGCCAGGTGCTGCACCAGCCGCCGTACCAAGGCCTGCCAGACCGGAAGCGACATGTCTTTGCTGTCGACCTGCGCCACCTGCTCGCCTTCCAGCGGCAGACCCATCAGCCCGGGGACAGCGTCCAGCAGATCGGCCACCGGCACCTGTCCCGCCACATAGCCCAGGTGGTCATCGGGACGGGCAGCGCGCCCGGCGATCGTGCCGCCTGTGGCGAGAACCACCGTGGTGCCAGGTGCGGCAATGCCCTTGCTGCTCTGAGTCACTTGCCAAATCCTTGAAGCTGGTTAAAAATACAGGCACTGGACAGACGCACAGTTCTTCACAAGGCCCCCATGAACGATAACCACCACGCCGCTCCCAAGCTCACCGCACGCCAGCAGCAGATTCTGGAACTGATCCAGAGCGCCATCGCCCGCAGCGGTTCCCCGCCAACCCGGGCGGAAATCGCAACAGAGCTCGGTTTCAGGTCGGCCAACGCCGCTGAAGAGCACTTGCAGGCCCTGGCCCGCAAGGGCGTGATCGAGCTGGTGAGCGGTACCTCGCGCGGCATTCGCTTGCGTCGCGAAGACCTGCAGTCCATCAACGCCGCGCGCGGGCGCCAGCTTACCCTGCCGCTGCCCAGCTTGGCGCAGCTCATGCTCCCCCTGATCGGCCGGGTGGCCGCCGGTTCCCCCATCCTGGCGCAAGAGCATGTGGAACAAACCTACCAGCTGGAACGAAGCCTGTTCCAGCGCACGCCCGACTACCTGCTCAAGGTGCGCGGCATGTCGATGCGTGACGTGGGCATCCTCGATGGCGATTTGCTCGCGGTGCAGTCGGCGAAAGAGGCGAAAAACGGCCAGATCGTGGTGGCCCGACTGGGCGAGGACGTGACCGTGAAGCGCTTCATGCGCCAGCCCAATCGCATCGAGCTGCGCGCCGAAAACCCCGACTTCAAGACCATCGTGGTCGAACCCGGCGATCCGTTTGAAATCGAGGGCTTGGCAGTGGGCCTGATTCGCAACAGTTTTTCGATCTGATCCGGTCCCGGATCTGTCGTCACCGCAGGTGGCGGGCGTTTGGTCGAGCGGGCGACATGGTCGCTTGATCCATCCCTGTGGCGGCGAATTTTCAGCAATCCTGCCTGTGTCCAACCCCTACTTTTGGAGTTTCACATGGGAATCCTCTTCACCACACGCACCTGGCGCGCGCCCTTGCTGATGATTGACAGCTGGCTGCCGCCGCGCAATGAGATGCCGGCGCGGCGCGCCCAACCACAGGTCTTGCAGCGCTTCGCGCGCGCCGGCTGGCTGGGTCGGCATGGGCCAACGCGCACGGACAAAGCGACACCGTCGGGCGAGCGGGCCAGTGCACACCCAGCCGCTGCGCACATCAGTCCATCGGTGCGGCGCGGCGGCAGTGCCGAACCTTGGGGCACAGACAGCCGGATCGTGATCGCTGGACGCATGCGCGATGTGTGTGCCGAGCTCGACCGGCTGGCGGCCATGGAACACGCTCAGCGGGCACCAGGCACCTGAGCTTTCCTGCTCTTCTTTTCGAGCAGGGGCGCCAGCGCGAAGCGGCTGAGCGGGCGCCTTGGCCTGGGCCATTTGCGCTGTGCACGAGCGTTGCCGTCGTGTGGAGCCAGAGCGTGCGGGCACAATAGCCCGCATGAATATTGTGATCCTCGCCGACTAGCAGGATGCCGTGCGCACGCTGCCTGGCGCCGCCCAACTCGCGCCTTACCCAGCCAACGTGTGTAC
>JBBSDB010000070.1:0-13330 GCA_038249735.1 Burkholderiales bacterium
CGACACCGATGCCAGCCGCGCCGAGATGGCTGCGGCGCTGGGCGGCGGATTTTCCCTGCCAGAGGATGCGCGCGCCGATGCCGACCTGGTGGTCCACACGAGCGGGCAAGACGCTGGCTTGGCGACCGCCCTGCGGCTCGCCGCATTCGAGGCAACGGTGCTGGAACTCAGCTGGTACGGCAAGCGCGCGCCGAGCGTGCCATTGGGTGAAGCTTTCCATTCGCAGCGGCTCACGCTGAAAAGCTCCCAGGTCGGCCATGTGGCCACGCCACAGCGCGGGCGTTGGAGCCACCGCCGCCGGCTCGAACTCGCGCTCTCCCTGCTCACCGACCCCGCGCTGGACCGTCTCATCACCCACAGCGCGCCGTTTCACGAACTTCCGCAGGTGCTGGCGCGCCTGGCCGGTTCCACCGCCACCGACACGCTGTGCCAGCGAATCGAATACCCCGTTTCAAATTATTCCGCCTAAATCAAAGAGAACCAAACCATGTACGCCGTCAACGTCAGAGACCATTTCATGATCGCCCACAGTTTTCAGGGCGAGGTGTTCGGCCCTGCGCAGCGCATGCACGGCGCCACCTACGTGGTGGACCTTGAGCTTCGCCGTGAGGCACTGGACGCCGACGGCATCGTGGTCGACATCGGTCTGGCCACGCAGGTGCTGCGCGAGGAACTCGCTGCGCTGAACTTCCGCAACCTCGATGAAGTGCCCGAGTTCAAAGGCCGCAACACCACCACCGAATTCCTCGCGCGCCTGATCTTTGACCGGGTGGCTGCGCGAACGGCTGCCGGGGCGCTTGGGGCACACGCGTTGCCGTCTGCGTCGTCTTGCGGTGTGCAGCAGATGCGCGTGACCCTCAACGAGTCGCACGTGGCCTGGGCTTCGTTTGAGGGCGCTTTGCCGGTGCAGCCACCGAAGTGAGCGCCATGCCGGTTCCCCGCGCTTGTTGCTTCCTGATTCCGGGCGACTGGAACACCCCCACCGGGGGCTACAGCTACGACCGAAGGATCGTGCTGGCGCTGCGCGAAGCGGGGTGGGAGGTGGAGGTCCGTCGTCTGGATGGCGCCTGGCCGCACCCCAGCGCCAGCGAGCTGGATGCCGCATCGGCCTGTGTCAAGGCCCTGGCCGATGACACCCTGGTGGTGGCCGACGGTCTGGCCTTTGGTGTGCTGGGTGAGGTGGTGGCGCCTCACGCGCAGCGCCTGCGCTGGGTGGCGCTGGTGCACCACCCGCTGCACCTGGAGACCGGCTCACCCGATGCCGCTCGCGAACAGCTGCTGCTGAGCGAAACCCGCGCGCTGTGGCATGCGCGCCGGGTGCTGGTGACGAGCCAGCGCACCGCAGCCGACGCGGCGGCCATGGGGGTGCCGCCTGAGCGCATCGCCGTGGTCGAGCCGGGTACCGACGCGGTGGCGATCCACGCTGCGACAGCGCGCTCAGGCCCGTTGCGCCTGCTTTGCGTGGCCACGCTCACCGAGCGCAAGGGCCACAGTCTGCTGTTGCAGGCGCTGGCTGGCCTGATGCACCTCGACTGGTCGTTGCACAGCGTGGGCAGCGCCACGCGCGACCCGGTCACCGCCGCTGGCCTGCGTGCCGTGGCTGCGCCCCTGGGCGAGCGGGTGGTCTGGCACGGTGAGCTGGATGCGGCCGCGCTGCACGCGCAATACGCCGCAGCCGATGTGTTTGTTCTGGCGTCCCTTCACGAAGGCTATGGCATGGTGATCACCGAGGCCCTGGCGCATGGGCTGCCGGTGGTTGCCAGCGATGCCGGCGCTTTGGCGCAGACGCTGCCGGCCCATGCCGGCCTTCAGGTGCCCGCCGGTGAGGTGGCGCCCTTGCAGGCGGCTCTGTCGCGCGTGCTGTCCGATGCGGCGTTGCGAGAGCGCCTGGGCGCGGGGGCGCGCGCAGCGGCCGGGCAATTGCCCTCCTGGGCTATGCAGGCCGCACGCTTCGCCACCGCGCTGGAGGCTGTCGAATGAGCACGGCGACCTTCAGCGCCGACTGGCTACAGCAACGCGAACCCTTTGATGCCATCGCGCGCGACGCGGTGGCTCAGCGGCTCCAGTTACAAGACCGGCTTGTCGCCCTTCGGCCGCATGCCAAGGCGCCCTGGCGGGTGATCGATCTGGCCTGCGGCACCGGCGCCAACCTGCGCTGGCTCGCACCCCGGCTGGGCGGGGCGCAACAATGGTTGGTGGTGGACCACGATGCCGACTTGCTGGCGTGCTGGCCCGAACGCCTGGCTGCAGCGGGCGGTGCGGGCGTTGCGCCGGTCGGTTCCTCCGTCGCTTTTGAGAAGATCCTGTCTTTCTCCGGCCCGGGGTTCGACGCGCGCATCGTGCGGCAGCAAGCGGATCTGATGACCGCGCTCGACACACTGCCTTGGCACGCGGCCGACCTCGTCACAGCCTCGGCATTGCTGGATCTGGTGGGATCCGTCTGGCTGCACCGCTTGGTGGCCGTCAGCGCCGCCTCGGGCACGGCCATGCTCATGAGCCTGAACGTCGATGGTCGCCACGTCTGGTCGATCGAAGACCCCATCGATGCCACCGTGGGCCGTTTGTTCGCCGAGCACCAACAGCGCGACAAAGGCCTTGGCCCGGCCCTCGGAGCAGCTGCTGTGCCAGCACTGCAGCGCGCACTGGCCGCCGCCGGGTACCGCGTGTTCACCGCTGCCAGCGACTGGTGGCTGGACAGCCATGAAAGACCCGATGCCGCGGCGTTGCAACGCGCTCTGATTGACGGCATGGCGGCTGCTGCCTGCGAACAGTCACCAGCGTCAGCACCGTCGGTGCGGGCATGGCGGCAGCGGCGGCGCGCGCTGGCGCAAGAATCCCGTCTGCGCGTGGGCCACCTGGATCTTCTGGCGCTGCCTTCCTAGGCGGCGGGCGAACGCAAGTCCAGGTCCCAAAGCATGTCTGGACCCAGTGCCAGCGTGCGCGCTTTGGGGCGGGGGCAATCGGCCATCACCGCGTGAGCGGGCGCCTGCAGACCCCGTCGCCCGTTGCCGATGAGCACCGGAGCAACCACCAGGTGCAGTCGGTCCAGCGCACCCGCTGTGAAAAAACGCGAGACGGTGATGCCACCGCCCTCGACGAACAGCAGGTGCAAGCCGCGTCTGGCCAGCGCAGCCACCACATGTTGCGGATGGTAGCGCGCGGCAGTGTCCGTGGCGAGCAGGTCATCGACCGCCAGCACCTCGGCGCGGTGCGGCGCTTGAACCGGGCTCTGAACCAGTCGCGATCGGGCCTGCGCCGCATGGCGGCTGTCGCAAACCCAGAGCGTCGGCGCCTGCCCGTCGCGAAACACACCCGAGAGACCGTCAAGCCTCGCTTGCGGATCGATCACGACACGCACCGGCTGCGGGCCCGGAACGCGACGGGTGGTGAGTTGGGGGTTGTCGGTTGCCACCGTGCCCGCGCCCACCAGCACCGCGTCGCACAGCGCGCGCAGCCGGTGCAGATGCAACAGGCAGTGGGCGCCGTTGACGTAGTAGGAGTCGCCGGTGGCGGTGGCGACAAAGCCGTCCAGGCTCTGGCCGAGTTGCGCCACCACCCAGGGTGCTTGGCCGCGCTGCCTGTGCTGGCGTGCTCGAGCATCGAGCAGGGGCTTGTACACGTCGAACAAGGCCGCGGTGCGCGCACAGACCTGGCCGTCGAGCGTCCAGTCTCCCCCGGGGCTTTGACGCAGTTGCTGCGTCTTCGCACCACTGCGCGCGCTCAGGATCTGCAGCCAGAGTTCAGGCCATTCGGGCGGGACATCCGAGACGAGATTGGGGGCCTCGGGTGGGGGGGGAATCTGCACGGTCAGAAGCATCGAAAGATCATCGCACCGTCAAAAGGGCGTCGCGGAACACCCCGCAATAGCCCTGTATTCGGCGACCAGCGGAAAAAACCATCTATTTCCACTGGGGCTCGTAGTAGGGGTCTTCGCCCTCGCTCGCACCCGTTCCTTGCGGTGCGCTTGGTGGCAGCCAGGCGATGCTCAGTGCAATCCATACACCGACAAGCAAGAGCGGCAGCGACGCAACGGCAGAGGCAGACACGTTGCGCCAGGCCGCCAGAGCGGCCACACCGGTGAGCGAGCCCAATACCAAGGCCAGCTGGGCCAGAAGCAGCGAGCCGCCAAGCGCTGCCCACGCAGCCAGCCCCAGCGCGGCAAGAAGCAACACAATCGAGGTCAGCACACCCGTCCACCGATTCCAGGGCAGGGTGCCGGGTGCCTTCAAGGCGATCGCCAGCGCGGCCAACAGCGCGCATCCCAGCGCCACCCAGGGCAGCTTCTGCACCCTTGAAGCGGCTGGCCAATCAAATCCGGGCCACACGGCCAGGGTCACGACCAGCGCGAGAGCAGACCCCAGCGCCGCCCAGCGCGGGCCCGCCATGCGCAGCAGGCCGATGATCGCTGCCCCAAGAACGAAAGGAAGCACCAAGCTCTGGAAGGCGGGATGGTGGAAAAAGGACATGATGCGGGCGTGTGCAGTATGAACGCATCATCTCATTGGTGGCTGACTTTGCGGTGCGCCATACACTGCGATTCCCGCAGCCAGTTCCAAGCTCAACCAAGCCCGAAAGAGGCCGCCATGTACCTGCCGCCGCAGTTTGCAGCCAAAGACCCCGCTATCGCCGTTGAGCTCATGCGAGCGCATCCGTTTGCGAGCCTCATCTCCACCGATGACGCGGGATTTCCTTTCGTCACACCGCTGCCACTGCATGTGATGGAGGAAGAGGGCGGTCAGATCACCCTGCTCGGCCACGTGGCCAGGCCGAACCCCCACGCCAGCTTCCTGCGAACGCGCGCGCAGGCGCTGGTGGTGTTCCAGGGGCCGCAAGCCTACATGACGCCGCGCGTTTATCCCGATCTGGTGCGTGTGCCCACCTGGAGCTACCTCGCGGTACACGCCACGGTCGAGGCCCGCATCATCGAATCGTTTGATGACAAAGACCGCCTGCTCAAGCACCTCATTCACGATCACGACCCGGACTACGCAGCGCAGTGGCGCGGTTTGGGTGAGGACTACCAGCGCAGGATGATGGCGGGAATCGTCGCCGTCGAGTTGCGTGTGAACGGTATGCAATGCAAGCTCAAGCTGAATCAGCACCGGCCGGAGTCGCACGCCGCCATGCACGCGGCCTACGCATCGGGCCAGTCGAACGAGCAGGCCTTGGCGCGCTGGATGGAGCGGCTGGGGCTTGTGGGCTCGGACCGATTGGAGACGCCATGCGTGTGATGTTCGGGCTGCTCGGCCTTGTGCTGACGCTGTTTGTGGTGATGCAGCTGGTGAAAACCCAGACCGCCACGACCGAGCCCGCTCCTGTCCAGCCGACGGTGGTGGCGCCGTCCGATGTCAATCTGCCGATGCTTCAAGGCAATCCCAAGCAGGTGCAAGAGCAATACCAGCAAGCGCTGGATGATGCGCTGAAAGCCGGGCAGCAACGGTTGGACGCGGCGGAGAAGCCGTGATGAGCTGTGAGTGTTGTGTCTGAATCGTCTGTTACCACTGACGAGCGCTTCATGCGCCTGGCGCTGGAGCAAGCGAGGGCGGCCGCTAGAGCGGGCGAGGTGCCTGTGGGTGCGGTGGTGGTGCGGGGTGGCGAGGTGATCGCCATGGGCCGCAACGCGCCGATTGGCCAGCACGACCCAACTGCCCACGCCGAAATCGTGGCCTTGCGCGCAGCGGCGCAGGCGTTGGGCAACTACCGACTGGACGGCTGCACGCTTTACGTCACGCTGGAGCCCTGCTCGATGTGCAGCGGCGCCATGCTGCACGCGCGGCTGGAGCGGCTGGTGTTCGGTGCGACCGATCCCAAGACCGGCGCGGCTGGCTCGGTGATCGACCTTTTTGGTATGCCCTGCCTGAACCATCAGACGGCGGTGCAGGGCGGCATACTGGCCTCGGTGTGCGCTGCACCACTGCGCGAATTCTTCAAAGAGCGCCGAGTGAACCCACATCCCCTGCGCGAAGACGCGCTGCGCACCCCGGACGCTGCCTTTGCCGATCTGCCGGGCTACCCCTGGGCGCCCCAATACATCAGCGACCTGCCGACGCTGGCCGGCCTGCGCATGCACTACCTGGACGAGGGTCCTAGAGACGCGCCCATCACCTGGCTGTGCCTGCATGGCAACCCGGCCTGGAGCTATTTGTACCGCGAGATGTTCCCGGTGTTTCTTGAGGCAGGGCATCGTGTGATCGCACCCGATCTGATCGGTTTTGGCAAGAGCGACAAACCCAAGAAGGATGGGTTTCACACCTTCTCCTGGCACCGTCAGGTCTTGCTCGAATTCGTCGAACGGCTGGATTTGCAAGGCGTGGCCCTGGTGGTGCAGGACTGGGGTGGCCTGCTCGGCCTGACCCTGCCGATGGCCGCGCCCCAGCGTTACAGCCACCTGTTGGTCATGAACACGACGCTTGCGACCGCTGATGCGCCGCTGTCGCCAGGCTTCGTTGCCTGGCGTGAGATGTGTGCCAAGAAGCCCGATTTCGATATTGCCCGGCTGCTCGCCCGCGGCAATCCGCAGATGAGCGAGGCCGAATGCGCTGCCTACAGCGCGCCGTTTCCCGACGCCGGCCACCGCGCGGCGACGCGGGCATTCCCCGCGTTGGTGCCTGAGCAGCTGGGCGACGACGGCGCTGCTGTCTCTCGTGAAGCCCGTACTTTCTGGCGACAGCAGTGGCAAGGCCAGAGCCTGATGGCGATTGGCCAACAAGACCCGGTGCTGGGTGAGCCGGTGATGCGGGCGCTGGCAGCACAGATCCGGGCCTGCCCGGAACCGCTGCTGTTGGCCGAGGCAGGCCATTTCGTGCAGGAACTCGGTGTGCCGGTCGCACACGCCGCACTGGCCCAGTTTTCAAACCGATCGCGACCCAACGCCAAAAGCCCATGAGCCACATCTACATTTACTCGCCTTCCAGCGCCGTGCGCGACAAGGCGGCTTTCCGCCGCGGCATCAAGCGCCTGACCCAGCTGGGTCACGAGGTGGAAATTGACGAGGCTGCCTTGCTTGGGCACCAGCGTTTTGCCGGCGACGACGCCACCCGCCTGGCCGCCATCGGCCGCGCGGCCTCCAGCCGCGCCGACATCGCTTTGATCTCACGCGGCGGTTATGGGCTCACCCGCCTGCTGCCCGATCTGCCCTACAAACGCCTGGCCAAGGCGATCGAGGGCGGCACGCAATTTGTCGGCCTGAGCGACTTCACCGCTTTGCAGTGCGCGCTGCACGCCAAAACCGGCGCCACCACCTGGGCCGGGCCGGCATTGGGCGAAGACTTCGGATCCGGAAAGCTGCCCGACGAGATCATGGCAGCCTGTTTCGACGATCTCGCTCTTGGCCAGGGCGAGGGCACCGGCTGGCGCTTACCGGTGGCCGATGCACAGGCGCTGGCAGCGCGCCGACGCGTCAAACCCGGCACGCCTTCAACCGAGCCAGCGGCGCTCAGCGTTAAAAGCGCCACCCTGTGGGGAGGCAACCTAAGTGTGATTTGCGCGTTGATTGGGACGCCGTATCTGCCGGTCATCGAAGGCGGCATCCTGTTCCTCGAAGACACCAACGAGCACCCCTACCGCATCGAGCGCCAGCTCACCCAACTGGTGAATGCTGGCATTCTGGGCAAGCAAAAAGTGGTGCTGATGGGCTCGTTCAACCGCTACGCGTTGGTGCCAGGCTACGATCGTGGCTTCGACCTGAACGCGGTGGTGAACTGGGTTCGCGAACGAATTCGCCCGCCTGTGCTGACCGGGCTGCCGTTCGGTCATGTGCCCACCAAAGTCCTGCTGCCGTTCGGTCAGCAAGTGGAGCTGATGGTGGATGGGCGCGACGCTCTGATCTACTGGGGCTGAAAGCAGTGCGCACAAGGCGCGCGGTTCAGCGCGGGGCGCGGCTGGCAGATTCGATCAGGCTCTTGGGTAGGAGGCCGGCAAAAGCCGGCGACAAGGCCCGCACCGTGTCGACTGCGCGGGCCTCGCCATGCAAGCGGCTGAGCACCGACACCATCTCGGAGCGGGCAAACCACAGGGCATGCGCGTCGGGCAGGTAGGAAAGCCTGTGTTTGAGCCCGGGGCTCAGCTTTGAGCCCTCATCGCCCAGCGCCTCCAGCATGGCTTGGCGCACAGGCTCCAGCGATTCGGGTGAGCGTGAGCGCACCTCGGAGCCGAGAAGAGCAGAAATGCTGTTTCGCAAAACAGGTTTGAACCAGCGCATATGAAAATCCTCAACGACATCGTCTTTATGTTTGACACCATAGGGCCAAAGTGATCCTCCTGGCTATCTCCGTGACGTCAGCAGGGCGAAAAAAACAACAGTAAATCAAGTGCTTGCGTGCGGTTCTAGATCCAGTTTGTTCCATCTGCTAGTACCTTTGGCAAGCGTTTCTCGTGTTGGCACTCGACAAATCGGCGGCTGCGGTAGAACCAATGGGCCGCTTCTATCGGGTAAGCCCGAATAGCCAAAAGAATTTCACCGCTTGGTTGATTTTCTGAGGTTGAGCTGACTGCAGGCCTTGGCCGGGCCCATTTCTCGGGTGACGTGGTCGCTGTTGAAGCGCACGTCCTATGTTGTAATCCAGCGCACAATGAACAGCAAACCATGGCCGAACTGACGATTGCGTTTGTGGATTTGACGGGAAGCGTGTCCGTGTTTGAAACACTGGGCAACGACCGCGCCACCAAGGCCGTCACCAAGCTCACCCAATGGATCGGGTCCGTGGGCTTGGAAAACGGCGGCACCGTGGTGAAGATGCTGGGCGACGGCGTGCTGCTGTCCTTCACCAACAACCTGATGGCCGTAGAGACCATGACGCAGATTCAGCAAAAGCATGCACTGCGCGTGGCCCAGTGGCCCAACCGGCTCAAGCTCATGATGCAGGTCGGTATGGCCCGCGGACAGGTGATCCAGGTGGATGGCGACTGCTTTGGTGATGCGGTGAACGTCGCATCCCGGCTCAGCGACCTGGCCGGGCCAGAGCAGATCCTGGTGACCGACGCGGTGATTCGAAAACTGGGGCCGCGCAACGGTGTGCGCAGTCGCAGCCTGGGGCCTATGCGCATCAAAGGCCGGGTGGAGCCCTGCGAGGTGTTTCGCGTCGAGTGGCAAACCGAGATGCTCTCGGAATTCCTCACCCTGCCAGCCGATCTGCACCAGCTGAATACACATGCAGAGTCGGTGTTCGGCGGCATTGAGCTGGGCTGGCTGGATGCCAGCCACTCGTTCAACCTGACCGATCTGCCGGTGAAGATTGGCCGTGTGCCTGAAGCCGATTTTGTGGTGAACGACCCTCGCGTCTCGCGCCTGCACGCCAGCATCGACATCCGCTCGGGCAACTACGTGTTGGAGGACATCAGCAGCTATGGCACCTGGGTCCGTTTTGATGGCGCTGAAAACGCCATCTCTCTGCGGCGCCAGGAATGTCTTTTGCACAGCGACGGCGAAATTGCGATGGGCGCACCGTTCACCGACTTCAGCGCGCCCACTGTCAGCTTCAAGCTGGTGGACGGACAAATGGTGCTGGGCCGAGCGGCGATCTGAACCGACACCTCCCGCTTGATACATGCAAACGCATGAGCGGCGCTCGTTCTACTTGAGGTTTCCGGAGAGAAATTGCGCCAGCCGCTCACTCTTGGGTCGAGCAAGCACCTCTTTCGGCGTCCCTTGCTCCTCGATCACGCCCTGGTGCAGAAAAATCAGGTGGTTCGACACCTCTCGCGCAAAGCCCATCTCGTGCGTGACCACCACCATGGTGCGGCCTTCCTCGGCCAGCGTGCGCATCACGCGCAGCACCTCGGTGACCAGCTCGGGGTCGAGCGCGCTGGTGGGCTCGTCGAACAACATCACCTCGGGCTCCATCGCCAGCGCGCGCGCAATCGCCACCCGCTGTTGCTGCCCGCCCGACATGTGCGCCGGGTACTTGCCCTCCACGTCTCTCAGGCCCACTTTCTCCAGGTATTTGCGCGCCACTGCCACGGCCTCGTCCTTGCTTTTGCCCAGCACGTGCATCGGCGCCTCGGTGATGTTCTCCAGCACGGTGAGGTGTGACCAGAGGTTGAAATGCTGAAACACCATGGCCAGCTTGGCGCGCGCGCGCTGCAACTGCTTGTCGTCGGCGGCTTTGAGCATGCCGTCTTTGTCCAAAGTGAGTTTGAGTTCGTCCCCGGCAACGATGATGCGGCCCTGCTGCGGGCGCTCCAGCAGGTTCATGCACCGCAGAAAGGTGGATTTCCCTGAGCCCGACGAGCCAATGATGCTGATCACGTCACCCGCGCGCGCGGTGAGTGACATGCCTTTGATGACATCGAGTGAGCCGTAGCTTTTGCGGATGTCGATCGCTTCGAGTTTGGTGATGGTCATGGCAAGGGCTCGGTGGGCTCGGGTCGTTACGGCAAAGAAGGTCAGGGGCTCAACAGATTGCCTGAGCGGATCGGCTCGCGCCCAGCGATGCGGCACAGCTCGAAACCGGTGGTGGCCCATCGCAGGTTGTGGCGTGCGTACATCACGCCGTCGATGCCGGATTTCACGGCTGAGCTTTGCCCGCTGAGCGGGTCAACCACCTCGGCCAGCAACTGGCCTGCGCGCACCACATCGCCGGGCTGGCAGGCAAATGCAATCACACCGGAATGTGGCGCCAGTACCGACTCGGTGCCCGCCAGCGGGGTGGCCTCGCACTGCGCTGCTGGCGGCGCGGCTGGGAAGCCCGACACCACCGATTCAGATTGCAAAAAGCCAAAAATGGCCTGCGCGTCCTGCTGTGCCAGTGCGGTCGACACGTCGGTCAGGCCACGCAGCTCCACCGTGGTGCTGGCGCAGCCCAAGGGCACCGGCGCGTGGTCAGCAAAATGATCGCGCAGACGCCACCAGGGTCCAGACAAAGCCTCGTCGAAAGATACCGAGCCGCCCGACCCGTTGGCCCAGAGCAGTGCGCGCGCGCCGAGACGATTCGCCAGCGGTTCCAGCCGCTCCAAACACGCTTGCTCAACATACAGGTGCATCACAGCCTCAAAATCGCAGTGAAGATCCAGCACCAGATCGGCGTCGTGCGACAGCAGCATCAGGGTCTGGCGCTGGCTTTGCAGCTCGGTGCGCGGCGTCTGTGCCAGCAACACGCGCCGCATGGCCGCGCGGATACTGCGCTGGTTGGTCTGTGGATCGGGTCCCAGCACGGTGGCCAGCTCGTCTTTCAGCAGCTCGAAGAAGTCGGGGTAGTGGCGGTTGAAGTTCTCCATGCTGGCGAGCTCGAAACGGCCGATCTGGTGGTGCATCACCGTCTGGCTCAGACCGATCGGATTGGCCATAGGCACCAACACCACTTCGCCCTGAATCTCGCCCCGTTGTTCGGCCGCCTCCAGCAGACCGCGCAGGTGATGGGCCACCAGCATGCCGGGCAGTTCGTCGGCATGCAGACTGGCTTGGATGTAAGCCTTGGGGCCCGATCCAGCGCGTCCGAACGTGAAGCTTGTCAGTTGGCGCTGGGTGCCCAGAGCAGGGGAGAGAAGGGGGTGGTGGGTGACTTGCATCGCTGGCATGGAGGCGCCAGAAGGAACCCCGCAGAACAGTGAAAAACGACTGGGACAGTCAGTGGGTACGCGGCTTGAGATAGGCCAGGAAGCGCCGCTCCAGCATCCTGAACGCGTAGACCAGCGCAAAGGTGAGGCAGAAATACACCACCGCCACCGCGATGAAGGGTTGGAAAGCCAAATAGTAGGTTTTGTAAATGGACTGGGCTGCGTTGGTCAGGTCGTACAGCGCGGGCACCACACTGGCCAGTGAGGTGGCATGCAGCATCATCACCACCTCGTTGGAATAGCCGGGCAGGGTGCGGCGCAACGCGCTGGGCAACACCAAACGAAACACCATATTCCACTTACCAAAGCCGGCCGCCTGAGCGGCTTCAATCTCCCCCGCCGGGGTTTCTTTGATCGCACCGGCGAGCATCTCGACCGTGTAGGCACAGGTGTTGAGGGTAAATGCGAACACAGCGCAGAAAAAGGGGTCCTTGAACCAGGTCAGTGGCCAGGTGGTGTCCCACAGCGCCTGCACCCATTCGAGCTGGGCGATGCCGTAGTAAATGAAATAGACCTGAATCAACAGCGGCGTGCCGCGCACCACGTAAGTGAACAGCCAGACCGGGTAGGACAACCATTTGCTGCGCGAGACCCGCATAAGCGTGAGCGGCAGGGTCAACAAGCCGCCTGCGATCAGGCTCACCGCCAGCAGCTCCAGCGTGGAGATGAGTCCTATCCAGTAGAGCCGGAGGTTGTGCGGTTCGAAAACGATCGCAAAATTTTCCATCAGAAATCGCCCCGCTTGACGCCCGCCGAATAGCGCTTCTCCGCCTGGCGCAGCAGCAGCAGGCTCAAGCTGGAAATCATCAGGTACAGCAACCCAGCGAAGGCCATGAAGATGATGGCGGCGCCTGGGATATCGCCGCGCGCTGCAGCGCCGGCTTGCTTGGCCAGGTTGGTGATATCGGCCAGACCGATCACCGAGACCAGCGCAGTGGATTTCAGCAGCACCAACCAGTTGTTGGTGAAGCTGGGCAGGGCGAAGCGCACCATTTGCGGCAAAACGACGCGCCTGAATGTGTAGAAGCGGCTCATGCCAAACGCCCAGCCGGCTTCTGATTGCCCCTTGGGCACGCTCATGATCGCGCCACGGAAGGTCTCGGTCATGTAGGCGCCGTAGACAAAACCGATGGTCAGCACCCCTGCAATGAAGGGGTTGATCTGCGGGCCACGCCGGTAGCCCAGCAGCTCGGCAATGTCGTTGACCAGAATCTGACCGCCGTAATACAACAGCAGCAGCCAGACCAGATCGGGCACACCTCGGATGACGGTGGAGTAGATATCACCGATCCAGTTGAGGACCTTGAACGGCGACAGCTTGGCGGCAGCGCCAGCCAGTCCCAAAGCGGCGGACACCACCAAGGCGCCCAGCGCCACACCCACGGTGACAAGCAATCCTTCGAGAATGTTCAGGAAATAGGCTGTCATCCGCGGGTGACCGCTTTGCGCCGATCGGGCTTAGGAGCCCCAGATGTCAACGCCAGGAACGTGCTTGTCGGCCAGCTCTTTCCACTTGCCGTTGTCGCGAATGGTCTTGATGGCGGCATCGAGCGCGTCGCGCAGCGCGGTGTCTTCCTTGCGCAGCGCCACGCCGGCGCCAGCGCCGAAGTACTTGGCGTCGAATTCAACCGGGATACGGGCGCCCGCACAAGCGTAGTCCTTGCCATCCGGGGTGGACAGAAAGCCACCATTGACCTCAACCCCGTCAGCGACCGTGCCATCCAAGCGGCCCGATTTGATGTCGAGGTAGACCTGATCCTGTGCGTCGTAAGCCACG
>JBBSDB010000071.1:0-13261 GCA_038249735.1 Burkholderiales bacterium
ACCTGCGCCTTCCGAAGCGCCTTCGATCAAGCCCGGTACATCAGCCACCACAAAGCTTTTTTCTGGGGCCACGCGCACCACGCCCAGATTGGGGTGCAAGGTGGTGAAGGGATAATCCGCGATCTTGGGGCGCGCGTTGGAGATGGCCGCAATCAGGGTGGACTTGCCTGCGTTGGGCATGCCAAGCAGGCCCACGTCGGCCATCACCTTGAGCTCCAGCTTGAGCGTGCGCCGCTCGCCCGCCCAGCCCGGCGTTTTCTGACGGGGTGAGCGGTTGGTTGAGCTTTTGTAGTGCATGTTGCCGAATCCGCCGTCACCTCCCTTGGCCAGGGTGATCTGCTCGCCAGGCACCAGCAACTCGTGCAAAACCTCGCCGGTCTCGGCGTCAGCAATGATGGTGCCCACCGGCATCTTGAGCACGATGTCGTCACCCTTGATGCCGAACATGTCAGAACCTTTGCCATGCTCACCGCGATGCGCTTCGAAACGGCGGTTGAATCGAAAGTCCACCAGCGTATTGAGGCTGGCGTCGGCCACAGCAAGCAAGTGGCCGCCGCGACCACCGTCACCACCATCGGGTCCACCAAATTCTTTGTATTTCTCGTGCCGGAATGACGCGCAGCCGTTGCCGCCGTCGCCTGCAGCGACGTCAATCGTGGCTTCGTCCACAAACTTCATGTCATGCCTTCAGACAGTTCCATCAAAAAAAGCCCGCAACCGCGGGCTTTTTTGCAGCATCGCACGCGCCGCCTGAATCCGAGCCCCACTCGGGAGTCGGGCAGCAGCCCGACGGGTCAAACGGGGATGACGCTCACCACGTGGCGGTTCAACGCGCCTTTGATGCCAAAGGAGACGTGACCGTCTGCTACAGCGAACAAAGTGTGGTCCTTGCCCAAACCGACATTGGTGCCGGGATGGAATTTGGTGCCGCGCTGGCGCACGATGATCGCGCCTGCGCTCACCAGTTCACCACCAAAGGCCTTCACGCCAAGCATTTTTGGCTTGGAATCGCGCCCGTTTCGCGTAGAGCCGCCGCCTTTTTTCTGTGCCATCTTGACCTACTCCTCAGCCTGCGATCGATGCGATCTGCAGTTCGGTGAAATTTTGACGATGCCCTTGGCGCTTCTGATAGTGCTTGCGACGGCGCATCTTGAAGATGTGCACTTTGTCGTGTCTGCCGTGGGCCAACACCGTGACCGTGACAGTTGCGCCGGAAACCAAGGGAGTGCCTATTCTGATCTCGCTGCCGTTACCGACCGCCAGAACCTGATCAAACACGATCTCTTGGCCCACATCCGCAGCAATCTGTTCTACTTTAATTTTTTCGCCAGCAGCAACACGATACTGTTTGCCACCGGTTTTTATGACCGCGTACATATGAACCTCTTGAAAAAATCCACGAATGGATGTTCGGCGGACGAAATTCCACCGAACCTCGAATTTTAGCATGGGTGAATTCGCGAGTTCAAGCATGCTCCCTCCACAGGGTTCTCTGGGGCGCTTGGTGCTCGCAGTGCTGTCCGACCAAGCCTGTGCAACGGTCGGTGTCAGCCTGGTTCTTATAATTCCGGGTTGTCGGCCACAAAGCCCCCCAAAGCCCCTCTCTGGACCGAATTCACCTTGACCTCAGCGAAAAGCCCTGCATCCAATCCGCTGGACCTCATCAGCCAAGACATGGACCGGGTCGACCAGGTGATCGCCGAGCGTTTGACCACCGATGTGCCGCTGGTTCGCGAAGTGGCCCAGTACATCATCGGCGCAGGGGGGAAACGTTTGCGACCAGCGCTTTTGCTGCTGGTCAGCGGCGCACTGGGCAGCACCAACCCGCACCGCCACACACTGGCCGCGGTCGTGGAGTTCATCCACACCGCCACCTTGCTGCACGACGATGTGGTCGATGAGTCGACCCTTCGCCGCGGCCGCACCACCGCCAACGAAAAGTTCGGCAATGCCGCCAGCGTTCTGGTGGGCGACTTCCTGTACTCGCGAGCGTTCCAGATGATGGTCGATGTGAATCAGATGCGCGTCATGCAAGTACTCTCAGACGCCACCAACGTGATCGCCGAGGGTGAGGTGATGCAGCTGATGAACATGCACGATGCATCGCTCGACGAAGCCGCATACCTTCGGGTAATCCGGTCCAAGACCGCCAAATTGTTTGAGGCAAGCGCCCGGCTCGCTCCCATTCTCGCTGGCGCCAATGAGGCCACAGAGGCGCTTTGCGCCAGCTACGGCCAGGCTCTGGGCACCGCTTTTCAGGTGATTGATGATGTGCTTGACTACGAAGGCAACAGCGATGAGCTGGGCAAGAATTTGGGCGATGACCTGCGCGAGGGCAAGGTGACGCTGCCCATCATTTGCGCCCTCAAACACGCCACGGCCGACGAACAGGCGCTGATCAGAACCTCTATCGAGCAAGGTGCGCTGACCCACCTGCCGGAAATTTTGAGAATCATCGTCCGAACCGATGCACTGAATGCGGCTCGCGCGAGCGCAGAGGCCGAAGCCCAGCTGGCGGTCGAAGCCGCCGGGCGATTGCCCAAGAACCCTTACAGTGACGCTTTGCTACATTTGGCAGCAGGGCTCTTGGTGAGAAGGTCTTAGGCTTTGTTACCTGACGAAACGGCTTTCCTATAAATAAGGCCCAATAAAGTATGGACTTTGCGTGAATTTTCTGGTCATAAGTTCATGGAAAAAGAAAACGCAAGAAAGCAGACGCTGGAGCAACTCCATGAGCGGCGCAAGCAAGTGGTGCGACTGCACAAGAAGGGCATCAAGGTCATGCAGATCGTGGCGCTGACGGGGTTGAGCTACCCACCCGTACGCGCCGCCATTGACCTCTTCGAGGCCGGCGGCTGGAGCGCCATTCGACCCGCCTTGCGAGGGCGTAGCCCAGGCGACGGTCGTGTCCTCAGCCAAGTGCAAGAAGACACGATCCAAAGAATGATCATCGACAAGCGCCCCGAGCAACTCAAGATGGACTTTCACCTCTGGAGCCGGGCTGCCGTGAGCCAGTTGATCGAACAAGAATTCGGTATCAAGCTACAGGCCCGCAGCGTGGGCAAGTACCTCACCCGCTGGGGCTTCACGCCCCAAAAACCCATCAAGCGCGCGTACGAGCAAAGTCCTGCGGCGGTGCAGGCCTGGTTGGAGGGCGAGTACCCCGGCATCGAGCAGCGCGCCAGGGCTGAAGGGGCCGAGATTCACTGGGGCGATGAGACCGCGCTGGTCAACACCGATGTGCGGGGCAGAAGCTATGCGCCGAGCGGAAAAACACCGGTGGCCATGGCCATTGGCGGCACCCGTCAGAACCTCTCCATGATCGCCACGGTGACCAACCAGGGCAAGACGCGCTGGATGATCATTGACGAGGCGTTTGACGCCGCCAAGCTCATCGAATTCCTGCAAGCGCTGATCAAGGATGCGGGTCGAAAAGTCTTTCTGATCCTGGACAATTTGCGCGTGCATCACAGCAAGCTGGTGAAGGCCTGGGTGGCCGAACACAAAGACGAAATCGAGCTGTTCTACCTGCCCAGCTACAGCCCGCAGCTGAACCCGGAGGAGCGGCTCAACGCCGATCTGAAGCAGGAGATGGGCAAGCGCGTACCGGTCAGAACCAAGGCCAGGTTACGCGAGGCGGCCAACGAGCACATGGCGATGCTGGAGCAAAACCCTGAGCGAGTGATGAGCTACTTCCAGGACCGTCGTGTTCGCTATGCGGCTGAATACTTCACAGCGCCGAAACAATACGAGGCCGGAGGTTCGAATCCTCTCACCCAGACAAGAAGTTCGATCACATTCAGCCGCTGAGCCGACATCCCTGGATGAGCACGGCTTTGACCGGGCTTTTTTCGACTTCCCTGCAGTTTCAAAACCTGCACAATCCGCAAATTCGACACAAGCTGCATCAATATCGAGCGGCAAGTCGTTGATTTACGTTAGATTACGAGTTTATGGCGTCAGTCGAAACGGTGATTCAAGAGAGTGCTTCCATGGCCTTGCCAGGGCTGGGTCGCGCCCTGGTTTCGGCTGGAAAATTGGGGCAGAAAGCCGCAGAGGAACTCTACAAGAAGGCCCAGGTGGGGCGCACCAGCTTCATCGCCGAGCTGACCGGCTCGGGTGCAGTGTCTGCGTACGACATGGCGCACACCATGGCCGCTGCGTATGCCGCGCCGCTGCTGGATTTGGATGCGATCGACGTTGAGCGCCTGCCCAAAGGACTGCTCGATGGCAAGATTTGCTCTGACTACCGCATCGTCGTCCTGAGCAAGCGCAACAACCGGCTGATGGTGGCGACCGCAGACCCTGCCGACCAGCAGGCTGGGGAAAAAATCAAGTTCGCCACCCAAATGGGTGTGGATTGGGTGATCACGGAATACGACAAGCTCAACAAGCTGGTCGACATTCAGAACACCAGCGCCAACGAGACGATGGACAACATCATCGGCGGCGATTTTGAATTTGACGAGATGGCCACCGAGGCCATCACGACCGACACTGCCGACAAGGCGTCCGAGGTCGACGACGCGCCGGTGGTGAAATTCCTCCACAAGATGTTGATCGATGCGTTCAATATGCGCGCGTCCGACCTTCACTTCGAGCCGTACGAGCATACCTACCGCGTGCGCTTTCGCATCGACGGAGAGCTTCGAGAAATCGCTTCGCCGCCGATTGCCATCAAAGACAAGCTGGCTTCGCGCATCAAGGTGATTTCCCGCATGGACATCTCCGAGAAGCGGGTTCCTCAGGACGGGCGCATGAAGCTGAAGGTGGGGCCTGATCGGGTGATCGACTTCCGCGTCAGCTCGCTGCCTACCCTGTTCGGCGAAAAGATCGTGATCCGTATCCTGGACCCAAGCAGTGCCAAGGTGGGCATTGACGCTCTGGGTTACGAGCCGGAGGAAAAGGCGCGCCTGCTCGACGCTATTTCGCGGCCTTACGGCATGGTGCTGGTCACCGGCCCGACCGGTTCAGGCAAGACAGTGTCGCTTTACACCTGCCTGAACATTTTAAACAAGCCCGGCATCAACATATCCACCGCAGAAGATCCATCCGAGATCAACCTGCCAGGTGTCAACCAGGTCAATGTCAACGAAAAAGCCGGGTTGACCTTCGCCGCAGCGTTGAAGGCGTTCCTGCGTCAGGACCCCGACATCATCATGGTGGGTGAGATTCGCGATCTGGAAACGGCCGACATTTCGATCAAAGCGGCCCAAACCGGCCACATGGTACTTTCCACCCTGCACACCAACGACGCGCCGACCACCCTGACACGCATGATGAACATGGGAGTACCCACGTTCAACATTGCCTCCAGTGTCATCCTGATCACCGCTCAGCGGTTGGCCCGTCGCCTTTGCGGCACCTGTAAGGCACCATTGGACGTTCCACGAAAGGCGCTGCTGGACGCAGGGTTCAAGGCAGAAGAGCTAGATGGCACCTGGACACCCTACAAACCTGTGGGTTGCTCGGCATGCAACAACGGCTACAAGGGGCGCGTCGGCATCTACCAAGTGATGCCGATCACCGAAGAAATTCAGCGCATTATCCTGCGTGGCGGTAGCTCGCTTGACATCGCCAAGCAGGCCAGCGCCGAAGGTGTGCGCTCGCTGCGTGAGTCCGGACTTCTCAAGGTCCGGCAGGGTTTGACATCGCTGGAAGAGGTGCTCAACGTCACCAATGAGTAACGTGCACCCGACTCTGTAGTTTCCGAGGACACCATGGCCACCGCAGCATCCAAAAGCATCAAGGATTTTGTTTTCGAATGGGAAGGCAAAGACCGCGCCGGAAAGACCGTGCGTGGAGAGACGCGTGCCGTGGGTGAGAACCAGGTGCTGGCGGCGCTGCGCCGTCAGGGGATCATCCCGGGCAAGGTGAAGAAGCGCCGCATGAGTTCGGGCAAGCGAATCAAGCCCAAAGACATCGCCATTTTCACCCGCCAACTGGCCACCATGATGAAGGCCGGCGTACCGCTGTTGCAGGCCTTCGATATCGTGGGTCGTGGCAATCCCAACGCCAGCGTTTCCAAGCTGCTCAACGATATTCGGTCCGATGTGGAAACCGGCACGTCGCTGAGCGCCGCATTCCGCAAGAACCCACTGTATTTCGACAGCCTGTACTGCAACCTGGTTGAAGCGGGCGAAGCCGCCGGTATTCTCGAAGAGTTGCTGGACCGACTGGCGGTCTATATGGAAAAGACCGAGGCGATCAAGTCGAAAATCAAATCGGCTCTGATGTACCCCATCTCAGTGATCATCGTCGCTTTTGTGGTGGTCGCAGTGATCATGATTTTCGTGATCCCTTCATTCAAGGAGGTGTTCAGCTCCTTCGGTGCCGACCTGCCCGGGCCCACGCTGTTCGTGATCGCCATGAGCGAATTTTTCACCGAGTACTGGTATTTGATCTTTGGTGGCCTCGGCGGTGGTTTCTACTTTTTCATGCAGGCCTGGAAGCGCAACGAGAAGGTGCAGCGCTTCATGGACCGGTTGATGCTCAAGATGCCGATCTTCGGCACCCTGGTGGAAAAATCGGTCATCGCGCGCTGGACGCGTACCTTGGCCACGATGTTTGCGGCGGGAGTGCCTTTGGTGGAAGCGCTGGACTCGGTGGGTGGCGCGTCGGGAAATTCGGTCTATGCGATCGCCACCGAGAAAATTCAGCAGGAAGTGTCGACCGGTACCAGCCTGACCAATGCGATGACCAATGCCAACATCTTCCCGTCCATGGTGCTGCAGATGTGCGCCATCGGCGAAGAGTCCGGCTCGATCGACCACATGCTGAGCAAGGCGGCCGATTTCTACGAAGCTGAGGTCGACGACATGGTGGCTGGCATCTCCAGCCTGATGGAGCCCATCATCATCGTGATCCTCGGCACCATCATCGGCGGTATCGTGGTGTCCATGTACCTGCCGATCTTCAAGCTGGGCCAGGTCGTCTGATGCTCTCTCCTGAGGTGGTGGACGCAGCCCTGCTGGGCCTGCTGGGTTTGCTGGTGGGCAGCTTTTTGAATGTGGTGATCCACCGCCTGCCCAAGATGATGGATCTGCGCTGGGCGGCCGAATGTGCAGAATTCCAGGCAGACGCTCAAAAACAAGACATGCCGCTCGCCGATGTGGCGCAGCCCACATTCAATCTGATGGTGCCGCGCTCTCGCTGCCCGCATTGCGGCCACGCCATCCGCTGGTTCGAGAACATCCCGGTGCTGAGCTACCTCGCGCTCAAGGGCGGTTGCAGCGCCTGCCGCGCTCCGATCAGCCCGCGCTACCCAGCGGTGGAAGTGGTGTGCGCAGCGCTGTTTGCCTGGTGCGGCTGGCATTGGGGGCTGGGATGGGAATCACTGGCCTGGAGCGGATTTGCCGCCGCCCTCCTGGCCCTGGCCTTCATCGACTGGGACACCACTCTGTTGCCCGACGACATCACCCTGCCCCTTCTGTGGGCCGGCCTGTGCGCTTCAGGGCTGGGCCTGACCGACATCCCGCTCTCCAGCGCCGTGTGGGGTGCGGTTGCCGGCTATCTGTCACTGTGGCTCGTTTACTGGGCTTTCAAGCTGGTCACTGGCAAGGAAGGCATGGGCTACGGCGACTTCAAGCTCTTCGCCGCCCTGGGCGCGTGGTTCGGCTGGCAGGCACTGATCCCCGTCATCCTGATGGCATCGGTCGTGGGCGCCGTCGTCGGTATAGCCATCAAGTTGCGAGGCTCTCTGCGCGAAGGCGGCTATGTGCCCTTTGGCCCCTTCCTGGCCATGGCCGGCCTGACCGCGATGATCTTCGGCCCCTCATTCATTCTCACCGCCATCGGGCTGTGAGCCGATTCGTGCAGCGCCGCCCCGCTTTTCGTCTGGGCCTGACCGGTGGCATCGGCAGCGGCAAGAGCACAGTGGCGCGCATGCTGAAAATCCAAGGCGCCACAGTGATCGACGCCGACGCCATTTCCCGCGCGTGCACCGCGCCTGGCGGCTCGGCCATTCCAGCCATCGCCACAGCGTTCGGCAGCGAGTTCGTGACCGCAGGCGGCTCGCTTGACCGCGAGCGCATGCGGTCGCTGGTGTTCGAGAAGTCGTCGGCACGACAGGCATTGGAGGCGATCGTGCATCCTCTGGTGGGTGACGAAATCCGAAGCCAGACTGACGCTGCAGCCACGCATTGCATCGTGTTCGACATTCCGCTGCTGGTCGAATCCCCGCGCTGGCGAATACAGCTGGATCGGGTGCTGGTGATCGACTGCCTGCCCACCACACAAAGTCATCGCGTGCGCGAACGCAGCGGCTGGAGCGACGAGACCATTGGCGCGGCGATACGCAGCCAGACAACGCGCCCGCAGCGCTTGGCTGCAGCTGATGTGGTTGTCTTCAACGACGGCCTGAGTCTGGAGCAGTTGCAGCACGTTGTCGCCCAGGTGGCCCGAGCGTTCGGGCTATGATGAAAGACATGCCAGCTCCGCCCACGCCAGTCTGCGCCAACCCGTGATCCTCTACGAATATCCGTTCAACGAACGCATCCGCACCTACCTTCGGCTTGAGCAGCTGTTTCGGCGCCTGAGCGAGCTGGTTGCGCGCGCACATCCGCTGGATCACCACTACGCGATTCAAACCATTTTCGAGATCATGGACGTGGCTTCGCGCGCCGACATGAAGTCCGACGTGCTGAAAGACATTGACCGGCAAAAGTTGCAGCTCAACAGCTACCGCGGCAATCCCGCCATCTCGGAGCAGGCGCTTGACGGAGTCATTGCCCGGCTCGACGACTGTTTCGGCCAGCTCAACCAGCTCGTCGGCAAAACCGGTCAATCGCTGACCGAAAACGATTGGCTGATGAGCATTCGCAGCCGCATCGGCATTCCAGGCGGCACCTGCGAGTTCGATCTGCCCGCTTACTTCCACTGGCAACACCACCCAGCCGAGCAACGCCAAGCCGATCTGGAACGCTGGGTGGCGCCGCTGGCGCCTTTGGCCGAATCCATTGTGCTGCTGCTGAAGATGCTGCGCGATTCGGGCTCGGCGCAAAAGGTGGTGGCACCTGGCGGTCAGTTCCAACAAAGCCTGCCCCAGGGTCGTACCTTTCAATTGCTGAGGTTGCGCATTGATCCGTGCCACGGCTGGATTCCGGAAATCAGCGGCAATCGGCTCATGATCTCTGTCCGTCTGATGCGTCGCGGCGATGACGATCGCCTGCACCCGGCGCAAGAAGACGGCGCTTTCGAGCTGACGCTCTGCGCCTGAGTAAGTGCCTGAGATGCACATGAAACCCGCCGTTGCGGCTACACAGGTAAAAACAGTGCGATGCCCCGCCTGCGGTGGCGCGAGCGTCTATGCCACCAGCAACCCCTACCGCCCGTTTTGTGGCGAACGCTGCAAACAACACGACTTGGGCGCGTGGGCCAGCGAAGCGTTCAAACTGCCCGAGCAACAGCCCCAGGCCGATCCGGCGTTCGAGCGCAGCTGACACGGTTCAAACTCCGGCAGCCGCTTCATCGGCCAGCCAAGCCAGTACCGGAACCGTACCGGGCAACACCGGCGAGCAGCCCACTGGCAGACGCTCCCAGCAAAACCGCTGGCCTTCGCGCATCTGCAGCTCGCCAGTCCAGTCGAAAACTTTGCAAAAGTGAAGACGCACCAGCGCGTGCGGGTAGTCCACCAGCTTCTCGCGCCAGACTTGAACGTTGCCGACGGTGAGGCCAATCTCTTCCTGCAATTCCCGGCGCAAAGCTTGCTCGACCGTCTCACCGGTCTCCAGCTTCCCACCAGGAAACTCCCAATAGCCGGCGTAGACCTTGCCGGTCGGGCGCGAGGTGAGCAAAAACGCGCCCGCTACATCAATCAGCACACCCACCGCCACCTCGGTCACCGGCCGGTCAGCCAGGCCTTGACGGGCACGGTCCGCATCGACCACCAGCGGCGCCTGATCCATTCAGGCGCGCGCCGCCTGGCTGCCGGCGAAATCGCGTGCAAACTGGTACGCGACGCGTCCACTGCGCGAGCCACGCTCCAGCGCCCAAACGAGGGCCTGCGGACGGGCGCGCTCGATGGCAGAAGCCCCCACCCCGAACGAGCTCAACCACTGGCCCACGATAGTGAGGTACTCGTCTTGGCTGAAAGGGTAGAAGCTCACCCACAGACCAAAACGCTCTGAGAGTGAAATTTTCTCTTCCACCACCTCACCAGGGTGCACTTCGCCATCGGCGGTGTGCGTGTAACTGAGGTTTTCTTTCATGTACTCGGGCAACAGGTGGCGCCGGTTGCTGGTGGCATAGATCAACACGTTGTCGCCAGCGGCAGCCACCGAGCCGTCGAGCACCGACTTGAGCGCCTTGTAGCCCGACTCTCCGTCCTCGAAGCTCAGGTCGTCGCAGAACACAATGAAACGCTCGGGCCGAGCGGCGACCAGGTCGACAATGTCCGGCAGATCCACCAGATCGGCTTTGTCAACCTCGATCAGACGCAATCCCTGAGCTGCGAACTCGTGCAGGCAGGCCTTGACCAACGAGGATTTGCCCGTGCCACGCGCACCGGTTAGCAAGACATTGTTGGCGGGCACGCCCTGCACGAACTGCAGGGTATTGCGTTGAATTCTGGTCTTCTGATCGCCAATCTCCTGCAGGTCAGAAAGCTTCATTGGTGCCACATGACGGACCGGCTCTAGCTGGCCATGGCCGCTGGTGCGCTTGCGGTAGCGAAAGGCCACCGAGGCAGACCAGTCGGGCTCGCTAAGGGGTTTGGGCAGCACCGCTTCAATGCGACCGATGAGTTCCTCGGCGCGAGCGAGCAAGCGCTCCAGAGCGTCGCTCATGAGCGGTAGTCGGCGTTGATGGTGACGTAGTCGTGGCTGAAGTCGCAGGTCCACACCGTCTCGGTGGCTGCGCCGCGCCCCAGACCGATACGAACCAGAATCTCCGCCTGCTTCATCACGCGCTGACCGTCTTCCTCGCGGTATTGCGGATGGCGCCCGCCCGCCGTGACCACATGCACATCGCCCAGATGCAATTCGATACGCGTCGCATCCAGATCGGCAATGCCGGCGTAGCCGACCGCAGCCAGAATACGCCCAAGGTTGGGATCGCTGGCAAAAAACGCGGTTTTCACCAGCGGCGAATGCGCCACTGCGTAAGCGACCTTCAGGCATTCAGCGGTATCGCGCCCGCCTTCCACCTGAACGGTGATGAATTTGGTGGCGCCCTCGCCGTCGCGCACGATCGCATGCGCAAGCTGCTGCGCCAGCGGGGTCAGCGCAGCAATCAACGCCTGGCCCTCGGCGCTCTCAAGGTCGTGCACCACCGGGTTGCCGGCGCGTCCGGTGGCCACAACGACAAAGGAGTCGTTGGTGCTGGTGTCCCCATCAACCGTGATGCGATTGAAAGAGGCCTCGGCCAATCGCTGCGCCAGCGCGTGCATCACGGCGGGCGCGATCTGAGCGTCGGTGGCGAGGAAGCCGAGCATGGTGGCCATGTTTGGCCGGATCATGCCCGCACCCTTGGCGACGCCGGTGGCATGCACCGCCTGCCCACCCAGGCCAAAGCGAACGCTCGCAGCCTTGGGCAAGGTGTCGGTGGTCATGATGCCGGTAGCGGCGTCCAGCCACTGGGCACCACTGGCCACCGCCTCCTGGGCAGCCGATGACAGCGCCCGCGGCAGGCCGGCGAGCAGGCGGTCCAGCGGCAGCGGCTCCATGATGACGCCAGTGGAGAACGGCAGCACCTGCTCGTGCGCCAAACCCAAGGCCCGCGCCACTGCGCTGCAGGTCTGCCGCGCCACCGCCAACCCAGCCTCGCCGGTACCGGCATTGGCGTTGCCGGTGTTGATCACCAGCGCACGCACCGCCGCGCCTGACACCAGGTGCTCGCGGCACACCTGCACCGGTGCGGCCGCAAAGCGGTTCTGAGTGAACACCGCGCCCACCACACTGCCCTCATCGAAGAGAAACACGGTGAGGTCTTTGCGGTTGGCCTTGCGAATACCTGCCTCGACCACGCCAATCCGCACCCCGGCAATCGTGTGCAGATCAGCGGCCGCTGGCGCGGCGAGAAGAACGGGCATGAAGCAACTCCAGAAAAATGGTCAGGCGCGCGCGCGGCTCAGGCCAGCTTGCCGTGGCATTGCTTGTATTTTTTGCCACTGCCGCAGGGGCAAGGGTCGTTGCGCCCGACGCGCGATACCGCTGCAGCCGCCGTGCCAAACTCCCGCACGCTTTCGGGCTCGCCATCTTCGTTGGGCGCGGTGTAGGTCACATTCGCGATTTGTTCGGCGCGGTCTTCCATTTGCTTCGCCGCTTCGCTCACCTGCTCGGGAGATTGCACACGCACGTTCATGAGCACGCGGGTCACATCGGTTTTCACCGTGTCGAGCAGTTGGCCAAACAGCACAAACGCCTCGCGCTTGTATTCCTGCTTGGGCTGCTTCTGCGCGTAGCCGCGCAGATGAATGCCCTGGCGCAGATAGTCCAGCGCTGAGAGATGCTCGCGCCACTGCCCGTCGATGGTCTGCAACAGCACCACGCGCTCGAAATTGGTGAAGTTCTCCTCGCCCACGAGCGCCACCTTGGCGTCGAACACGTCCTTCGCCGCCGCGATCACGCGCTGGGCGACCTCTTCGGCGTCGATCGACTCGGCGTCCGACACCCACGACGTCACGGGGACGTCCACCGCCCATTCCTCGCGGAGCACCTTCTCCAGACCCGGCAAATCCCATTGCTCCTCCACACTGGCTTCGGGCACAAACTGGTGCACCAAGTCGGTGAAGCAGCCCTCGCGCAGGGAGTCGATCTGTCCACGCATGGTTTGCGAGTCCAGAATGTCGTTGCGCTGCTGGTAGATCACCTTGCGCTGGTCGTTGGAAACGTCGTCGTACTCCAGCAACTGCTTGCGGATGTCAAAGTTGCGGGCCTCGACCTTGCGCTGCGCGCTCTCGATGCTGCGCGTGACCATGCCCGCTTCGATCGCTTCGCCTTCCGGCATCTTGAGCCGGTCCATGATGGCGCGCACCTTGTCGCCCGCGAAGATGCGCATCAGCGAGTCGTCCAGGCTCAGGTAAAAGCGCGAGGAGCCCGGGTCGCCCTGACGGCCCGAGCGGCCGCGCAATTGGTTGTCGATGCGCCGACTCTCATGGCGCTCGGTGGCGATGATGCGCAGGCCACCCAGTGCTTTGACCTTTTCGTGATCTTGTTGCCACCGACTGCGGATTTCATCAACACGCTGGGCGCGTGTGGCCTCGTCAAGCGATGCATCGCTCTCGACGGCTGCCAACATTTTTTCCAGGTTGCCACCCAGCACA
>JBBSDB010000072.1:0-13230 GCA_038249735.1 Burkholderiales bacterium
AGGATGGCAAATTCCTGTCCTCTGGCCACGGTCGGACAGATCGTACAGCGGCGGTGCCGCGCCTGAGACGCGTGAACTCTGGATCAGCCCCGGTTCAGCGTTGATCCAGACCCGCCAGCCCCAGCTTGCGCATCAGCGGCTCGCGCAGGCCGGGCTGAAAGTTGATCCGTGCCGGGTCGCCATGCACCGCCTGCGCCACGCGCGGGTCCATCACCCGGAACCACAGCGGCGGCAGGTAGGCCAGCAGAAACATCCCGAAGTAGCCCGAAGGCAGGCGCGGCAGGTCGGGGAAGTCGCGCAGGCTCTGGTAGCCACGGCCGGGGTGGGCGTGGTGGTCAGAATGGCGCTGCAGCTGGAACACCACCAGGTTGGACACCAGGTGGTTGCTGTTCCAGGAGTGGTGCGGCGCGCAGCGCTCGTAGTGGCCATCGGCCAGGCGCCGGCGCTGCAGGCCGTAGTGTTCGATGTAATTGGCCGAGGTGAGCTGAAACGCGCCCCAGAACGCCACCAGCGGCAGCATGGCGGCCATGGGCCAGCCGCAGAGGGCGATCAGGCCGCCGTAGAGCACCAAGGTGAGCGCGCTCGCCTGGAGGATTTCGTTGTCTGGGTGCCAGGCCCGCATGCCGCGCCGCTGCAGCCGATCGGTCTCCAGTGCCCAGGCACGGCGAAAGGCGCCCGGCATCTCGCGCAGCACAAAGCGGTAGATGCTCTCGCCCAAGCGAGACGAGGCCGGGTCTTCGGGGGTGGACACGTGGCGGTGGTGGCCGCGGTTGTGTTCGATCGAAAAATGCCCGTAGCCACCCAGCGCGCTGTTGAACAGAGCGAGCTTGCGGCCCAGCCAGTCCTGCTTGTGGCCGAGTTCATGGCTCAGGTTCAGACCGAAGCCCAACACCGAGCCGGTCACCAGCACCGTGGCCAGCCAGGCGGGCCAGGGCAGGTTGTGGGTGGCGAGAAACACCAGGTTGAACAGCACGGTTGCCCAGAGCACAGGAACGGTGGCGTACAAAATGCCGCGGTAGTAACCGTCGGACTCCAGTGCGCGCACTTGAGACTCGGGCGGGTTGGTCAGGTCTTCGCCGATCAGCCAGTCGGCGATCGGAACCACTAGGTAAAACAGCACCAGCGGCACGGCAAACCACCACAAGCTGGTGGCGCCCAGCGTGTGCGCCAGCGTGCCGATGGCAGCCACGCCAGGGCCTGCGACAGACAGCAGCCAGCCCCAGCGCTTGCGGTCGCGAAAGGCGCTTGGCGGGGCGGGATATGAGGTGGGCATGTTCATTGGCGGATTGTGAGCAGCCGGGGCAGTGTTGCCCAGGACACAGCGCGCCATAAAATCGTCAAATCATGACAAGTCAAACGCTGCTGGAGCCTGCTGCCGCTGAAACGGTGGACTGGCTTCGCCCAAGCGTGCACCCCATGTACGCGCGTTTGTTGTGTGCCGAGTTGCGCCGCCGTGGCATCGCACCCGAGCAGACACTGCAAGGAAGCGGCCTGACCTGGGACGCGCTGCACACCGGGCAGGCGTTTCTCAGCCTGGCGCAGCTGCAGCGCCTGGTCACATCGGCACAGGCGCTCAGTGGCGATCCGGCGCTGGCGCTGTCGGTGGGTTTGTCGACCGAACTCTCCAGCCACGGCGCGCTGGGCTTTGCTGCCGTGTCGGCTGGCACGCTGGGCCAGGTGTTGCACCTGTTGCCGCGCTTCAGCGCCATGCGTTTGAATCTGGTGACTTTCGTGCTGGACACCGAGGCCGATCCCGCGAGTCTGGTGCTGCAAGAGCGGCTGCCCGATCCCGATCTTCGCGCCTATGTGCTGGGGCACATCACCGGCGCCGTGCTGCGTTTGCTGCAGACGGTCACCGGGCGACCAGCCGCGCCAGGGCTGGTGCTCGACTGGCCCTTGCCCGACGGCCCCCAGGCCGAGGCGTTGCGCCGCGCAGTGCCGCAATTGCAAACCGCAGCACCGGTCTGGCGCCTGAGTTTTCCACGCGCCTTGCTTGCCCTGCCCACGCTCGCACCCGACCCCGAGGCGCACCGGTTGGCGTTGCAACTGTGTGAGCAGCAGTTGGCGCACAGCCAACAAGGCAGCCTGGCGCAGCGCGTGCGCTTGCGCCTGCTGGCGTGCGAGGAGCGGTTTCCGCGGGTGGAGGCGATGGCCGAGCTGGAGCGGGTGTCGGCGCGCACCCTGATCCGCCGCTTGGGCGAGGAGGGCACGCGCTACCAGACCCTGCTCGACCACACCCGCGCCGATCTGGCGTGTTGGCTGCTCGCGCAAACCCGTCTGCCGGTCGAGGAGATCGCCACCCGGCTGGGGTTTGCCGACCCGAGCAACTTCAGCCGCACCTTTAGACGCTGGTCTGGCCAGACGCCTCGGGCCTACCGAGCCCAGCACAGGCCCGACACGGTGGGCGGCTAAGCCCAGCGTCACACAACACGGCCCGTTCCCCGCTACGCTGAAACCTTTGCAAACGGGATTTGCTGATGCTGTCTTTTGGTCAACGCGCCCAGGGCGAGCGTTTGGAACGCATGGGTGTTTCGCCTTTGTGGACCGGTGAAGGCTTTCGCAACCAGCACCCGGTGCTGCCGGGTCTGCGCGATCCCACCGCGTCCATGCCAAGCGTGAAAGACTTTTTGCTTGGCGGCGAACGCCGCACGCCGCAGGCGCCCCTGCCGTCGATGGACCCGCGCGCGGCTTGGCACCGCCCCAGCGCCAGCGGCCTGCGCGCCACCTGGCTGGGGCATTCCACCGTGTTGCTGGAAATCGATGGGTACCGCGTGCTCACCGACCCGGTGTGGGGCAAACGGGCCTCGCCGTTTCGCTTGGTGGGCCCCAAGCGGTTTCAGCCGGTGCCGCTGCGCCTGAAGCAACTGCCCGCGCTCGATGTGGTGGTGATTTCCCACGACCACTACGACCACCTCGACCTCGCGACCGTCCGCACCCTGGCCCGCCACAGCGCCGTGCCCTTCGTGACCTCGCTGGGCGTGGGCGCGCACCTGCAGGCCTGGGGCGTGCCGCCCGAGCGCATCACCGAACTCGACTGGTGGGAAACCCACCGCGTGCCCGGCACGGGATTGACCGTGACCGCGGCGCCTTCGCAGCACTTTTCGGGGCGGGGTTTGAAGGATCGCAACGCCACGCTGTGGTCTTCCATGGTGATACGCGGCGAGCGGCATGCGGTGTTCTTCAGCGGTGACACGGGTCTGACCACCGAATACGCCCAGATCCGCAAGCGCCTGGGGCCGTTTGATCTGGTGATGCTGGAGGTGGGCGCGTTTCATCCCGCCTGGGGCGACATCCATCTGGGACCGGTCAATGCGCTCAAAGCCCACGCGCTGCTGGGCGGCGGCGCCTTGCTGCCGGTGCACTGGGGCACCTTCAGTCTGGCCATGCATGCGTGGGACGAGCCGGCCGACACCCTGGTGGCGCAAGCCGATCCGGCCAATGCGCGGTTGCTGATGCCGCGCCTGGGCGAAGCGGTGGAACCCGCAGACCAGCGGCCGGTGGAGGTGTGGTGGCGCGGCGTGGACGAGGTGGCCGAGAGACAAAAACCGCCACCGCCCGAGCCGTTGGCGGCACAGCCAGCCGCGCCTCGCGATCTGCCCTGGCCGCTGGACTGAAGCGCGGCTCAACGCATCGAGCAGGCTCAGTCGCGCTTGGGCGGGATCGCGTAGGTCATGCTGGCGCGCGCCACTGGCTCGCAGCTGCCTTCGCTGCACATCAGCACGTCGCCCACCGCGAGGTTGCGGCCGAGCTTGAGCAGGCGGGCGGTGGCGATCAGGTCGGCGTGGGCCGCTGGCTTGCGCATGAAGTCCACATGGGCGCTGGTGGTCACGGCGAGCGCCACCGGGCCCAGGCGCGACAGGATGGCGAGGTAGATCGCCACGTCGGCCAGTGCAAACATGTTGGGGCCAGAGACTGTGCCGCCGGGGCGCAGGTGCCGCTCAGCCACCAGCAGGCGCACCACGATGCGGTCCGTTTCCAGCGCATCGATACGGAAGTCGCCGTTGACCTGAGGGAACTCGCGCGCGAGGAATTCGGTGAGGGTGGGGATGTCCATCGCCAGCGATGGTGTGGCGTGGCGGTCGGCATGCGTGTTCAAGCGCGTGTGCTCCTGTCGCGTGATGAAGTGGGGGTGTCGGTGATGGCAAAACTCAGGCCAGCCCGCGCCTGCAGGCGCCGCACCAGCATCAGGCCCATCGCGGCGCCGGGGGTCCACACGCCGCCAGGCGCTTGGGTGTGGTCGGTCTCCTGCGCCAGACACAGCGCGGCTTCGCTGATGAGTTTGCAGGTGGAGCCGTAGCCTGGGTCGCGGTCGCCGCTCACGGTGGCGGCCAGGCGCTCGCCGCTTGCGGTTTCGCCGACGAACAGCAGCTCGTAGTGGCCGCTGTCGCGCTGCTGCTGGTTCGGGCCTTCGCCTGGCTTCGGCAGGGCGAAGCGGCGGATCAGCGCGCGCGTGGGTCCGATGGCGAGCAGCACATTCTGAATCTTGGTGTTGCGCGCTGTCGTCCTCGCGCGCTTTTCGCCCTTGCTGCCCTTGCCAGTGAGCATGCGTTCGCTGTAAATGAAGTCGGTGCCCCAGGGGTGGCCGCGCAGCGCGTGGGTGCGGTGCACATTCTTGGTGTTGATCGGCGCCATGACAAAAGGCGCGGTCCAGCTCGCGGCTAGCTCGTCGTACTCGGCCAGGTTGTCGTTGGGCTGGCGCGGGCCTTTGAAGCCAGGCACCAGCGCGAAGGGGTTGCCCAGGATCTTGATCAGCGAGCGGTCGCGCCCAGCCGCTTCCATGGTGGCCAGCAGGCTGGCGGCTGTGCCACCGGAGAAGGTGCCTTTCATGGTCTTGACGCGCCCATGCACCCGCACCAGCGGCTCGCCCAGGCGCTGCATCGCTTCGTTTTGGAGAAACACCACCCCGAGGTCAAACGGGATCGAGTCGAAGCCGCAGGAGAAGACGATGCGCGCACCGCTGGCGGCGGCCACCGGCTGCAGCTCGGGGATTTTCTTCGCCATCCAGCCCGGCTCGCCGCACAGGTCCACATAGTCGGTGCCGGCCTTGGCGCAAGCGGCCACCAGCGCGTCGCCGTGAAGCTGGTACGGGCCCACGGTGGTGATGACCACACGCGTTTGCCCGACCAGTTTTTTCAGCGCGGCGGTGTTGCTGGCGTCGGCCACCAGCAGCGGCAGATCGGCGCCTATGCCAAGCTCGTCGCGCACCCGCTGCAGCTTCTCCAGGCTGCGGCCCGCCATGGCCCATTTCACGTCCCGCCCGACGCCGTATTGGGTGTGAAGGTACTCGGCCACGAGCCGGCCGGTGAAGCCGGTGGCGCCGAAAACGATGAGATCGAACGCTGGGTTTTGCATGGGCTGCATGGTCGCACAGGTCTTGGCAGCTCTGAGGGCGCAAGCGCAGGCGGGTGAGGTGTTGAGGTGGTGGTTGTGTCTGAAATCGGCAATGCCTTTGGCTCAGCCAATGACATGCTGCTCGCGCAGCGGGCGGTTTTGCAGCAGCCTCTCGAAACCCAATTCACCCACCTGCAGGCTGGCCGACTCGCCGTGGAGCATGCACTCGGCCAAAGCCAGGCCAGCGCCTGCGGCGTGCTGCATGCCGTGCCCCGAAAACCCGTTGATGAAAAACAGGTTGCGAAGCAGGGGGTGTGGACCGATCACGGCGTTGTGGTCAAAGGTGTTCATTTCGTAATAGCCGGCCCAAGCCCGCTGCACGCGCAAAGCGGCCAAAGACGGGATGCGGTGGGCCAGTGAGGCCCATTGCTCGTCGTTCCATTCCAGCCAATCGGGCTCCAGGGGCAGGCCCGCTTCGGCTTGCAGCGGCTCAGACCCGGTGATCAAGAACCGGCCCTCCGGGCGCAACCACCAACCACTGGGGTCGATCAGCAAAGGGCAGTGCGGCAGAGGCTCGGGGGTGGACAGCACAAACACCGTGCGCCGGGCCGCTTCCACTGGCAAGTCCACCGCGGCCATGGCGGCCACTTCGCCTGCCCAAGCGCCTGCCGCATTGACCACCTGGCCGCAGCGCAAGTGGCCGCCACTGGCCAGGCGCACATGGGTGATTTGCGTAGCGGTGCGGCCCAGGCCCACCACCCGGTCGTGCAGCCGCTGCACGCCTTGCGTCATCGCATTTCTCAAAAAAGCCATGTGCAGGGCAGGGCCGTCAAACCAGCCTTCGCCGCTCAGGCCCAAACTGCCCAGCGCCACATCGTCCACGTTCAGCCAGGGGTAGCGCTGGCGCAAGGCCTCGGGGCCCAGCAAAGCCACATCGGCCCCGGCGTTCTTCTGAATCTGGTGCGCGGTTTGCATGGCCGCCACTTGGCTTGTCTGCGCCAGATACAAATAGCCTGGCTCCTGCAAACCCAGCGCCACCGGGTGATCGGGCAATCCCAGATATCGATCTGCCTCACGCAAAAACTGGATGCCAAACTGCGACAGCCGAATGTTGACCGGGCAGGTGAATTGCTGGCGAATCGAGCTGGCCGACAAGGACGACGAAGCTCTCTCAAAGAGCGTGTCCGATTCGACCAAGGTGACCTTCAGGCCCGGCTGCAAGCGGGTGAGCCACCAGGCTGTGGCCGCACCCATGACACCACTGCCCACGATCACCACGTCGGCACTGGACGCCTGCGGGTTCGTGGCCTGCGCATTCATGGGCTTCGCCGTCATGCCTGCGCGCGCTCGGCCAAGGCGGCTTGCCACACCATGCGCACAGCCACCGCCGCCACAAAAGCGCCGAGTTTGAGCGAAGCAACAGGCAGGTATTTCAGCCGCATGAAACCAAGTATCGCAGCGCGTTGGGTACCTCCTTGTCGCCCTGGCAGTCCGACAGACCGGCGCTTGCTGCGGGCAGCGCCAGTGGCCCAAGCTGTCGGCCACGAGACAGCCGTTCCTATTTTCACCAAGCAAACGCTTGCTGAAAATTGACCGCGCTGCTATCTTTGTCAGCGATGACACCCGCCAGCCCCACCGAACCAACGCCGACGCCTGTGGCGAGCCGTCCGCGCGGACGTCCGCGCAAGACCGCCGAGGAGCGCGATGATGGCAACCGCCGTCAAGAGTTGCTCGCGGTGGCTGCGCATTTGTTTCGCCTGCAAGGTTTCGACGCCACCAGCACGCGCGACATCGCCACTGCCGCCGGCATGCGTTCGGGCTCACCCTTCTACCATTTTGAGAACAAGCAAGCGCTGCTGGCCGCCGTGATGCGCGAGGGCATGCGCAGCGCGCTGGCGCGCCAGACGGCAGCCACCGCTGCGCTGCCAGCACAGAGCGCGCCGCGCGAGCGCCTGTCGGTTCTGGTGCGCAACCACTTCGAGGTGCTGCTCGGCCCAGACAGCGACTTCATTCCGGTGATGCTGTACGAGTGGCGCCGCCTCGACCTGGACCAGGTGGGCGAGGTGACCGCGCTGAAAGACGCCTATGAAGCCGCCTGGGTGCCGGTGCTAAGCAGCCTGCATGCCAGCGGTCAGCTCGCGGGCGACACGGTGTTGGCGCGGCTGATGATTTTCGGCGCGCTGAATTGGGCGGTGCAGTGGTACCGCCCGCCACCGCCGCGCGCGGGTCGCGCTCAGCGCCGCGCCACGCTGGACGACCTCACCACCACCGCCTTGCAACTGTTTCTCAAGGATCGCCCATGAGTGCCTCGTCCGCCGCGGGCTACCGCTCCGTGTTTGCGCCTGCTCTGTTTTCGGGTCGGGTTGTCATCGTCACCGGCGGTGGCTCGGGCATTGGCCGCTGCACCGCGCACGAGCTCGCCAGCCTGGGCGCCACCGTGGTGCTGGTGGGCCGCAACGCCGACAAGCTGCGCGCCACGGTCGAGGAGATCGAGTCTGACGGTGGGCGCGCCAGCGAGCAGGTGTGCGACATCCGCCAGGAAGACGCGGTGCGCGCGATGGTGGCGGCGGTGCTCGCAGAGCACGGCCGCATCGACGGCCTGGTGAACAACGCCGGTGGCCAGTACATGACGCCGCTGGAAAACATCACCGCCAAGGGCTGGGACGCGGTGATCGCGACCAACCTCACCGGCGGTTTTCTGGTGGCGCGCGAGTGCTACCTGCAGCAGATGCAGGCGCAGGGCGGCTCGGTGGTCAACATCGTGGCCGACATGTGGGGCTCGATGCCCGGCATGGGCCACAGCGGCGCGGCGCGCGCGGGCATGGTGAGCTTCACCGAAACGGCCGCACTGGAATGGGCGAAAAGCGGTGTGCGGGTGAACGCGGTGGCCCCCGGCTACATCGCCTCCAGCGGCATGGACCACTACCCGGCCGAAGCCGGGCCGCAGTTGCGAGCGATGCGCGACACCGTGCCGGCTGGGCGCTTCGGCAACGAGGCCGAAACCTCGGCCGCCATCGTGTTTTTGCTCAGCCCGGCAGCCAGCTTCATCAGCGGCTCGGTGCTGCGGGTGGACGGCGCACGGCCGCAGGTGCGCATGGGCTGGGGCCAGGTGGCCACAACCGCTGATGTGCAGGCGCGCGACGCGGTCAAGCCGTTTGACGGCTTTCACCGCGCGGTGGTGCCGAAGGTGTTTGCATGATGGCGTTTGAATCGGCATTCAACGCCCAGTCGGCTCCATCGCAGCAGCGACGCGAGGCCATGCTGGCGCGCATCGATCAGCTGCGCAAGCTGGAAGACCGCGCCGCACAAGCCTCGGAGAAATCAAAGCCAGTGTTCGACAAGCGCGGCCAGTTGCTGCCGCGCGAGCGCATCGCATTGCTGCTGGACGCAGGCGCGCCGTTTTTACCGCTGTGCTCATTGGCTGGGTTTTTGCAGGACACCAAAGATCCCGAGAAGTCGGTGCCCGGCGGCGGCATCCTGGCCGGTATTGGGTTCGTCTGCGGTGTGCGCTGCATGGTGGTGGCCAGCGACTCAGGCATCGAGGCCGGCGCGATCCAGCCGCGCGGGCTGGAGAAGATCTTGCGGGTGCAGGAGATGGCGCTGGAAAACCGGCTGCCATTCGTGCACCTGGTCGAAAGCGCAGGCGCCAACCTCACCAAATACAAGGTCGAGGGCTTCGTGCTTGGCGGTTCGCTGTTTCGCAACCTGGCGCGCTTGTCGGCAGCGGGTCTGCCGGTGATCACGGTGCAGCACGGTTCGGGCACAGCGGGCGGCGCCTACATGCCGGGTTTGAGCGACGTGGTGATCATGGTGCGCGGCCGCTCGCGCGCGTTTCTCGCCGGCCCGCCGCTGTTGATGGCGGCCACCGGCGAGGTGGCGACCGAAGAGGAACTGGGCGGCGCCGAGATGCACACCAGCGTGTCGGGCCTGGGTGAGAACCTGGCTGAGGACGACCGGCAGGCGCTGGGCATTGCGCGCGAGGTTGTGCAACGAACCGGCTGGGCGCAGCCGGCGCGCGCCGCTGCGGCATCGCCCACGTTGCCTGCCGACGACCTGCTCGCCGTCATGCCCGCCCACCACCGCGAGCCGGTGGACATGCGCGAGGTGATGGCGCGCATCGTGGACGGCTCGGAGCTGCTCGAATTCAAGCCGCTGTACGGCGCCGCCACGCTGTGTGCGCAGGCGCGCATCGGTGGCCACGCGGTCGGCATCGTCAGCAACAACGGCCCGATCGATGTGGCCGGTGCCAACAAAGCCACCCACTTCATCCAGTGGATGTGCCAGCTCGGCCACCCCCTCATTTACCTGCAGAACACCACCGGCTACATGGTCGGCAAAGACAGCGAGCAGGCCGGGATGATCAAGCACGGCAGCAAGATGATCCAGGCGGTGACCAGCGCCAACGTACCGCAAATCACCATCCAGTGCGGCGCTTCCTTTGGTGCCGGCAACTACGGCATGTGCGGGCGCGGCTACGCGCCGCGTTTTCTGTTCAGCTGGCCCAACGCGAAGACCGCGGTGATGGGCGGCGAGCAGGCCGCGCGCACCATGCAGATCGTGGCCGAGGCCGGCATGAAGCGCAAAGGCATCACGCCCGACGCGTCGCAGATGCAGGCGCAGTTCGACCAGATCGTGAAGGTGTTCGACGACCAGTCCGACGCGTTTTACACCAGCGGCCTGGTGCTCGACGACGGTGTGATCGACCCTCGCGACACCCGCGCGGTGTTGAGCCTGTGCCTGGACACCTGCGCCGAGGCCACCGCGCGGCAACCCAGACCGATGCAGTTTTCGGTCGCGCGAATGTAAGACCTTGCGGGACAGGCCCCAGGGCGCGCACAGCGCCCCTGGGCTCTGTCCCCAACCGAACCAAACCAACCCAGACATCACTTCAGGAGAAGCCGCATGCAATTCACCCATGAACACCGCGAAATCCAGAAGACGCTCAAGCGCTTCATCGACGACCAGATCAACCCGCATGTGGACGAATGGGAGGCTGCCGAAATCTTCCCCGCGCACGAGGTCTTCAAGCAGATGGGCCAGCTCGGTCTGCTCGGCCTGACCAAGCCCGAAGCCTACGGCGGCTCTGGCCTCGACTACTCCTACAGCGTGGCGATGGCAGAGGCGTTGGGGCACATCCACTGCGGCGGCATCCCGATGGCGATCGGTGTGCAGACGGACATGTGTTCGCCGGCATTGGCACGCTTCGGCAGCCCCGAACTCTGCGAGCAGTTCCTGGCGCCGTCCATTGCGGGCGACATGGTGGGCTGCATCGGCGTGAGCGAGCCCAGCGCGGGCAGCGATGTCTCGGGCATCAAAAGCGTGGCGCGCAAAGATGGTGACGATTACGTGATCTCCGGCCAGAAGATGTGGATCACCAACAGCCTGCAGGCCGACTGGATGTGCATGCTGGTCAACACCAGCGACGGACCCGCGCACAAAAACAAAAGCCTGGTGATGGTGCCGATGCGCGCGAACGGCAAGCTGCTCAAAGGCATCGAGGTCGGCAAAAAAATTCGCAAGATCGGCATGAACAGCAGCGACACCGGGCTGATCTATTTCGACGAAGTTCGCGTGCCGCAGCGCTACCGCATCGGCGTTGAAGGCTCAGGTTTTATCTACCAGATGCAGCAGTTCCAGGAAGAGCGGCTGTGGGCGGCGGCGAGCTGCATCCAGAGCCTGACCAACTGCATCCAGTGGACGGTGGAATGGGCGCAGGAGCGCAAATTGTTCGGCGCCACGCTGGCGGACCAGCAGTGGGTGCAGTTCAAACTGGCCGAGATGAAAACCGAGGTGGAGACGCTGCGCGCGCTCACCTACCAGGCCTGTGAAAACTATGTGGCCGGCGAGGACGTGACCGAGTGGGCCACCATGGCCAAGCTCAAGGCCGGCCGCCTGAACCGCCTGGTGCCCGACACCTGCCTGCAGTTCTGGGGCGGCATGGGCTTTACCTGGGAAAACAAAGTTTCACGCATGTTCCGCGATGGTCGGCTTGCATCGATCGGCGGTGGAGCGGACGAGGTGATGCTGGGCATCTTGGCCAAAATGATGGGCATTCAGAAAACCCCCCTGCGCCGCTGACGCGGCTTCCCCCCTGGAGGGGGCACGTCGCCTGCGACCGGCAAAGCCGAAGGATGGGCTCACCCCCGTCGCTGCGCTCCGCCCCTCAAGGGGCAACGCTGGCGGCCCGGCGAAGCCGGTTCCACGGCGTTCTGGGTCAAGATGGCCTGCGCCGACTGTCTCCATTGCTTATTGAAAGAAAACCATGGCTGAACTTTTGATCGATCGACAAGGTGACACCGAGCGCTGGACGCTCAGCGATCCGGCCACCCGCAACGCCTTGAACGATGCGATGGTGGTGGCACTGTTCGAGGCTTGCTTGCGCGTCAAGCACGACGAATCGCTGCGCGTGATCGTGCTGACAGGTGCCAGCGGTGCTTTCAGTGCCGGCGGCAGCCTGGGGCAGTTCGCCCCGGTCATCGGGCAACCGCTGGCGGCTGGTGAAAGCGACCCGCTGGTTGACGCCAACCGCGCATTTGGCGATGTGCTGCACGCCCTTTGCGATCTGCCGCAGTGGCTGGTGTGCGCGGTCGATGGCGCGGCCATGGGTGGCGGCTTTGGCCTGGTTTGTTGTGCCGACCATGTGATTGCCACCGAGCGCTCGGTGTTCGGCACACCGGAAGTCACGCTGGGCTTGCCCCCAGCGCAGATCGCGCCCTTCGTCTGGGCGCGTCTGGGCGACCGCGCGGCGCGGCAATGCCTGCTGCAAGGCCTGAGCCTGCGCGCCGCCGACGCCATGGCACTGGGCCTGGTCGACGAGATCACCGACGGCGATCTGCACACCGCTGTGCAAGAACGGCTGCAGCGCCTGCGCCGCGCCGCCCCCGGCGCACTGGCCAGCACCAAGCGCCTGCTGCAAAGCCTGCGCGCCGATCTGCCCGATCTGCGCGAAGAAGCCGCCATCGCCTTCGCCGCTGCCGTGCGCGGCGCCGAGGCCCAGGCAGGCCTGGCGGCGTTCAGCCGCAAGCAGCCGCCGCCTTGGGCCAGAGAAGCCGGGCAATGAAAAAACTGCTGATCGCGAACCGAGCGGAGATTGCCCGCCGGGTGATCCGCACCGCGCACCGCATGGGCATCGCCACGGTCGCTGTGTACTCGGACCCCGACCGCCACGCGCTGCATGTGCAGGAAGCCAGCAGCGCGGTGGCACTCGGCGGCAGCAGCTCGGCCGATTCGTACCTGCGCATCGACAAGCTGTTGCATGCGGCGAAGGCCAGCGGCGCGGATGCAGTGCATCCTGGCTACGGCTTTCTGAGCGAGAGCGCCGAATTCGCCCAGGCAGTGATCGATGCGGGCCTGATCTGGGTCGGCCCGCCGCCAGCCGCGATTCGTGCGCTGGGCAGCAAATCGGCTGCCAAGCAACTGGCAATGGCCCATGGCGTGCCCTGCCTGCCCGGCTACCACGGCGCCTCGCAGGACGACGACACCCTGGCCAGCGAGGCGCAGCGCATCGGCCTGCCGCTGATGGTGAAAGCGGTGGCGGGTGGCGGCGGGCGCGGCATGCGGCTGGTGACCGGCTGGGCGCAGCTGCTGCCCGCGCTCAAGAGTGCGCGCTCGGAGGCGCTGGCGGGCTTTGGCTGTGGTGATCTGCTGCTGGAGCGTGCGCTGCTCAACCCGCGGCATGTCGAGGTGCAGGTGTTTGCCGACGCGCATGGCCACTGCATCCACCTCGGCGAGCGCGATTGTTCGGTGCAGCGGCGGCACCAGAAAATCATCGAAGAATCGCCCAGCCCGGCGGTGTCCCCCGCGCTGCGGGCGGAGCTGGGCCGTTGCGCGGTGTCGCTGGCGCAGGCGGCGGGCTATGTGGGTGCGGGCACGGTGGAGTTTTTGCTGGACGAGGGAGCA
>JBBSDB010000073.1:0-13123 GCA_038249735.1 Burkholderiales bacterium
ACGTCGATGCTGATGCCGCCTTGCACCGCGAGCAAATGGCCCTCCAGCGAGGAGCCGACGCCAAACGGAATCACAGGCACGCGATGCACTGCCGCGAGCATCACCGCATCGGCCACGTCTTGCGTGCTCTCGGCGAACACCACGGCGGCCGGTGGCGGCACGCTGAACGCAGATTCGTCGCGCCCGTGCTGATCACGCACCGCCTGCGCGGTGGAGCACCGGGCGCCGAAGCGCTTTTGCAGGGCTTGAATCAGCTCGGCGGGCACCGCGCGCAGGTGCAACTCGGGCGTGAGGTGGGCGAGTTCGGCGGGGGCGTTCATGGCGTTCTCCAGACGGCTTACAGGCAAGTGGACCAGTGTAGCGCTGGCCCCCGGAGATGCCCACAAAAACCCAAGCGGCGCGGCCCCTCCCGGAACCGCGCCGCCTGGGGGTCCTGTCGGGCTTACTTCTTCATGGCGGTGGTGAACTCCGCCATGGAAATCTTGCCGTCGCCGTTGGCGTCGATGGCCATGAACTGTTCGGCGACGGCAGGCAGGGACTTGGCCTCGTCCATGCTCAGCGATTGATCGCCGTTCTTGTCTGCCTGTGTGAACGCCGCAGCGATCTGCTGATCTCCCGCGGCGCTGGTGGCTGTGCTCTGTGCGAAAGCCGCGCTGGCGGTGCCCAAGGTAAGGGCGGCAAACAGCAAGACGCTGCGTTTTTCGAACTGGGCAATTTGTTGGCGGTATGACATGTGTGTGACTCCAATCTGTCGGTTGAAAAAACCCGCGCTGTGAAGAACGGGCTTGCACATTGCACAGCTGCCCAGCCAGCAACGCCAGTGGTTTTGCCGCCTGTTGCCTGCGTGACAACTGGCTTGCCAGGGTCACACAATCGCGCCGCTTGTTACCCGGTGTGAATCGCGCACAATGAACGTTCACCAAGCAGAATTTGCTTCCCTTGTTCCTTCAGCGAGCCAGCCATGGGCAACCGACTTTCACAAATCGCCACCCGCACCGGCGACGCCGGCACCACCGGCCTGGGGGACAACAGCCGCGTCTCCAAAAACAGCCTGCGCGTGCACGCGATGGGGGAGGTGGACGAACTGAACTCAAACCTCGGCGTCTTGCTCTGCGAAGAGCTACCAGAGCCCGTACGCACCCTGCTGGTGGAGATACAGCACCAGCTTTTCAACCTGGGTGGCGAGCTGTCCATTCCCGGCTTTGAGTTGCTCAAGCCCGAAGCGGTCGCCGCACTCGACGAGGCGCTGGACGAGCACAACGCCGCGCTGCCCAAGCTGAAGGAATTCATCTTGCCGGCCGGCACGCGGGCCGCCAGCATCGCCCATGTGTGCCGCACCGTTGCGCGACGTGCCGAACGTGCGGTGGTCGCGCTGGGCAACGAGGAAGCGATCAAGGACGCGCCGCGCCAGTACCTCAACCGCCTGTCTGATCTGATGTTTGTTCTCGCCCGCGTGCTCAACCGCATGCACGGTGGAGACGATGTGTATTGGAAGAGCGAGCGCCTGGCCGCACACCAGGACGGCGCGGCGTGAGGGGCGTCCCAGGGCTCTTGGTGATCTGTCTCTGCGCGCTGCCGGCGGTCGCTGCTGAGCCGGCAAAGAAGAATCCGCCAGCGCCACCTGCCACCGGCACCGTGACGCTGGTGTGTGACGCGGTCTACATGCCCGCCCGCTCCACCTGGTCGCGCACCGTTACCGTGGGGTATGACCAGCGGCGCATCCGCGATGTGGCGATCGATGGCCAGCCCGTTTACAGCTTTGCGATTCAAGAGACGGTGATCCTCACCGCGCTGGACAACGAGCGCATTCAGATCGATGTCGCCAGCCAGACTTGGAGCAGCGACTTTCGCGGCCTGGCCACAGCGCAAGGGCGCTGCGAGCGCAGCTGACCGGTCAACGCGGTGCCAGCACCGCCATCGTGATGCGCGAGACGCAGGTCAGTTCGCCCGCGTCGTTCTTCAGGTCAATCTGCCAGACCTGGGTGCTGCGCCCGAGGTGCACTGGCCGCGTGGTGCCGGTGACCCAGCCAGCGGTGGCGCCCTTGAGGTGGTTGGCGTTGATGTCCAGGCCCACGGCTCGGTGGCCGGGCGGCACGCAATGGGCTGCGCCGCAAGAACCCAGGGTTTCGGCCAATACCACGCTCACGCCGCCGTGTAGCAGGCCGTAGGGCTGCTTTGTTCGAGAGTCCACCGGCACGCGGGCGGTGATGAAGTCGTCGCCGACTTCCATGAACTCGATGCCCAGATGTTGTACCGCCGTCCCTTGGTGGATGTGGGCGAGGATCTCGCAGGAGATCGGCTGGGTCCAGATGGGCTTGGCGGTTCCTTCAGTCTGCATGGTGCTGCAGAGGTCGGGCGGGTAGCACGGTGCCGCCATCGGCGGCTTCATTCAGCGATTTTTCGCGCGCAAAAACGCTTTCCATTTGCGACTTCCCGGCCCGGTAAGGCGCAGGCCAATTCACCGCTGTGTAGCCGATCTTCGCTGCCTCCGTGAGTGTCCAAGCCGGATTGGCCAGGTGCGGACGTGCCACCGCGCACAGATCGGCGCGGCCGCTGGCGATGATGCTGTTCACATGATCGGCCTCTTGAATCGCGCCCACGGCAATGGTGGCGATGCCCGCCTCCTGGCGCACGCGGTCGGCAAACGGCGTCTGGTACATGCGGCCGTAGGTCGGCTTCTGCGCCGCACTCACCTGGCCCGAGCTGCAGTCGATCAGGTCGGCATCGGCGGCCTTGAAGGCGCGCGCGATCTCGACCGCATCGGCTGGCGTGATGCCGCCTTCCACCCAGTCGTGCGCCGAGATGCGCACAGACATCGGCAGGTGCTCGGGCCAGACCGCGCGCACAGCAGCGAAGACTTCCAGCGGGTAGCGCAGGCGGTTGGCCAGCGAGCCGCCGTACTGGTCGGACCTGTGGTTGGTCAGCGGCGAGATGAAGGCCGAGAGCAGGTAGCCGTGGGCGCAGTGGAGCTCCAGCCAGTCGAAGCCGGCGGCGGCGGCGCGCTGCGTGGCGGCAACGAAATCGGCGGTGACGCGGTCCATGTCGTCGCGGTTCATCGCGCGCGGCACCTGACCGTCGTCCAGGTAGGCCAGGGGCGAAGCCGAGAGCAGTGGCCAGTTGCCCTCAGGCAGTGGCCGGTCGGCGCCGCTGTGGCCCCAGGGCGCGTTGGTCGAACCTTTGGGGCCTGCGTGGCCGAGCTGCATGCCGATCTTGGCGTCGCTGTGCGCGTGCACGAACGCGACGATGCGCTCCCAAGCCGCGCCTTGCGCATCGGTCCACAGACCGGGACAGCCGGGGGTGATGCGGGCGTCGGCGCTGGGACAGGTCATCTCGGCCATCACCAGCGCAGCGCCGCCCAAGGCACGCGCGCCCAGGTGCACCAGGTGGTGGTCGGTTGGCAGGCCATCGACGGCGCGGTATTGCGCCATGGGCGAGACCACCACGCGGTTCTTCAACGTGATCGAGCGTGTGGTGAAAGGCGTGAACATCGGCGGCACGGCTGGGTTGTCGGGCTGTTGCGCCAGGCCGGCGCGCTTGGCAAACCATCGCTCGTACCCTTCTAGCCAGCCCTTGTCACGCAGCCGCAGGTTCTCGTGGCTGATGCGCTGGCTGCGGGTGAGCATGGAGTACATGAACTGCTCGGGCTCCAACTGGTCGCAGTAGCGCTCGCCGCATACCTCGAACCACTCCATCGCGTTCCAGGCTGCGTTCTGCAGCCGCAGCACGTCAATCGCGCGCACCGCCTGGTAGCGCTGCAACACGGCGGGAATCTGCCCGGGCGTGTCGCCCGCGATCTGGAACTGCTTCGCCAGCTCCATCGCGTCTTCGATGGCCAGCTTGGTGCCCGAGCCGATGGCGAAATGTGCGGTGTGCACCGCGTCGCCCATCAGCACCACCTGGCTGCCGTGGGCGTTTTGCAGCGACCACTGCTCGCAGGTGACGCGCTGGAAATTGAGCCAGGCCGACCCGCGCAGATGGCGCGCGTTGGTCATGAGCTTTTCTCCTTGCAGCGTCTGTGCAAACAGCTTTTCGCAGAAGGCGATGGAAGCGTCGGCGTCGGCGCTGTCAAGGCCATGCGCCAGCCACACGTGATCGGGGCACTCGACAATGAAGGTGGTGGTGTTCTCGTCGAACTGGTAGATGTGCGCGGCAAACCAGCCGTGCTCGGTTTTCTGAAAATCGAAGGTGAATGCGTCGAACAGGCGGTGCGTGCCGAGCCAGATGAAGCGGTTCGGCCGCACCACGATGTCGGGTTTGAACACCGCTTCATGCTGTGTGCGGATGCGCGAGTTGATGCCATCGCTGGCGACGATGAGGTCGGCGTCGGGAAAGTCGGCGTCGGACACCACGTCGGTCTCGAATAGCAGTTTCACGCCCACCCGCTCGCAGCGCGCCTGCAAGATGTTGAGCAGCTTCTTGCGCCCGATGCCCACAAAGCCGTGGCCGCCCGAGCGGATGCACCGGCCTTTGAACAGCAGCTCGATGTCGTCCCAGTGGTTGAACGCTTGCTCCACCTCGCGTGCCGTGGCCGGGTCCCAGGCGCGCATGTTCTCCAGCGTCGCGTCGGAGAACACCACGCCCCAGCCGAAGGTGTCGTAAGGCCGGTTGCGCTCGACCACGGTGATGTCGTGCGCTGGGTTGATCTGCTTCATCAGCAGGCCAAAATACAGACCGGCGGGGCCGCCGCCGATGCAGACGATCTTCATGGGGTCACCTCGCGTGGGAAACGCGGCGACCCGCAGGCTCACCGCACCAGTTGGTTTCAATTCATTGTTGAATAGTTGAAGACTAAAGCAAAAGGCGGGAAACCCTGAGGCTGTCCGCCTTCATCCGACACCAGCCGGGGGTCGAAACCGCTCAGCCGCGCCGGTTGGGCGATGCGCAGAGCGCGATGCCGCCGAAGGCGAAGTCACCGAATTTCAGCGTCTGGTCGCTGGTTCGCACAATCAAGGGGATGGCGGCCACCAGCAGATGTTTGTTGTCAGAAAAATCGGCCTGGTTGTCGAACCAGATCTTGGCGCCGGCGATCGCGATCAGGCCAAACACCACGATCGAGACACCGCCCATCATGCGCAATGGAATCGCCTGGATCAGCGCGCCTTGAGGGCGGGGCACGCGCAGGCGACTGGACTGGCCGATTGCGGCCTGGTGTGTCACCGCCGCGTTGTGTGCGGGTGGGGCCGCTGCTACCCTCGCGGGGACGAGACAAGCCAAACCGGCACATACCCACAAACGCCATGACATCAGCCACCGCAGCCGCTCCACACATTCCACAGATTCGCCTGTACCAAGACTGGCTCGCCGCCGAGCGCGGCCTGCAGTTCGACAGCTACGACGCGCTCTGGCGCTGGTCCACCACCGACCTCGATGCGTTTTGGCAAAGCATCTGGGACTATTTCGAGTTGCATTCGCCCACGCCGCACACGGCGGTGCTGGAGCAGAACGTGATGCCCGGCGCGAGCTGGTTCCCGGGGGCGAAAGTGAATTACGCGCAGCAGGTGTTCCGCCATGTTGAACTCGCTCATGCGGCGGGTTTTCTGGCGGTGATTGGCCGCAAAGAAAAAGGTCACACCACCGAGCTGAGCTGGCCCGAGCTGCGTCGTCAAGTGGCGTCGCTCGCGTTGCATTTGCAGGCGCAGGGCGTGCAGCCGGGGGACCGCGTCGCGGCTTACCTGCCCAACATCCCCGAGACCATGGTCGCCTTTCTGGCCACGGTAAGCATCGGCGGCGTGTGGAGCGTGTGTGCCCCCGACATGGGGACCAACGCGGTGCTCGATCGCTTCCGGCAGATTGAGCCCAAGGTATTGATCGCCTGCGACGGTGTGACCTACGGCGGCAAAGACTTCGACCGTCTGGCGGTGGTGGCCGAGCTGCGAGCTGCGTTGCCCACCGTTCAGCATGTGATCCTTCACACGAATCTGACCGTGGGCGAAGACGCGCAACAGGCGGCGCTTGCGGCGGCTGCTCCCTGCGTGTCGTTCGCCCTGGCTGCCTCGCGCAACGACGCCGCAGGGGTCGCATTCGAGCCTCTCTGGCTGCCGTTCGACCATCCGTTGTGGATTGTTTACAGCAGCGGCACCACGGGCTTGCCCAAGCCCATCGTGCACGGCCACGGCGGCACGCTCATCGTCGCGTTGGCGCTCAAGATTTTGCACAACGATGTGGGCTGCAGTTACGAGCCCAACAGCTGGGGCGAGCGCTACCACTGGTACAGCTCCACCGGTTGGGTGATGTGGAACGCGCAGACCAGCGGCCTGCTCAACGGCACCACCTGCGTGATCTTTGATGGCAACCCCGGCGGCACGAAAGACAAGCCCGACTGGACCACGCTGTGGCGCTTCGCCGCCGAGCAAGGCGTGACCTTCTTCGGCGCCGGCGCCGCGTTTTTCGCGAACTGTTTGAAGGCGGGCGTGGACCTGTCGACTTGCGGTGATCTCTCAAAGGTTCGCGCGTTGGGGACGACGGGATCGCCGCTATCGGAAGAGGCGCAGAACTGGGGCACTGCACAGTTCCGCGCACTGCGGGCCGCGGCCGAAGCACAAGACGATTCGCCGCCGGGCCGCCCCAACGCGAATCAGCCCCTTCGGGGGGCAGCGACCCGCGAAGCGGCGGAGCGTGGGGGCGATATCTGGTGGTGCAACATCTCGGGTGGCACCGACTTCGCCGGCGCCTTCATCGGCGGCCACCGCGAGCTGCCGCAGATCCCGGGCCGCATGCAGTGCCGGCTGCTCGGCTGCGCGGTCGAATCCTGGGACGAACAGGGCCAGCCGGTGATGGACGCGGTGGGCGAGCTGGTGTGTGCGCAACCCATTCCCTCGATGCCGCTGTACTTCGTGGGCGACACCGACAACCGGCGCCTGATTGGCAGCTATTTCGATACCTATCCCCCAGGTCATGGCCGCAAGCCCGGTGGAGGTGCAACCGAGCCCCCACGCTCCCCCGCTGCGCGTGGTCCGCTGCCCCCCGAGGGGGTTGTCCCTGTCTTGGGGCGGCCTGGCGACAGGGATCTTCCTGCAAGCGCTGGCGCCGTCTGGCGCCACGGCGACTGGCTGCGCATCCACCCGGATGGCTCGTGTGTCATTTACGGCAGGTCGGACGCGACCATCAACCGCCACGGCCTGCGCATGGGCACCAGCGAGCTCTACAGCGCGGTCGAGGCCCTGCCCGAGGTGATGGACTCGATGGTGGTCGACCTGGAATACCTGGGCCGAGAGAGCTACATGCCGCTGTTCGTCGTGCTGCGCGACGGTGTGGCGCTCGACGCCGCGATGACCGCGCGCATCAACGACGCGATCCGCACCGCGCTCTCGCCGCGCTTCCTGCCCAACGCCATCTTCCAGGTGGCCGAGATCCCGCGCACGCTCTCGGGCAAGAAGCAGGAACTGCCGATCAAAAAACTGCTGCTGGGGCAACCGATCGAGAAGGTGATCAACAAGGAGGCGATGGCGAATCCGGGCTGCCTGCGTTGGTACATCGACTTCGCCGAGCGCCACCAACAGGCACGTGCTGGCGCCTGAGCGCGTGCTTGGGCGGGTGATCCAAACGCCCGGTAGGCGCGGGGTTTGAATGCGTCTGGCCGTCTCCTGCGTGACCAAATGTCCCCACTGCGTCGGGCATTCCCGCTTCCGCCGGGGCGCCGCGGGCGCTATGTTGCGTTCGTGCCTTGCTCACCCAAAACCTGGAGACTCCCATGACCATCCGTCTTGACCAGCTCAACCGCCGCCAGGCGATCGGCGCTGCCGCTGCCGTTGTCGCCGCCCCCGCGATCCTGCCCACCAGTGCCTGGGCGCAGGACAAATTCCCGTCGCGCGCCATCACCCTGATCGCACCCTGGCCCGCTGGCGGTGCCAGCGACGGCGTGATACGCGCCATCGCCGAGAGCGCGGCCAAGGTGTTGGGGGTGCCGGTGGTGGTGGAGAACAAACCTGGCGTGGGCGGCACGCTGGGCGCCAGCGCGATGGTGAACGCCAAGCCCGATGGCTACACCCTCACCCAGCTGCCGCTGGGCATCTACCGCCTGCCCCACATGCAGAAGATGAACTTCGACCCGGTGAAGGACATCACCCACGTGGTCTGTCTGGTCGGCTACACCTTTGCCCTGGCCTGCACGGCCGACGCACCGTTCAAGACCATTCAGGAGATGGTGGCCTATGCCAAGGCCAACCCAGGCAAGCTGGAATACGGCCACACCGGCACTGGCACCACGCCGCACCTGGCGATCGAAGAGTTCGCTGAAAAAGCCGGCATCCAGCTCAATCCCATTCCCTACAAAGGTTCGGCCGAGCTGGTGCCCGCCATCCTCGGTGGCCACATCCGCATGATGAGCGGCACGCTCGACGTGGCGCCGCATGTGCAAAGCGGCAAACTGCGCCTGCTCGCCACCCTGAGCAGCCAGCGCAACAAAGCGTTTCCCAACGTGCCCACCGTCAAAGAAAGCGGCTGGGACACCATCAACGAATCGCCGTTCGGCATCGGCGGGCCAGCCGGGATGGACCCAGCCGTCACCAAGGTGCTGCACGACGCCTTCAAAAAAACACTGGAAGACCCCAAGTTGCTGGAAACGCTGGACAAGTTCTACATGCCCACGATCTACATGAGCACGGCCGACTACACCGCTTACGCCGAGCGCACCTTCAAGGCCGAAAAGGCCACGGTGGACAGGCTGGGGCTGGCGAAGAAGAGCTGAGGGCAGCGGGCACGGGTGAACCGGCTCAGCGCCGGTTCACCAGAACGATCCCCACTGCCACCCCCACCAGCGCCAGCGTGAGCTGCAGCGTGAGGTGTTCGCCCAGCAGCAGCACGCCGAACACCAGCGCGAACACCGGGGTGAGGAAGGTGAAGCTGGCCATTTGCGTGGCTGGGTAATGCCGCAGCAGCCACATCCAGGTGAGGTAGCTGGCAAACGCGCCCACGGCGGTCTGCAAACCCAGCGAGCCCCACGCCTGAGCAGAGTAGTCGAGCGACCAGGTTTCGCCCAACGCCAGCGAGAGCAGGGGCGCCACCAGGGCGGTCACGCCCACTTGGTAGAACAGTGTTTTCTCCGCGCTCGCGTTGGCCAACGTGGTGCTGCGGATGGTGATCGTCGTCAGGCCCCAAAGAATGCCCGCAGCCAGGCCCATGGCGTCGCCCTTCCACTGGCCGACCACCGGCGAGCTGTGCAGAAAGCCCTCGCTGAACGCGATGGCCACCGCAGCGAACGCGATCGTCAACCCGATCCACTGCATGCGTTTGAGCGTCTCGCTGGGCACCACCCGCGGCAGCAGCAGCGCCACCACAAACGGGCTGGTGTAGAGAAACACCGTCAGCCGCGAGGCGCTGGTGTGCTGCAGACCCAGATAGATAAAACAGAACTCGCCGGCAAACAAGAGGCCAGCCAGCAAGCCACCTTTGAGCGTGCCGTCGCGCTCAAACAGGCGCACGCCACGCACCTGACACCACAGCAACAGCAACAACGTGGCGCCACCCATGCGCAGCGAGGCTTGCCACAGCGGTGGCACCTCGTCCACGGTGGACTTGATCAGGATTTGCTGGAAGCCCCAGAACGCGCAGCACAGCACCAGCAAGCCGATGGCCAGGGTGTCGAGGTGGGGTTTGCGGATCGGGGCAGTGGCAGCGTTCATGGGGGCGGATTCTGCGCAGTTAATTGCATCCGCATGGCTCAGAGTTGATGCAATGAACCAGCCCCCTCGGGAGGCAGCGATCCGCGCAGCGGCGCAGCGTAGGGGCAATCACCTTACAACGGATGCTCGGCGTAGAACTTGCCACCGTGGTACAGCAGCGGCGAGAGCTCGGCGCGGTGCCCGCAGCGCTCGACTTCTCCAACGAAAATCACGTGGTCGCCCTCTTTGTACTGGCTGCGGTTGAAACACTCAAAAGTGGCGGCCGCGCCGGCCAGCAGCGGCGCGCCGCTGACACCTTCGGTGAAGGTCACGCCGGCCCAGCGGTCGGCGCCCCGGGTGGCAAAGCGCATTGCCAGCGCCTGCTGATCGGCCGCCAGCACGTTGATGGCGTAATGCATGCCGTTGGAAAAGGCGTCCATCACACCGGCGGTCTGCGCCAGGCTCCACAGCACCAGCGGCGGCGTGAGCGAGACCGAGTTAAAAGAGCTGGCGGTCAGGCCCACCAGTTCGCCCTCAGCGGTGCGCGCGCTGACGATGGTCACGCCGGTGGCAAACATGCCCAGCGAGGCGCGGAATTCGAGCGAGGAGAAGTCGGGTGGGCGGGCCTGGAGGCCGGCAGAACGGGCGGGGGACATGGGTGGACGTTAACCGAACGGTTGCCTGAATGAATAATGGGAGCCCCTCTGGCCGGGCCGTCGCTGGCCAACGGCTCAACCACTGGAGATCGATGTTGCAGGATCGCAAAACACCCGGCAGGCTGGTCGCCTTGAGCTCCCCGGCGCGCTGTGGTCGGAATAAAACAGGGCGTTGCCCAAGGATTCTCTGCGAATTCCGCCTCACGGTCCTGCGCAGTGGGTCGCACGGGGCTCAAGACACGGGCCGGGTGGGCCATCGGATGGCCGCGCCATGATGCCCGCCTTCAGCACCCTGGGCAGCGGCCCCACGGTGATCTTGCTGCATGGAATTGGCGGCGGGCACACCGCCTTTGCGCCGCAGGTCGAAACCCTGGCCGGTGCGGGTTACCGCGCGGTGGCCTGGGACATGCCCGGTTACGGCCGCAGCGCGCCGATCGAGCCTTACACCTTCAAAGGACTGGCGCAGCGGCTGCTGGACTTGATCGACGCCTTGCGCTGCGACAGCGTCACGCTGGTGGGCCACAGCATGGGCGGCATGGTGGCCCAGGAGCTGGTGGCGCGGCGGCCCGAGCGGGTCAACCGCCTGGTGCTTTGTGGTACCTCGGCCGCGTTTGCCCGGCGCAGCGATGGCGGGCGGGCGGATGACTGGGCGCAGCGCTTCGTTGCCCAGCGAACCGAGTTGCTCGATGCGGGCTTGGGCATGGCGCAACTCGCGCAGCGGCTGATTCCACAAATGGTCGGCCCCGGCGCGCTGCCCGAGGGTCTGCGTTTGGCCGAGTTCTGCCTGGCCCAGGTCCCCAGCGCCACCTACCGGCGCGCGCTGGACGCACTGGTGACCTTTGACCGACAGAGCGAACTGGGCCAGATCAGCATGCCCACGCTGCTGATCGGCGGCGAGTTCGACCGGGTGGCTGCGCCCGCCGTGATGCGCCAGATGGCGGCTGCCATTCCGCTCGCGCGCTACGCCGAGATGCCAGGCATCGGCCACCTGATGAACCTGGAGGCACCAGACGAATTCGATGCCTTGCTGCTCGAATTTTTGCGCGAGCCGCAGCCCGAGTCATCGGGGCGCTTGCACTGAGGCCGCGCTGCTCAGGCGCGCTGTGAGGTCAGGCCAGTGGTAGCACGAGGCTGGGTGCGATCGGGCATGCCCGCAAACCCGAAGTCCATCGCAGGCACCTCGCCGCTGATCAGTTCGGACAGCGCCTTGCCCGAGCCCGCGCCGTGGGTCCAGCCCAAGGTGCCGTGGCCGGCGTTGATCCAGAGCTTGGCCATCTTGGTGCGGCCGATCAGCGGGATGTTGGTCGGGGTCGCAGGGCGCAGGCCGGTCCAGAACTGCGGGTCACCGCCTTCCTCGGGCGTGCGGGTGTCGGCCACGCCGGGGAACACCTCTTCGATGCGCTTGACCAGCATGGCGCAGCGTTTTTTGGCCAGCGGCGTGTCCAGCGCGAGGTCGAAACCACCGAGCTCGATGGTGCCGGCCACGCGCAAGTCGTTGCCCAGGCGTGACATCGCGAGCTTGTAGGCGTCGTCGATCATGCTCACCTGAGGCGCGTGCTCCGGCTTGAGCAGCGGCAGCGTGGCGCTGTAGCCTTTGCCGGGGTAGATGGGCACGTGGACGCCCACCGATTTCAGCAGCGGCGTGGTGTAGGAGCCGCAGGCGACCACGTAAGCATCGGCTTGCAGGGCGCGCGACTGGCCTGTGATGCGGTTCCGTACCCGCACCTGTTGTGCTGCGCCGCCCGCTGTTTCGATGCGCTCAATGTCGTGGCCCATCAGCAGCTCGGCACCGCGCTGGGCGCAGAGCGCGGAGAGCTGCTGGGTGAACACCCGCGCATCGCCCGACTCGTCCGATGGTGTGTAGGTGCCGCCCACGATGCGATCGGCAAACGCATTGAGCGCAGGCTCCACGCGCAACAACTCGGCGCGGTCGATCACCCGGCGCTTGACGCCAAATTTCTGCATCACCGCCGCCGCGTCGGCCGCGCCATCAAACGATTTCTGGTCGCTGTAGTAGTGCGCGATGCCACGCTCCAGGCGGTTGTATTCGATGCCGGTCTCGGCCACCACATCTTTCAGCGCTGCGTGGCTGTAGGAACCCAGTGCCACGATCTGGGCCACGTTGCGCTCAAACGCCGCGTCGTTGCACTGGCCGAGGAACTGCAGGCCCCAGCGCCACTGGGCCAAGTCCAGTTGCGGGCGGAACAGCAGCGGCGCCGTGGCGGAAAACATCCACTTCAGCGCCTTCAGCGGCGCCTCGCGGTTGGCCCAGGGCTCGCAGTAGCTGACCGAGATTTGCGCCGCATTGGCGAAGCTGGTTTCCAGCGCGGCACCAAGCTGCCGGTCCACCAGCGTGACTTCGTGGCCGCGCTGCAGCAAGTGCCAGGCGGTGCTCACGCCGATGATGCCCGCGCCCAAAACAACAACTCTCATGGCCTGCTCCTGCACATCCGGGGGTGGATGAAGACCAGCCAGTATGTGAAAAACGCGCTTCGAAGTGAAGCGAGATGAAACTAAAATGAGAAGTATCACGAACGCTAATACAGCAGCCGTTGGCGATCGCGTCGTGACCGCTCCGCTTGCCTACCCGCTGGAGTTTTTGCCATGAGCACTTTCGACCCCGACGCCCTGGAATGCCTGGCCGCCATCGTGGAGGAGGGCGGCTTCGAGCGGGCGGCGCAGCGGTTGTCGATCACGCAGTCGGCGGTGTCGCAGCGGCTGCGCGCGCTGGAGTCGCAGGTGGGCACGGTGCTGATCGTGCGCAGCCGCCCGCTCAGGCCCACGCCAGCGGGCCAGCTCATGATCAAGCACGCCAAGATGATGCGGCTGCTGCGGGCCGATCTGGAGAAGGATCTCAAGGAACTCGCG
>JBBSDB010000074.1:0-13116 GCA_038249735.1 Burkholderiales bacterium
CCCATGCTGGTCCAGACGTCCGTGGTCACCAGGTGCGCACCTTCGCAGGCCTGCATGGGGTGGTTGAAGACCTTGTAGCAGTTGCTGTCGCGCACGCCGGCCACGGCGGCGTCCACTTCGTAGCCGCTAGGGGTGCTGACATGCACCGTGAAGCCCAGGATCTCGGCCGCCTGCAGCCAGGTGTTGGCCATGTTGTTGCCGTCACCCACCCAAGCCACCACCTTGCCGCGAATCGCATCCAGCGGCAGACCGCTGGCAGCAGGTCGGTATTCGGCCAGCGTGAACAGGTCGGTGAGGATCTGGCAGGGGTGGAACTCGTTGGTCAGGCCGTTGATCACCGGCACGCGCGAATGGGCGGCAAAGCTCTCCAGCTTGCTCTGCTCGTAGGTGCGGATCATCACCAGGTCGACCATGCGGCTGATCACCTTGGCGCTGTCTTCGATCGGCTCGGAGCGGCCGAGCTGGCTGTCGCCGGTGGTCAGGTGCACCACCGAGCCGCCGAGCTGGTACATGCCGGCCTCAAAGCTCACGCGTGTGCGCGTGCTGGCTTTCTCGAAGATCAGGGCCAGGGTGCGGTCGGGGTCGGCAAAGGGCTGGTGTTTTTCGACCGCCTTGAACTTCTGCTTGATGAAGGCGGCGCGCTGGAACAGGTAAGCGTAGGTGTCTGCGCTGAGGTCTTTGAACTGCAGGTAGTGCTGGATGGGCATGGCTTCAATGGCTCGGTGTATCGGTCGCAACGGGCGTGGCCAGCGTGGAACTGGCTTTGCCAGGCCGCTGCTGGCGCCCCCTTGAGGGGGTGACGCGAAGCGGCGCGGGGGTGGGCCTTATTCGGCCAAAAAGGCGTGGATCAGCGGCAGCAGGATGTCGGCCACCTCGTCGGCCTCGGCGGTGGTCATGATCAGCGGCGGCACCAGGCGGATCACGCTGTCGGCGGTGACCGAAATCAGCAGGCCGGCGTCGGCCGCGCGCTGGGTCAGCAGGCCGCACGGCTTGGCGAGATCGATGCCCAGCATCAGGCCGTGGCCGCGCACCTCGCGCACGCCGGGGTGCCCATCCAGCTCGCTGGCGAACCGGGCCATGAGGTGGCCGCCCACCCGCCCGGCGTTGGCCAGCAGCCCGTCTTCTTCAATGATCCGAATGGTCTCCACCCCGGCGCGCATGGCCAGCGGGTTGCCGCCGAAGGTGGTGCCGTGGTTGCCTGGCGCAAAGATGTGGGCCGCCTTCGGCCCGGCCACCACCGCGCCGATCGGCACACCCGAGCCCAGGCCCTTGGCCAGCGGCATCACGTCGGGCAAGATGCCTGCCCACTGGTGGGCAAACCACTTGCCGGTGCGGCCCATGCCGCACTGCACCTCGTCGATCATCATCAGCCAGTCGTTGGCATCGCACAGGGCGCGCACACCCTGCATGTAGTCCACCGACATCGGGTTCACGCCGCCTTCGCCCTGGATGGCTTCGAAGAACACCGCGACCACATTGGGGTTGCCCGCCGTGGCCTGCTCCAGTGCCGCCAGATCGTTCACCGGCACCCGGATGAAGCCCTCGACCAGCGGGCCGAAACCGGCCTGGATTTTCTTGTTGCCAGTGGCCGAGAGGGTGGCGATGGAGCGGCCATGAAAGGCTTTCTCATAGACCACGATTTCCGGGCGATCAATGCCCTTGTCATGCCCAAACTTGCGCGCCAGTTTCAGCGCCGCTTCGTTGGCCTCCAGCCCGGTGCTGCAGAAAAACACATTGGTCAGGCCCGAGCGCTCCACCAGCATTTGGGCCAGCCGTTCCTGGTCGGGCACGTGGTAGTAGTTGCAGCAGTGAATCATCTTCGCCACCTGATCCTGCAGCGCGGGCACCAGCTTGGGGTGGGCGTGTCCCAGGGTGTTGACCGCGATGCCGGCCAGTGCGTCGAGGTATTCCTTGCCGTTCACGTCCCAGACGCGGCAGCCTTTGCCGTGCGAGAGCGCGATCGGCAGGCGGCCATAGGTGTTCATCACATGCGGCGAGGCGGCGAGGTGGTGGGCAGCGTTCATGCGGGGCTCCGAAAAAGCAGGGCAAAACAGCGCGGCCCAACCGTGCCAGAAGCAGGGTGGGCCGCTGAAGCGTGATTTTAGAGGCAGCCTGCGGCCGCACTGTTGCCGCTTGCGCATCGCAGCCATACGCGAGCCTGTACTGCGGGTTTTCCCTGTATCTGAGTCTTATATAAGATAGAATACCTGTGCGGTTCCGGGTGAGCGATCCTCCCTGCAGCCTGGCCTGAAATTCATCCCGCCGCCCTCCATCCGAAGGCATTTTTACGATGGCCCAACCCGCAGCCAAACAAGTGTTCATCCAAGGCCTGACCGCCAGCGGCCGCACCTTTCGGCCCAGCGACTGGTCCGAGCGCCTGGCCGGCGTGATGAGCCCGTTTCGTCCGGGTGGCGCAAGTCCTGGCAGCCATCTCAGTTACTCGCCTTGGTGTGTGCCCAACACCATCAACGGCGTGAAGTGCGTGGTGGTCCACACCGATTTGCGCGACGCCGACCCGATGGCCTGGGACTTTGTGATGCACTTTGCACGCGACAACCAGCTGCAAGTGGTGGAGGGCTGTCTGTTGACGGGACGCGTTGCGTCTTCTCCAGACCGAAACGCCTAAACACGGGCAACAAACAGCAGGCAACAAAAAAGCCGTCTTGCGACGGCTTTTTTGCTTTTCTTTGCTGGCAGCGCACCCGTTTCAAACGGCAGACCCTGGCGGGTCCGGGCTGTGGGCTTGACCGAGGTCAGGCCCGTGTGGAGTGTCAGGCGGCGGCTGCAGCGGGGGCTGTGACCAGGTTCTTGACTTTGGTGGACAGACGGCTCTTGTCGCGCGCTGCCTTGTTCTTGTGGAAGATGCCTTTGTCGGCCACGGTGTCCACCACTTTTTGCATCTTGGCAAACAGCTCGGTGGCTTTTTCCTTGTCGCCGGCCAACACGGCCTTTTCGACGTTCTTCACCACGGTACGGTATTTGGAGCGCAGGGAGGTGTTTGCTGCGTTGAGTTTGGTGTCTTGGCGCACGCGTTTGCGGCCAGAGGCGAGACGGGGGTTCTTTTTCTTCGGCTTGGTTGCCATGGTGTGATTCCTTCGGTGTTTGGAGATGTTGCCAGCAAAGCCCGCGATTTTAGCACGGGCTACACCCAGCCAGACGGGGTCTGCCCGAGGCCAGAGGCACCACAGAACCGGCGTCAGCGGGCCGCAAGTGCCCGCAGGGGGTCTCTTACACTCACGCCGTGTCATTGTTCAAATCCGCCTCCCTGGTCTCGCTGCTGACGCTGGCGTCTCGCATCACCGGGTTGGTGCGCGAGCTGCTCATGGCAGCCACCTTCGGTGCCAGCGCGTTGACCGACGCGTTCAACGTTGCCTTTCGCATTCCCAATCTGCTGCGCCGCCTGTTCGCCGAGGGCGCGTTCAGCCAGGCGTTTGTGCCGGTGCTCGCGGCGGTTCGCGAGAAAGAAGGCGACGCGGCCACCCACGAAATGGTCAACCAGATCGGCACCGTGCTGGCTTACGCCCTCACCATCACCTGTGTGCTTGGCGTGGCCGGTGCGCCGGTGCTGGTCTGGGCCATGGCCAGCGGCCTTCAGCAAAGTCCGCATGGGTTTGAGGCGGCGGTCTTCATGACGCGCTGGATGTTTCCCTACATTGCCTTCATGTCGTTCGTGGCGCTCTCGGCCGGCATTCTCAACACCTGGCGGCGCTTTGCGGTGCCGGCAGCCACGCCGGTGTTGCTCAACCTGGCGATGATCGCGGCGGCCTACTGGGGCGCGCCCTGGTTCAAAACCCTCGGTATCGAGCCCATTTACGCCATGGCCGGTGGCGTGTTGGTGGGGGGCGTGCTGCAACTGGCTGTGCAGATTCCCGCCTTGTACCGGCTGGGCCTGGTGCCCCGGGTGCGGATGGGTTGGTCGGACTTCAAGCGCGCCTGGAACCACCCTGGCACCCGGCGCGTGACCACGCTCATGCTACCGGCCCTGCTCGGCGTGAGCGTGGCCCAGATCTCGCTGCTGATCAACACCCAGATCGCCTCGCATCTCACCCCCGGCAGCGTGAGCTGGCTCACCTACGCCGACCGCCTGATGGAGTTTCCCACCGCCATGCTGGGCGTGGCGCTGGGCGTGGTGTTGCTGCCACAACTGGCCTCGGCCCAGGCTGCGGATGACAGCGCGCGTTACAGCGGTTTGCTCGATTGGGGCTTGCGGTTGGTGGTGCTGCTGGCGGTGCCCAGCGCGGTGGCGCTGCTCACCTTCGCCCAACCGCTGGTGGCCGTGCTGTACCACTACGGCGCGTTCACCGATGGCGATGTGCACCAGACCGCGGTGGCGCTCATGGGCTATGGCGTGGGCTTGATCGGCCTGATCGCGATCAAGGTGCTGGCACCGGGTTTCTACGCGCGCCAGGACATCCGCACCCCGGTGAAAATTGCGATCGTGGTGCTGGTGCTCACCCAATGCCTCAACCTGCTGCTGGTGCCCTACCTGGCCCATGCCGGGCTGGCACTGGCCATCGGGGTGGGCGCGATGGTCAACGCCTTGTGGCTGCTGCTGGGGCTCAAGGCGCGCGGTGCCTACACGCCGTCACCCGGGTGGGCGCGTTTTTTGCTGCAGGTGGTAGCGGCCAGTGCGCTTCTCGCGGTATTCCTGTTGTGGGCGGCCGCGCGAGTCAACTGGCTGGACTTTGACGGACACGCACTCCAGCGTGTAGGCTTGCTGGCACTGTTTGTGGTGGTGGCGGTGGGGGTGTATTTCCTCACCCTGCTGCTCTCTGGCGTGAAACTGCGCCAGTTCGTTCGAAAGTAGGGCCCGAGCGGTCCGGGTCCACGGGCTTGTTATGTCTTTTTCCTTCGACTGGTCAACCACCACCCCGCTGGGCTACTTTGCTGCCTTGGTGAGCGACGACCACCATCTCCCGCTGTTTGAGGCCGCTGTGGCGATTGCACAGGACGAATACCCCGATCTCGACTTGCAGCAGGCGCTTGGCGACGTAGACCAATTGCTTGCCCGCGTGAAGCGGCGTTGCGCTGACACCGCCGATCCGTTGCAGCGCCTGCGCCTGCTCAACCATTTCTTTTTTCGCGACATGGGGTTTGGCGGCAACGTCAACAACTACTACGACCCCGACAACAGTTACCTCCATGTGCTGCTGCGAACGCGCCGCGCGATCCCGATCACCCTGGCCGTGCTGTGGCTGGAGCTGGCCCAGGGCCTCGGCCTGAATGCGCGCGGGATCAACTTTCCGGGCCATTTCATGGTGAAGGTCAATCTGCCCAACGGCCAGGTGGTGATCGACCCGTTCACAGGCCAGTCGCTCAGCCGCGAAGAACTGTCGGAGCGGCTGGAGCCTTACAAGCGGCGCAACGGCTTGGTGGATGATTTCGACGTGCCGGTGGGCCTGTACCTGCAAGCCGCGCAGCCGCGCGAAATCCTCACCCGCATGCTGCGCAACCTTAAAGAGTTGCACCGCACGCAGGAAGACTGGTTGCGGCTGATCGCGGTGCAAGACCGTCTGCTGATTCTCTTGCCCGACGCTTGGGCGGAGTACCGCGACCGCGGCCTGGCCTGGGCCGAGATGGGCGACAACCGGCTCGCGGTGAGCGACCTCGCCCTCTACGTGGCGCACACCGACGACCCGCTGGATCGCGATGCCATCGAGCAGCGGCTGCGAGCGCTGCGGCGCGAGCTGAACTGACACCCTGCGGTTTCCGTCACGGTCGCCTGGGGGTTTCCGGTTGTAAGCGCCGTTGACGCAGGTCAGCCGATTGCCGATCATGCACCGGCTCTCGCTTCATATTGCTGGCGCGCTCTGCGCTTTCACTCCTTCACTCCTTCACCATTCCCCCAAGCCATGACCACGATCCTCAAACGCCTGATTGCCTCTGCGCTCATCCCCAGTCTTCTCTTGGTCGGTACGCCCCTGATGGCGCAGGCCGGCATCGTCTCCACCGAGCAAGCCTTGCATCAAGAGATCGCGAGCCCCGAAGCTGGTGCGAGCCGCGAGCGGGTAACCGCGTTCCTCAGCCGCGACGACGTGCGCGCCGAGCTGCAGGCTCAGGGCGTGAGCGCCGACGATGCGCTGGCTCGGGTGCATGCCATGTCCGATGCCGAGGTGGCCCAGCTCGCCCACCGCGTCGACCAGGCGCCCGCTGGTGCCGGGGTGGTGGGGGTTTTGTTCACTGTGTTCCTGATCCTGCTGGTGACCGACATCCTGGGCTTCACCAAGGTGTTCCCCTTCACCCGTGCGATCCGCTGAAGTCCGCCGCGCGCTGCCCTCGCAGCGCCGTTCCACCCCCGCCCTGGCGGGGGTTTTGCTTTCTGTGGCGCTGCTGGTCTCAGGCTGCGCCAGCGCGCCGTCGCGCGCGCTGTTCGAGCAGCAATGGTCGACCCAATGGCCCGAGCGCGTGCTGCTGGAGCGGGTGCCGTTCTTCCCGCAGGACGACACGCTTTGCGGCCCGGCCTCGCTGGCCATGGTGGCCCAGGCTGCGGGCAGCCGGGTGACGCCCGAGGCGCTCACGCCGCAGGTCTACCTGCCCGGTCGCCAGGGCAGCCTGCAGGTGGAGATGCTCGCAGCGGTGCGCCGGCAAGGCCTGGTGCCGTTCCCGCTGCGGCCGAACATGGCGGCCCTGCTCGATGAAGTAGCCGCTGGCGATCCGGTGCTGGTGCTGCAAAACCTCTCGCTGCCAATGGCGCCGCAATGGCACTACGCGGTGGTGGTCGGCTACGACCGCATAGCCCAAACCGTGTTGCTGCATTCGGGCACCACCCCGCGCATGGCCATGCCACTGGCCACGTTTGAACACACCTGGGCGCGATCGGGTCGCTGGGCGGTGCGCGTGACCGCACCCAGCCGCCTGCCCGCCACCGCCGAGGTCGACGCCTGGGCTGCCGCCGTGGCGCCGCTGGAGCGGGTGGACGCTGCGGCTGCCAGCGCGGCCTGGCAGGCTGCCCTGGTGCGCTGGCCCGATCACCGCATCAGCCTGCTCGGCCTGGGCAATGCCGCCTACGCCCAGGGGCAGCTGACGCGCGCGGCAGCCGCCTACCAGGCTGCGGTGCAGGCCCATCCCGACTTCGCCGATGCCTGGAACAACCTGGCCCAGGCGCGCTTGGAACTGGGTGACCGCGCCAGCGCTGCCCGTGCCATCGGCCGCGCGGTGGCGCTGGGTGGCCCGCGGCAGGACAGCTACCGGCGCTTGCAGCGCCGCATCGCCGAGGCGGCGCGTTGACAATCGTTGCTTTGTGCAAGGAAACGCGATGAAGCGATTGATGCTGGTCGGGGGCACCGGCCTGGTGGGGCAAGGCGTGTTGCGTCAGGCCCTCAAGCACCCGCAGGTCGAGCAGGTGATTGCGCCCACACGCCGCCTGTTGCCGCCACATGCCAAGTTGCTCAACCCGGTGGTCGACTTTGATGCTTTGCCCACCGAGGCTGGCTGGTGGGCGGTGGACGCGGTGATCTGCACCCTGGGTACCACGATCAAAAAAGCGGGTTCGCAGGCCGCGTTTCGCCGCGTCGACCACGACCACCCGCTGCAGGTGGCACAGATCGCACTCAAGCACGGCGCCAAAGCCTATGCGCTGAACTCTGCCCTGGGCGCGGACGCCGCCTCAAAGGTGTTTTATTCCCGCACCAAGGGCGAGTTGGAGCGTGATCTGCAAACCCTGGGCTATCCATCGCTCACCTTTGTGAGGCCCGGGCTGATCGGTGGCGAGCGCCAGGAAGCGCGGCCTGGCGAGCAGATCGGTGTGATGGTTTCGCAGTGGCTTCGCCCGCTGCTGCCCGCGCGCTACCGGGTGGTGCCTGCCGAGCGGATCGCGTTTCATCTGCTTGAGGCGGCCTTGGCGGCCCAGCCGGGGGTGCGGGTGGTGATGTCGGAAGACATCACCTGACACCTGGTCAGGCGACAGTGACAGCCTCGCCCGCGCCGCGTTTGGCGATCACGCCGATCTCAAACACCGTCTCGCCCAGTTCGCGCAAGGTCGCGGCGCACGCGGCGGCCTCGGCCGCGCCAATCACCACCACCATGCCGATGCCGTTGTTGAAGGTGCGGTTCATCTCGGTGTCGTCGATGCCCGCCGTGGCCTGCAACCAGGCGAACAGCTCCGTCTGAGGCCAGCTGCCTTTGTGCAGTTGAGCGGCCATGCCCTCGGGCAGCACGCGCGGAATGTTCTCCAGCAGGCCGCCACCGGTGATGTGGGCCAGGGCCTTGATGTCGTGCTGTGCCAGCGCAGCCAGCACGTTCTTCACATACAGCCGCGTCGGCTTCATCACAGCCTCTTTGAACGGCAGACCGTCTAACGTGGCGGGCAGTTCGGACCCGGCGCGCTCGATGCACTTGCGCACCAGCGAGAAGCCGTTGGAGTGCACGCCGTGCGAAGCAAGCCCGAGCACCACATCGCCCGGCTTTACGCGCTGGCCGGAGAGGATCTTCGCCTTTTCAACCGCACCGACGCAAAAGCCCGCCAGGTCGTATTCGCCTGCCGGGTACATGCCGGGCATCTCGGCGGTCTCACCGCCGATCAGCGCGCAGCCGCTCAATTCGCAGCCTTTGGCGATACCGCCGATCACAGCGGCAGCGGTGTCCACATCGAGCTTGCCACAGGCGAAATAGTCCAGAAAAAACAGCGGCTCCGCACCTTGTACCAGCACATCGTTCACGCTCATGCCCACCAGATCGATGCCCACCGTGTCGTGCATGTTCCACTCAAAAGCCAGCTTCAGCTTGGTGCCCACGCCGTCGGTGCCGCTCACCAGCACAGGTTCCTTGTAGCGCTTGGGGACCTCGAACAGCGCACCAAAACCGCCAATGCCAGCCAGTACGCCCTCGCGCATGGTCTTTTTGGCCAGCGGCTTGATGCGTTCGACCAGCGCATCGCCCGCGTCGATGTCGACGCCGGCGTCTTTGTAGGAGAGTGGGGTGGGGTGGCTGGAGGTCATGAACGGCGGTCGCGGCGCGGGGCCGGATGCGGGTTGCGGCTCCTGGGAACCGGTGGCGGTGCGCCCGGGTGGGCGCGGAATAGAATTTGCCCGAGATTTTAAGGGCCGCGTCGGCCTGTCGGTCTCCCGCCCCACCCGCCATGACCTTCACACCCAATCAGATCCGCATCGCCTCCTGGGCCGCCATCGCGTTGGTCTGCTGGCTGCTGCTCTCCTTGCTGGCGCCGGTGCTGATGCCGTTTCTGCTCGCTGCTGGGCTGGCTTATGTGCTGCAGCCGATGGTGGCGTGGCTGCACGCCCGGCACATCCCGCGCTGGCTGGGCGCGGGGCTGGCGATTTTTCTGCTGATGATGGTGCTGGCGGCGGTGTTCCTGCTGATCGTGCCGGTGATCACCAAGCAAGTGCCTTTGCTCAAGGAGCAGGTGCCGCTGCTGCTGGACCGGCTCAACGAGTCCCTGTTGCCGCTGGCCGCGCGCTTCGGTATCGACTTGCAGATCGACACAGACCAGGTGCGCGGCTGGTTGCGCAAGCTGATTGCCGAACACGAAAGCGATCTCATTGGGGGCCTGCTGTCTTCGTTGCGCATCGGTGGCAGTGCGCTGGCTGCCGTGTTTGGCAATCTGGTGCTCGCACCCATCGTGGCGTACTACCTGCTGCTCGACTGGGCCCGCCTGATCGAGCGCACCAAGAGGCTCATTCCGCCGCGCTGGCGCCCCAATGTGCAGAGTTTTTTGAACGACACCGACGCGGTGCTCGGTCAGTACCTGCGTGGGCAATTGGTGGTGATGGGTCTGCTCGCGGTTTTCTACACCGTGGGCTTGGCGCTGGTGGGGCTCAAGCTGGCGCTGCCGATCGGCGTGTTCACCGGACTCGCGGTGTTTGTGCCTTACCTGGGCTTTGGTCTGGGCATGGTCATGGGCGTGCTCGCGGCGGTGTTGCAGTTTCAAACCGTGCTCGGGGTGGCGCTGGTGGCGCTGGTGTTTGTCGTGGGGCAGGTGGTGGAGAGCATGTATGTCACGCCGCGCCTGCTCGGGGACCGCATCGGCCTGCACCCGATCGCGGTGATCTTTGCCTTGATGGCGTTTGGCCAGCTGTTCGGATTTGTCGGTGTGCTGATCGCCCTGCCCACCAGTGCGGTGCTGCTGGTGGCGATTCGCCGCGCCAAGGCCGGCTACCTCAAGAGTGCGCTCTATCTGGAAGCCCCGGCAGCCGATGCCACGCCTCGGCTGGTTGTGAAGCAGGACGACGCCACATGAGCGTGGGCCCGCCGCCCATGCAGCAAATGGCGCTGGACATCGGGCTGGCGCCGGTGCCCACGCTGGAGAGCTTTGTGCTGCTGGGCAACGAGGCCGCGCTGGAACACCTGCGTCTGTGGACCGGCAACCCCCTGCGTTCGCCGGTGCCCACCTGCCTGTGGGGCGAAAGCGGCAGCGGCAAAACCCATTTGCTGCGCGCGGTGCGCCAGACCTTGCAGGAGCAGGGGGGGCGGGTTGGTTGGCTTGACCCCAGCACCCGCTCGCCCGAAGAATTCGACGAACGCTGGGAGGCTGTTTTGCTCGACGACTGCCAGAGTTTCAGCGCCGAGCAACAGGCGGTGGCTTTCAACTGGTTTGTCAACGCCCAGAACCCGGCCCACGGCCAGGCCCGCTGGGTGCTCGCGGCCGCCGACCGCCCGCCGGCCGATCTGACGCTGCGCGAAGACCTGCGCACCCGCCTGGGCTGGGGTCATGTGTTTCAGCTGCACGCGCTGGGCGAGGCCGAGCGGCGCTCGGTGTTGCGGCGCGCGGCCGACGAGCGCGGCGTGTTTCTGAGCGACGAGGTGATGGACTACATGCTGACCCGTTTCGCGCGCGACCTCGCCAGCCTGATGCAGCTTCTGCAGCAGCTCGACGCCTATGCGCTGCGCACCCAGCGTGCGGTAACCATTCCCCTGATCAAGTCCATGCTCGATGGCGCTTGATCTTCTGCATTCTTTGCGCGCTCTCTATTGTCTGATCCCATGTCTTCGCAAACCATCCGCTTGGCCCTGTTCGACCTCGACCACACCCTTCTGCCGCTCGACTCCGACCACGCCTGGGGCGAGTTCACCGTGAAACTGGGCTGGCGCGATGCGCAGACCCACAGCCGCGCCAACGATGCCTTTTACGAGCAATACAAAGCCGGCACGCTCGACATCGCCGCTTACGTGCGCTTCGCCACCAGCGCGGCGCGTGAGCACGGCCAGGTCAAAGCTGACCAGGCCCACACCCGCTTCATGGAAGAGGTCATCCGCCCAGCGATACGCCCACAGGCCATCGAGCTGGTGCGCGAGCACCAGCGCGCGGGCGACACGGTGGTCATCGTCACCGCCACCAACGAGTTCGTCACCCGCCCGATTGCTCAGGCCTTCGGTGTGGACGAGCTGATTGCGATCGACCTCGAACGCGATGCCCACGGCGAGCCCACCGGCGAGATCCGGGGCACGCCCTCGTTTCGGGGCGGCAAGGTCGTGCGTGTGGAACAATGGCTGGCTGCCCGAGGCCTGTCCTGGGACCGCGTGGCACACAGCAGCTTCTACAGCGACTCGATCAACGACCTGCCGCTGCTGGAGAAGGTTCACCAACCGGTGGCCACCAACCCGGACGCGCGCCTCGGCGCCATCGCCAGCGAGCGCGGCTGGCGCATCCTCACCCTATTCCCATGATCAAAACATTCATCGACAAGCTGCTGGGCAAATCCAGCAGCAGCCGCCAGGCTCCCAAGTTCGGCAAACGTGAAGACGTTCCCGCCGAGGTGCACGGCATCGATCGCAACCTGGTCGACCAGCGCGCGCTCGACGTCGTCCACACCCTGAAGCATGGCGGGTTCGAGGCCTACATCGTCGGCGGCGCGGTGCGCGACCTGCTGCTCGGCCTGCGCCCCAAAGACTTCGACGTGGCCACCAGCGCCACCCCCGAGCAGGTGAAAAGTCTGTTTCGCCGCGCCTTCATCATCGGCCGACGCTTTCGCATCGTGCACGTGGTCTATGGCCGTGGGCGCGACAACGAAGTGATCGAGGTCTCCACCTTCCGCGCCTACCTCGACTCTGCCGACGCCGATCAGGTCAAAGGCAACGAGCGCACCAGCAAAGGCCAACTGGCCGGCATGACGCATGCTGTGGATGCCAGCGGGCGGGTGCTGCGCGACAACGTCTGGGGCCCGATCGAGCAAGACGCTGCGCGGCGCGACTTCTCCATCAACGCGATGTACTACGACCCCGAGTCGCAGATCGTGGTCGACTTCCACCAAGGCATCCGCGACGCGAAGAAAAAAACGCTGCGCATGATCGGCGACGCCACCACCCGCTACCGCGAAGACCCGGTGCGCATCATCCGCGCGGTGCGCTTCGCCGCCAAGCTCAGCCACCTCGGCTTCAAGTTCGACCCCAAAACGCTGCAGCCGCTGGCCTCGTCGCGCAACCTGCTGGCCGATGTGCCGCAAAGCCGGTTGTTCGACGAAATGCTCAAGCTGCTGCAAACCGGCCACTCGCTGGCCAGCGTGGCCCAGCTGCGCGAAGTGGGGCTCAACACCGGCATCTACCCGTTGCTCGACGTGGTGGTGGAGCGCGCCGACGACCCGTTCGTAAAGCTCGCGCTGCAAGACACGGATCGCCGCGTGGCCGAAGGCAAGCCGGTGGCGCCGAGTTTTCTGCTGGCCTGTGTGCTCTGGGCCGATGTGCGAAAGGGCTGGAATGAGCGCCTGCAGCCCAAAGGCAATCAGCGCCCGCCCGCGCCGGTAGCGGCCCTGCTCGATGCGGTCGACGAGGTGTTCGACAACCGCATCGGCGATGTCTCGGGCCGCGGCAAGCTCGGTGCTGACATGCGCGAGATCTGGGTCATGCAGCCGCGCTTCGAGCGCCGCTCGGGCAACGGCCCGTTCACGCTGGTCGATCAGCCGCGCTTTCGCGCCGGCTTTGATTTCCTGAGGCTGCGCGCCCAGGTTGGCGAGATCGAGGAAGAGCTGGCCCACTGGTGGGAAACCTTCCAGAACGTCAGCGACGACATGCGCCAGGACATGGTGGATGCGCAGCGCAGCCCAGGCCGCTCCGGTCCAGGCAAGGCGCGCCGCGTGAAGCGCAGCGACGCCGATCACCCCGCCAACCAACCCGCAGAAGGCCAGCAGGGCGCCCAAAGCGCACAGCCCGACCCGCGCTTTCGTGACG
>JBBSDB010000075.1:0-12940 GCA_038249735.1 Burkholderiales bacterium
CACGCCGCCGCTGCGCGGGTCGCTGCCCCCCGAGGGGGCTGATCCGGCTTGGGGCGGCCCGGCGCCGGATCGGTTGCCCCCACACGCCGCCGCTGCGCGGGTCGCTGCCCCCCCGAGGGGGCTGATCCGGCATGGGGCGGCCCGGCGCCGGATCGGTTGCCCCCATGCACTTGCGCGGAAGCGAATCCGGTAAACTCCACCCGGTCAGGAGAGCGTCCCGCACCGGGGCCGCCGAAGGCGCAGGAGGTCGGCGTTGCAGCAGCAAGCAGGCCCTGAACGCTCAGGCAAAAGGACTGACAAACACGGCCTTCACAGGCGGTGTACCCCCCTGGAGAGAGGCCTTCCCTGAGGAGGCCCACCGAAGGAGCAAACGCGGCATCGCCCGCGCGAATCTCTCAGGTAAAGCGGACAGAGGGGCAGCACACGGATGCACCGTGTCACGCCCAAGGCTCATCCCTTGGGCACTGCCCCTACGCCTCGTGAAAGCATGCTGTGTCCATTGCTCCTGCTCCCGACGAACTGCTTCAGACCCCGCTCCATGCCCTGCATCTCGAACTCGGTGCGCGCATGGTGCCGTTTGCCGGCTACTCAATGCCGGTGCAGTACCCGACCGGTCTGATGGCCGAACACCTGCACACACGCGCCGCCGCCGGCTTGTTCGATGTCTCGCACATGGGCCAATTGCGCCTGGTCGGTACCGATGCTGCCTCGGCCTTGGAGACCCTGATGCCGGTGGATGTGGTTGACCTGCCGGTGGGCAAGCAGCGCTACGGCCTCCTGCTCACCGAGCAGGGCGGCATCATCGACGACCTGATGTTCGTCAACCGGGGCGAAGACTTGTTCATCATCGTCAACGGTGCCTGCAAGCACGGCGACCTGGCCCACATCCACGCCACCATCGGCCAGCTCTGCCATGTCGACGCCCAGTTCGACCGCGCCCTGCTTGCCCTGCAAGGCCCACAGGCCGTCACCGCTTTGGAGCGTCTGCTGCCCGGCGTGGAGAAACTGGTCTTCATGACCGGCGCTGCCTTCGACTGGGCCGGCGCCGACCTGTTCATCACCCGCAGCGGCTACACCGGCGAAGACGGCTTCGAGATTTCCCTGCCTGCCAATCACGCCGATGCCTTCGCCCGCGCCCTGCTGGCGCAACCCGAGGTGAAGCCGGTGGGCCTGGGCGCACGCAACTCGCTGCGCCTGGAAGCCGGGCTGTGCCTGTATGGACAGGACATGGACACCACCACCACCCCGGTCGAGGCCGGTCTGAACTGGGCGATCCAGAAGGTGCGCCGCAGCGGTGGCGCGCGCTCGGGCGGCTTCCCCGGCGCCGAGCGCGTACTGGCACAGCTCGACAGCAGCGAGCCGCTCGCCCGCAAGCGCGTCGGCCTGATTGCGCTGGAGCGCATCCCGGTGCGCGAGCATTGCGAGATCCAGTCGCTCAACGGCTCGACCATTGGCGAAATCACCAGCGGCCTGCTCGGCCCCAGCACCGGCAAGCCCATCGCGATGGGCTATGCCAGCCCGGAGCAAAGCGCGGTCGGGACCCGGTTGCAGGCCATTGTTCGCGGCAAGGTGGTGCCCATGGAAGTCGCCGCCATGCCGTTTGTGCCGAACCGGTATTTCCGCGGTTGAGCGAGTTCTCGAAGTCCCATCCATTTTTTCATCGCAACGAGTCCCAACAGGAGCCTGAGCCCATGACCACCAAGTACACCGAAGACCACGAATGGATCCGCGTTGAAGGCGATGTCGCCACCGTCGGCATCACCCACCACGCGCAGGACGCGCTGGGTGATGTGGTGTTCGTCGATCTGCCCGAAGTCGGCAAGTCGTTTGCGCAGAAAGAGATTGCTGGTGTGGTCGAGTCGGTGAAGGCCGCCGCCGATGTCTACATGCCGGTCAGCGGCGAAGTGACCGAGGTCAACGAAGCCCTGCGTGCCGACCCGTCGCTGGCCAACAGCGACCCGCTGGCGGCTGGCTGGTTCTTCAAGGTGAAGCTGTCGGCAGCCGCCGAAGTCGACGCCCTGCTGGATGAAACGGCGTACACCGCTTTTTCCACCAACGCCTGATTCTGACCCGCCGCTGGAGCCTATTGCCATGCTGATGCCGTCCGCCAAACCCCTCGCTGAACTCGAAAACCCATCCGAGTTCATCGCCCGCCACATCGGCATCAGCGACGCCGACGAGGCGCATATGTTGTCGGTGATCGGCGAGGCCTCGCGCCGTGCGCTGATCGACAGCATCGTGCCGCGCTCGATCGCGCGCAGCACCGGCATGAAGCTCCCCGCCGTGGCCAGCGAGGCCGCAGCGCTGGCCGAGCTCAAAGCCATTGCCAGCAAGAACCAGCTGCTCAAGAGCTTCATCGGTCAGGGCTACCACGGCACCCACACGCCCGGCGTGATCCTGCGCAACATCCTGGAGAACCCGGCCTGGTACACCGCTTACACGCCCTACCAGGCCGAGATTTCGCAGGGTCGCATGGAAGCGCTGGTGAACTTCCAAACCATGGTGACCGACCTCACGGGCATGGACATCGCCAACGCGTCCATGCTGGATGAGGCCACGGCCGCCGCTGAGGCCATGACACTGGCAATGCGCTCGGTGAAAAGCAAGAGCCACACCTTCGTGGTCGCGGGCGACTGCCACCCGCAAACCATCGAGGTGATCCAGACCCGCGCCGCGCCGCTGGGCATCCAGGTGGTGGTGGCCAACTCGGCCGAGGAATGGGAACAGGCGATGGCGGGCGATTTCTTCGCCGCGCTGATCCAGTACCCGGCCAGCAGCGGCTGGGTGCGGGACTGGACGCCCGACGTGCAACGCATCCACGACAAGCAGGCCGCTGCCATCTTCGCCGCCGACCTGCTGGCGCTCACGCTGCTGACGCCGCCCGGTGAATTCGGTGCCGACATCGTGGTCGGCACCACGCAGCGCTTCGGCATGCCCATGGGCGCCGGCGGCCCACACGCCGCCTTCATGGCTTGCCGGGATGCGTTCAAACGCTCATTGCCCGGCCGGCTGGTGGGGGTGAGCGTGGACGCTCACGGCCACCCGGCCTACCGCCTCGCGCTGCAAACGCGCGAGCAGCACATTCGCCGCGAAAAAGCGACTTCCAACATTTGCACCGCGCAGGTGCTGCCCGCCGTGGTTGCGAGCATGTACGCCGTCTACCACGGCCCGCAAGGCCTGAAGCGCATTGCGCAGCGGGTCGCGGCCTACACCGCCATCCTCGCGAAGGGTCTGGCGCAACTGGGACTGAGCCAGAACCGCCAGGCCCACCACGACACCGCGTTTGACACGCTGTCGTACCAAACCGGTGAGCACACCACCGCGCTGCTGGCGCGCGCGGTCGCCCATGGCGCGAACCTCCGCCGTGCCTGGGACGGCTATCTCTGCATCACGCTGGACGAAACCACCACGCGCGCCGACGTGGAGCTGCTGTGGAAGATCTTCGCGAAAGAGGGCCAGGCCCTGCCCAGCTTTGATGCGTTCGAAAAAGGCGTCGAGCCGCTGATCCCCACCGAGCTGCGCCGCACCAGCGCGTTCATGACGCACCCGGTGTTCGAGAGCCACCATTCCGAGACCGGCATGCTGCGTTACATCCGCTCTTTGAGCGACAAAGACCTGGCGCTGGACCGCAGCATGATCCCGCTGGGCTCTTGCACCATGAAGCTCAACGCCACCAGCGAGATGATCCCGATCACCTGGCCCGAGTTCGCCAACGTGCACCCGTTCGCACCGGCAGACCAGCAACTGGGCTACAAAGAGCTTGACGAGCAGCTGCGCGCCTGGCTCTGCCAAGCCACCGGCTACGCCGGCATCAGCCTGCAGCCCAATGCTGGATCGCAGGGCGAATACGCCGGCCTGTTGGTCATCAAGGCCTGGCACGCGTCGCGCGGCGAAGGGCACCGCAACATCTGCCTCATCCCCAGCAGCGCCCACGGTACCAACCCCGCCAGCGCGCAGATGGTCGGCATGACGGTGGTGGTCACCAAGTGCGACGAGAACGGCAACGTGGACATGGCCGACTTGGCCGCCAAGTGCGAGCAGCACAGCGCCAACCTCGCTGCCGCCATGATCACCTACCCGAGCACGCACGGCGTGTTCGAGACCACGGTGAAGGACCTGTGCACTCTGGTGCACCAGCACGGCGGGCGCGTCTATGTGGATGGCGCCAACATGAACGCGCTGGTGGGCGTGGCCGCGCCGGGCGAGTTTGGCGGCGACGTGAGCCACCTGAACCTGCACAAGACCTTCTGCATTCCGCACGGCGGTGGCGGCCCCGGCGTCGGCCCAGTGTGCGTGGTGGAAGACCTGGTGCCGTTCCTGCCCGGGCATGTGACCGGTGGCATTCCGGTCAACGGTGTCGGCGCGGTCAGTGCGGCACCGCTGGGCAATGCCGCTGTCTTGCCGATCAGCTGGATGTATATCCGCATGATGGGCGCCGATGGCCTGAAGCACGCCACCGAAGCGGCCATCCTGAGCGCCAACTACATCAGCAAGCGTCTGAAGGACCACTACCCCACGCTGTACGCCAGCGAGAACGGCCATGTGGCCCACGAGTGCATCCTGGACCTGCGACACCTGAAGGAAACCAGCGGCGTGATGGCCGAAGACGTGGCCAAGCGCCTGATGGACCACGGTTTCCATGCGCCCACGCTGTCGTTCCCGGTGGTCAATACGCTGATGGTCGAGCCGACCGAGAGCGAAACGCTCGGGGAGATCGACCGCTTCATCGACGCCATGATTGCCATCCGCGAAGAAATTCGCTTGATCGAAAACGGCACCTGGCCGCAGGACGACAACCCGCTGAAAAACGCACCGCACACCTCGGCCAGCCTGATCGCGAGCGAGTGGAGCCACCCCTACTCGCGCGAAATCGGCGCAGCCAGCAGCGGCACGCGCGCCAACCAGAAGTACTGGCCGCCGGTCGGCCGGGTGGACAACGTGTATGGCGACCGCAACCTGTTTTGCAGCTGCCTGCCCATCAGCGAGTTGGCCTAATGGCACAAGGGGTTTTGCGCACACAGCAGCCCCAACGATAATCTCGTGTTGATCGGGAGAGACTGCATTCAATTGCAGCGCCGAAGGAGCAACCGCCCCGGAAACTCTCAGGCAAAAGGACCGATCAAGACATCCGTGGGGTGCGCACGTCGCCTGGGCGCGCGCCACCCCACAACACTCTGAAGAGCAGCCGGCTTCGTCAGCCGGCTCACCGCAGGAGCAAGCGGCGCCGCACCCGGCGCCGTGAATCTCTCAGGTTCCAAACAGAGGGGGCGTGTGCCGTGCATGTTGCGTGGCGCACTCCACCCTTTGACGTTTGGAGCTTTTCACATGCAGCAACACACCCAGTCGGTCGCCGTCATCGGCGGCGGCATCACCGGCGTCACCACCGCCTACGCGCTGGCCAAGCGCGGCTTGAAGGTCACCCTTTTCGAGCGCCACCGCTACGCCGCGATGGAAACCTCGTTTGCCAACGGCGGCCAGCTCTCAGCTTCCAACGCCGAGGTCTGGAACCACACCTCGACCATCCTCAAGGGCCTCAAGTGGATGCTCAAGAGCGACGCGCCGCTGCTGGTCAACCCCAAACCCAGCTGGCACAAACTGTCGTGGTTTGCCGAGTTCATCGCCCACATCCCTCGTTACCGCGAAAACACCATCGCCACCACCCGGCTGGCGATCGCCGCGCGTGAGCATCTGTTCGCCTGGGCCGACGCCGAGGGCATCGATTTCAGCCTGAAGCAGGCCGGCATCTTGCACATTTACCGCGACAAAAAGGGCTTTGACCACGCCGCTGGTGTGTCGAAGCTGCTGGCCCAGGGCGGGCTGGAGCGCCGCGCTGTCACCCCCACCGAGATGCGCGCCATCGAGCCCACGCTGGCCGGCTCGTACTTTGGTGGCTTCTACACCGAGAGCGACACCACCGGCGACATCCACCAGTTCACCGTCGGCCTGGCTGCTGCGGCCGAGCGCTTGGGTGTCACCGGCATTTATGGCCAACCGGTGCGGCGCCTGCAAAGCGACGGCACGCGCGCCAGCGTGACTGTGCACGATGGCACGGCGGAGCACACCCACCACTTCGACAGCCTGGTGGTCTGCGCCGGCGTCGGCAGCCGCGACTTTGCCGCGCAGCTGGGTGACCGTGTCAACGTGTATCCGGTCAAGGGCTATTCGATCACGGTGAACCTGCCCGATGCGGCCAGCCAACAAGCCGCGCCCACCGTGAGCCTGCTTGACGACGAAACCAAGCTCGTCACCAGCCGCCTCGGCGTTGACCGCTTTCGCGTCGCGGGCACGGCCGAGTTCAACGGCGCCAACCGCGACATCCGCGCTGATCGCATCCGCCCACTGACCGAATGGGTCAACCAGTGTTTCCCCGACGTCAACACGCGCCAGGTGGTGCCATGGGCAGGTCTGCGGCCCATGCTGCCGAACATGCTGCCGCGCGTGGGTGCAGGCAAGCGCCCCAATGTGTTCTACAACACCGGCCACGGTCATCTGGGCTGGACGCTCTCAGCCGTGACCGCCGAGATGGTGGCCGAACAGGTGCGCCAGTTCCACCGCCCCATCGCGCTGCGGCCCACCCCGTCTGCGGTGCTGGCTTGAGGCACGGGTGCGGCGGGGAACGGGTTCGCACCCGTAAGATCTCCCGGTGACCGCCTACACAGACATCCCCCCAAGCGGATCTGCCGACGCCAAGCCAGCCCGCGCCGTGCGCGTGCTCTGCCTCATCCCGCCGATGACGCAGCTCAACACGCCCTACCCGTCCACCGCCTACCTCACCGGCTTTTTGCGCTCGTGCGGCATCGACGCGGTGCAGGACGACCTGGCGCTGGCGCTGGTGCTCCGCCTGTTCACCCCGGCGGGGCTGGACGCTGTGAAGACCCGCGCGCTGGCCAGGAACGAGGCCCATCGCAGCGCCAGCGTGCACGCCTTCCTCGACCAGTTCGCCGCCTACCGCAGCACCATCGGCCCGACCATCCGCTTCCTGCAAGGCGGCGACGCCACGCTGGCACACCGCATCGCCGCGCGCGGCCTGCTGCCCGAAGGGCCGCGCTTTGCCGCGCTGGATGCCTACCAAGATGCCGAGCTGGACGGCGACAGCGGCGACCCGCTGGCCTGGGCTTTCGGCGCCCTGGGCACGCAAGACAAAGCGCGCCACATTGCCACGCTGTACTTGAACGACCTGGCTGAGGTGATCAAGGGCGCGGTGGACGAGCGCTTCGAGTTCGTGCGCTACGCTGAGTCGCTGGCCAGCAGCCAGCCCACCTTCGAACCGCTGGCCGCTGCGCTGGCCGCGCCCCTCACGCTGATCGACGAGCTGCTGATTGAGCTCACCCTGGCCGCCATCGAGCGGCACCAGCCCACGCTGGTGCTGCTCTCGGTGCCGTTTCCCGGCGCGGTGTACGCCGCGCTGCGCATGGGCCAGGCCATCAAGGCGCGGCATCCGGGCGTGAAGATCGCCATGGGCGGCGGCTATGTGAACACCGAGCTGCGTGAACTCAAAGAGCCTCGCGTGTTCGACTTCGTGGACTTCGTGACGCTGGACGCTGGCGAGCGACCCGTGCTCTCGCTGATCGAACACCTGCGCGGCGAGCGCGGCGCGCAACGCCTGCAGCGCACCTTCGTGCGAAACGCCGACGGCCGCGTGCAATACGTGAACCTTGCAGAGCCAGACATTCCGTTCGAAGACGTGGGCACACCCACCTGGGACGGCTTGCCGCTGCACAAGTACCTGAGCTTGCTTGACATGCTCAACCCCATGCACCGCCTGTGGAGCGACGGCCGCTGGAACAAGCTCACCGTGGCCCACGGCTGCTACTGGAAAAAATGCAGTTTTTGCGATGTGAGCCTGGACTACATCGGCCGCTACGAAACCGCCACCGCCAGCGAACTGGCCGACCGCATCGAGCGCATCGTGAAGGAAACCGGCCAGACCGGCTTTCACTTTGTCGACGAAGCCGCCCCGCCCAAGGCGCTCAAAGCACTCGCGCAAGAACTCATCCGGCGCGACCTCAACATCAGCTGGTGGGGCAACATCCGGTTCGAGAAAACCTTCACACCCGAGCTGGCCGAGCTGCTGGCCCAAAGCGGCTGCATCGCCATGAGCGGTGGCCTGGAGGTGGCGAGCGACCGCCTGCTGCATCTCATGAAAAAGGGCGTGACCGTGGAACAGGTGGCGCGCGTGACCAAAGGCTTTTCAGACGCTGGCATTCTGGTTCACGCCTACCTGATGTACGGCTTTCCCACCCAGACCGTGCAAGACACGGTGGACGCACTCGAATACGTGCGCCAGCTGTTTGAACACGGCTGCATCCAGAGCGGTTTCTTCCACCGCTTCAGCTGTACGGTGCACTCACCCGTGGGCAAAGACCCCGCTGCGTTTGGTGTGCAGCTCATCCCGCTACCAGAAATCACCTTCGCCAAGAACGACATCGGCTTCATCGATCCCACCGGCGTGGACCACGACATTCTGGGCATCGGCCTGCGCAAGGCGCTCTACAACTACATGCACGGCCTGTGCGTGGAAGACGACGTGCGCCGCTGGTTCGAGCACCTGCCGGGCAAGGTGCCGAAGCCCACAGTGAGTCGGCACCGCATTGCCAAGGCGCTCACCAGTCACCATGAAGGGGGCACCTTCCGGCCGACCACCGGGCTTGGGTAGCGTTGTTCCAGCATGAGATAGCCTCTCCAAAATGTGAGCGGCAGTTCGCATTTCAATCACTGGAACGAACTTCGCAATCGCACGTATCGCCGTTCAGTCCAAGCGTAAAGGTGGGTGAGAGCGATGCCCACGATGACGGCCGAGATCAAAGATATCCACGGCCTGTTTGCGCCGAACACTTTGGTCACGATGGAAATCATCTGATAGTGGCTGAGATAGATGAACATCGAAGCACCGGCAATTTCGGCCGCCAGCACCTTCGCTGGCGCAGGCACGACAAAGGCTCGCACGAACAACACGATCGCACAGCCACCCCCCACGTAGAAGGCAGCGGAAGTCAGCCCCCAATACTCCAAAACTACCACGGTCGATACCGCCAGAGCCAAAAGCTGGGTGCGCAGATCTTTCGCAGCGGCCAGCACCATTCCGAGGGCAAAAGCCCAGGCATAGTGCCAAGGAGTCCGGTGGTAGTTGTAGTCACCATTCCAGATCGCCTCGACACTCCGATCGATAGCGATCACGGCCACAAGCAGAGCCAATGCACTGACCATCGGACGCACCCGGAACGATTCCCGCACTCTCGCGAAAGAAAACAGCAGCGCGGCAAGCAACAAAATTTGGATGTAAAACTCGATGAAGTAAAAAAGAAATCCTTTTAGCGTATGGGGATCGAGAAAATTGGAAATCAGCAGCAGCGGGGTTATCTCAAACCGCCGAGTGAGGACCTGCAACAAGGCGACCATGAGCACCGTCGGTATGGCCACGTACTTGACCGTTCCCAACAGCGTTCGAACGCTGCCGGTGCGGATGATCTCCGGCAATTGAAAGCGAGCAACAGAGTAGCCCGCGAGCATCACCAGAAAGTAGGCGGCGCCCCAATTCGGGCTGTAGATGAAAGCATCTGTGTGCAAGGCCACGATGCAGATCATGAAAAAGGCGCGCGCCACGGTGACTGACTCCAGCCGGCGCCAGATGGACTTCCCGCTCTTGCCCACATGCTGCTGCAACGCTGAGGCGCTGAGCTTTTCCCAGTCCGTCGGCAAAGGTCCAAAGCGCTGCTCGAAACCCAGGGAGAACTGGATGTAATGCAGCGAGTCCCCGCCCAGCGACTCGAAGGTGTCGTCTGGTCGAACGGCTTGACCGGGAAATTCGTAGCGGAACAAAGCCAGCACGTCGCTGATCTCGCCGCTGGGAACCTGCTTGTCGGCGGGGCCCGTGGGCTGCTGAGAAGCGAACTGCGCGGCGAGCACACCTCGCTGCACCTTGCCGGTGCCTGTGACCGGGATGTTTTCCACCGCCATGATGTGCAGCGAACTGCCGGCGTCGATCCCCATCTCTCGCAGCGCGGCCACCGCTGCGGCTCGCACCCGCCCAATAGTGGATGGATCGGTTTGCGCTGCGACCAGCACACCATCTCCACGTTGAGCATCAGGCACTTTTGCGACCGCAATCTGCGCGCCCGTTTCGAGACGGGAGCGAATGCGCTCTTCGAGCAGGTCAGGTACAACCTTCAGGCCACCGCAATTGATCAGATCGTCAGCCCGACCATCGAAAAACAATTCGCCGTCCCGCAAGTGCCCCAGGTCGTTCGTCTGCAGCCAGCCGTCAGCGTCTTGCAAATCATGCAGGCCGTCGGCGTCGATGCGTGATCTTGCGACATGCGGTCCGCGGATCCGAATACGACCGTCAGCGCTGAGTTGCACCTCGGTACGTCCAACGGGCCGGCCGACGGACCCCAGAAGATCCATTGATGCGTCGGAAATCTGCAGAAACGTGCTGCGCGAGGCTTCGGTCAGACCGTAGTGCTGCACGATCAGCGCGTTGGGGAAAAGCTCTCGAACGCGGCGTTTTTCATCCGCGGTCATATGTTGTGAGCCGATCTCCATCCAGCGCAGGTGTTTGCCCGCCTCACCGATGACTTTGGGTGATGCCAGCAGAATGCGAAGCAAGGTGGGCACCGCCGAGAGCGCATTGACTTCGCCGGCGGCGAGCATGCGTGCAAGCTCCAGGGGATCGAAACCGCGCGGAGGCAAGTAGGCTCGCCCGCCCACGGCACTGATTGCCCGGTAGCGCGCCATACCGAAGCTGAAGGTAGCCGGTACACCCACGTATTCACGGATGTTTGCGGTCATCTTCATTTGCTCGATGATTCGCTCGGCAGCGTCAGCCAGGTTGGCGTAGGTGAGGAGAATGCCTTTCGCCTGACCCTCGGTGCCCGAGGTGTAGCTGACCTGCGCCGGCAGGTCGTCGTGGATCAAGGCGTGCTGAGCAGCAAACCAGCCAGAGCGCTGCGCCGGAACGATGCAGCGATCTATGACGATGCCCGGCAAATTCTCGGCCTTCGCTTCGCTCGCCACCGTCACCAGCAGCCGGCGCGCCTCATAAAGTGCAAATACCTGTTCGACGAACGCGATCGAGTTAAAACCGACGACCGCGGTGGCCTGCAAACTGGGGGTGTTCATATGGTGACTTCTTGCAGGAACGGCGAACCGAAAGCAATTTCCTATCAATCCAACGGTAGCAGTGGGGCACATGTTTCACGCGCTGCTTGACGCAGATACGCGAAATTTTGCACAAATAGACGATTCAAATAGCGTGCTGACCAACATGATCGCAAGGCGCAGTGACACACAAGTAACAAGATGTCACAGAAGAACCGCTGTGGGCCTGCTGGTCAGTCACCGGAGCCCAGCAGTCCTCATCGGTGAGAACGGCTTGGTCAGTTAACTCGCGAAGTTGCCAGCGCAGCAGTTGGTCAAGCAGCGGCGATCTGGCGCAAGGCCTGCTCGAACACCGCCGCCGGCTGGCCGCCGGAGATCAGATGGCGGTCGTTGATGATCACGGCGGGCACGGAGTGGATGCCGCTGCTGGTCCAGAACTGCTCGCGCTCGCGGACCTCGGCGGCGAACTCGTCGCTGGCCAGGATGGCCCTGGCGCGGACGCCATCCAGCCCGACCGATTCGGCCACCGCCGCCAGTACCTCGGTGGATGCCATGTTTTCGGCACGGGTGTGGCAGGCCGCCAGCAAGGCGTTTTTCAACGCGTGCTGCTGGCCGGGCGCGCCCTCTGCGTCGGCCCAGTGCAGCAGTCGGTGGGCATCGAAGGTGTTCCAGACGCGCCCACGCCCTTCGGTCTTGAAGGTGAATCCCACCTCGGCGCCGCGCTGGCGGATGGTCTCACGGATCTGCGCCTGTTGCGCCGGGGTGGAGCCGTACTTTTGTGTAAGGTGTTCGCTGGCGTCCTGGCCCTCAGGCGGCATTTGGGGGTTGAGCTCGAAGGGCTGGAAATGCAACTCAGTGCTTACCGTGCCTTGCAGATTCTCCAAGGCCTGCTCCAGCGCGCCCAGTCCAACGGCGCACCAGGGGCAGGTGACGTCGGACACAAAATCGATTTTGAGTGATGTGGTCATGCCCGAATGGTAGGCAAGTTCGCGGGTGCGCGCTGCGAGACAATGTCGCCTTGCCCCTCTGCCCCCTGCCCACCTGCTCAAGATGACCGACCGCTACGCCGTCATTGGCCACCCAATAGCCCACAGCAAATCCCCTCTGATCCATCGCCTCTTTGCCGAGGCGACCGGTCAGAACCTGGCATATACGGCCATCGAAGCACCGCTCGACGGCTTTGCCGACACGGTGCGCTCGTTCAGGGGTGACGGCGGGCTCGGGGTGAACGTCACGCTGCCGTTCAAGCTGCAGGCGTTTGACATCGCCACCGACCCGATGGAGCGCGCCCGAATGGCCGGCGCGGCCAACGCGCTGAAGTTCGAGGGCGATCGCATCTGGGCCGAAAACTTCGACGGCGTGGGCCTGGCGCGCGACATTGAGCACAACCTGGGCGTGGCGCTGGCGGGCAAGCGGGTGCTGATCTGCGGCGCGGGCGGCGCCACGCGTGGCGCGATCCTGCCACTGGCAACGTGCGGCCCTGCCCTGCTGGCGGTGGCCAACCGAACCGCCGACACCGCGCACCGCCTGAAACACGATTTCGCCGCCTATGTCGCGCTGCAAACCGGCGGCTTTGATGCGCTGGCGGGCGAGGTGTTCGATGTGGTGATCAACGCCACCTCGACCGGCCTCTCCGATGCCGCGCTGCCGCTACCGGCCAGGCTGTTCGCACCCGGCGCGCTGGCCTACGAAATGGTCTACGGCAAGGGCCTCACGCCGTTTCTGAAGCAGGCTCGAGCCGCTGGCGCTGCCCACACCCCCGACGGCGGGGGCCTGCTGGTGGAGCAGGCGGCGGAAGCGGTTGGCGGGGGGCGCGGCGGGCGGGCCGCTAAGCGGTGCGGGA